>NZ_BAAGXT010000057.1:0-32893 GCF_054779695.1 Nocardiopsis coralliicola | reverse complement strand
GCCGCGGAACCGCCGGCCCCGGCCGAGCCGGTGGCGGCGGAGCCCGCCGAGCAGGTCCGGCCCGAACCCGAGCCCGAGCCGGAGCCGGTCGAGCCGCCGGCCGAGCCGCAGGCCCCGGCCGTGCAGGAGAGCGGCCCGGCTGACGAGGCCGGCGCCGCCCCGGCCCCCGCGGACGAGCCGCGCCCGCGGCCGATCCACCCGCTCGGCGAGGGCGGCTCGCACCCGGGCCGGCGCACCGACGGCCCCTTCCCGCGCGGCAACGACGTCCCGACGCCGCGCCGTCGCGTCATCTTCGACGACCCGGACGACCTGGACGTGCCGGACTTCCTGAAGTAGCGGACGGCGCTGTGCCGGGCAGCCGCACCGCACGAGCAGGACAGCGGGGCAGCGCGCTGCACCAGCACGCCTGAGACAGCCCCTTCTGAAGTAGCGCTGCACACACGGCAGCACTGCCTTAGGCGGCGCTGCCTCAAGCGGCACCGGGCACGGCATCGGGCGCAGCGGCAGCGAACGGGCGGCCCACCGGTCCCGGTGGAGCGCAGGCACCGGCGGCGGAGCATTCCGCCGCCGGTACGCTTTTGCGCGTCCGCCCCATCCGCACCCGAGGAGACGCCCCCGCCATGTCCACCGCCTTCCGGCTCGCCCCCGGCGTGCACGCCGCATTCACCGGCCGCTACGACGGCGGCGTCAGCGGTGCGCCGTTCGACACGCTCAACCTGGGCGCCGGAGTCCCCGACGACCCCGCAGCGGTGCGGGGGAACCGCCGGATCGCCGGTGAGCGGCTCGGCTTCGACCCGGACCGCGTGGTGTGGATGGGGCAGGTGCACAGCGCCGACGCCGCGGTCGCCGACGCGCCCGGCACCGTGGACCGGGTCGACGCTGTGGTGACCGGCCGCAACGACCTCGTGCTCGCCTCGCTTGCCGCCGACTGCCTGCCGATCCTCGCCGCCGACGGAGCGGCCGGCGTGATCGGCGCCGCGCACTCCGGGCGGGAGGGCACCCTGCGCGGTGTCGCGGCCGCGCTCGTCGACACCATGGTGCACAAGGGTGCACAACCGGGCAGAATGGTCGTTGCGCTCGGGCCCGCGATCTGCGGCGCCTGCTACGAGGTCCCCGAGGAGATGCGCGCCGCGATGGCCGCCCGTGTTCCGGAGGGGGCCTCAACCACCCGGCACGGGACACCCTCTGTCGATCTGCGCGCGGCGGTCGCCGCCCAGCTCCGGGCGGCCGGTGTCGGCCAGATCCGGGTGGACGAGCGCTGCACCTATGAGACCGAGGGGCTGTTCTCGCACCGGCGCGCTGCGCCGACCGGCCGCCTCGCCGGATTCGTCTGGCGGGACGGCGCGGCGCGCGGGGCGGCCCCGCACACGGGGGAGGCGTGATGGACGGACCGGTATCCGCAGGCGGTGCAGAGCGGCGGCGCGCGATCGCCGCCAACCTGGATGCGGTGCGCGAGCGTGCCGCCGCGGCCTGCGAGAAGGCCGGCCGCGCACCCGGCGATGTGACCATCATCGCTGTGACCAAGACCTATCCCGCCTCCGATGTCCGCATCCTCGCCGACCTCGGCCTCACCGACGTCGGGGAGAACCGGGACCAGGAGGCCGCTCCGAAGGCGGCGGAAACCGCCGACCTGCCGCTCCGGCGGCACTTCGTCGGACAGCTGCAGACCAACAAGGCGCGCTCGGTCGCCCGCTACGCCGACGTCGTCCACTCGGTGGACCGCCTCCGGCTGGCCGCCGCGCTCGGTGAGCGGGCGCGCGCCGCCGGGCGGCGGCTGACCTGCCTCGTCCAGGTCGACCTCGACCCGCAGGCGCGGCCCGGAGTACTCGGGCCGCGCGGCGGTGCCGACCCGGCCGACGCACCGGAGGTCGCCGCCGCGATCGCCGACCAGGAGGCGCTCGAGATCGGCGGCGTGATGGGGGTGGCGCCACTCGGCGGCGACCCCTCCGCGGCCTTCGCCCGGCTCCGCACGGTCGCGGAGGTCATCCGGGATCGCTACCCTCGTGCGGGAGTGGTGTCGGCGGGCATGAGCCAGGACCTCGAAGCGGCCGTTGAACAGGGCGCGACACACCTGCGCCTCGGTACGGCGTTGCTCGGCTCCCGGGGCCCGAACGTGGGGTAATGTCCCCACATGGACCTTGGCGCCCATCTGTCGAGTTCGCCCGCGCTGCTGGCCTCGGCGGATCCAGGCGGACTCGATGCAGTCCTCTGCGGTGCCGCACCACAGGGACGACGGAGGGCATGAGAGATGGCCGGCGCGATGCGCAAGATGGCGGTCTACCTCGGCCTCTTGGAGGACGACCGCTACGATCACCGCTATGCGGACGAATATGATGACTTCGACGACTTCGACGAGGCCGTTGAAGACCGGCGGGACCGCGACGCGGACCCGTATGGCGGCGATCACCGCGCCGACGCCGTGAGCGACGCCGGCGATGCCGCGGGCGCTCCGGTGGAGCGGCGCGCTCCTGCGGCGACGGCAAAAGCCGATCTGGCCCGGATCACCACGCTCCATCCGCGCACCTACAACGAGGCGCGTACTATCGGAGAGCACTTCCGGGAGGGGATCCCGGTGATCATGAACCTCACCGAGATGGTCGACAGCGACGCCAAGCGCCTCGTCGACTTCGCGGCGGGGCTGATCTTCGGCCTGCACGGAGACATCGAGCGGGTGACGAACAAGGTGTTCCTGCTGTCTCCGGCTAATGTTGAGGTGACCGCCGAAGACAAGGCACGGATCGCGGAGCGAGGGTTCTTCAATCAGAGTTAGACCGCTGTACACAGATTGGGTCGGGAAGCGACCGTGATCATCGTCCTCAACGTGCTCTACATCGTCCTGAACGTGTTCATGCTGGTGCTGCTGGCCCGGCTGGTCTTCGAACTCGTCCAGGCGTTCGCGCGATCCTGGCGCCCGTCGGGCTTCGTGCTCGTGATTGCGGAGACGGTGTACACGGTGACCGACCCTCCGCTGAAGTTCCTTCGGCGGTTTATCAAGCCGGTCAGGTTGGGCAGTGTGGCGCTGGACCTCAGCTTCACGGTCCTGTTCCTGATCGTGGTGATCCTGACACAGGTCGTCAGGACGGCCGGGCTCACCCTGATGGCCGCCTGACCGCCGCCATATGTCGGATCCGTACGCACCGGTTCCGATATGTGGTCTTGTTCATGATCCGGATTGCCGTAAGGTCACGATCAGGTAGCGTCCCTACGGATAAAGTCCAAGCGCGCCAAGGAGACGAACATGCCGCTGACACCCGCGGATGTGCGGAACAAGCAGTTCAGCACGACCCGGCTACGACCGGGGTACGACGAGGAAGAGGTCGACGCCTTCCTCGACGAGGTCGAGTCCGAGCTGGACCGCCTCATCCAGGAGAACGAGGAGCTGCGCGGCAAGCTCGCCGAATGCCTCCGCGGCAAGGTGCCCAACGCCGGCATGCAGGACTTCCAGCAGGCGCCGCCGCAGGAGCAGATGGCGCCCGAGCCCGAACCGCAGCCTCAGCCGCAGCCCCAGGCGCAGCAGCCGCCGCAGCCCGTGCAGCAGATGCAGCAGCAGGTTGAGCAGCAGCTGCCCGCTGCGATGGCCAACATGGGGCTGCCCGGGTCCGAAGAGAACATGGACACCGCCGCCCGCGTGCTCGCGCTCGCCCAGCAGACCGCCGACCAGGCGATCTCGGACGCGCGCCGCGAAGCCGACGAGACCCTCGGCCGCGCCCGGCACGAGGCGGACGACATCCTCGGCAAGGCCCGCCGCCAGGCCGAGCAGATCGTCAACGAGGCCCGCGCCCGCTCCGAGAACCTCGACCGCGACGCCCAGGAGCGGCACCGCCAGGTCATGGGCTCGCTGGTGCAGCAGCGTGAGGACCTCGAGCACAAGGTCGAGGTGCTGAAGGACTTCGAGCGGGAGTACCGCGCGCGCCTGAAGGACTACTTCGAGCGCCAGCTGCGCGAGCTCAGCGAGACCGGCAACGAGCCGGCCGCGCCGCCGAACCTCAACACCACCGGCGGTTTCCAGACCATGCAGGCGCCGACCGGCGGTGCTCCGGCCATGCCGCACGGCGGCCCCGGCGGCAACCCGTTCGCGCAGCAGCAGCCGGAGCCGGCTCCGCACGGCGGATTCCACCCGGGCGAAGGGCCGCACGACCGGCGCTGAGCGCCGCATCCGGATTCCCTGCCATGAGTGAAGGTCAGCGACGCCCGTGTTGATCCTCAGCAGCCTCGCCGCACTCGCTGCGGCACTGGTCCTCATCGTGATCGCCGTGGCGGCAGCCCAGGTCAGCCTGGTCTACGTCGCCCTGGCACTGGGCGGCGCCAGCGCTGTCGCCCTCGCGGTGGAACTGGTCAGATCGCGTGCCGAACTGGGGCTGGGAGAGGTCGCTGCGAGAGGTGCCGCGCAGCGGGGCGCAGGACGCCCCGTGCAGGCCGGTGTGCAAACGGACGGTTTGGGGAAGGCGTCCGTCTCCACCGGCAGGGACCGCGTACCCGCGGCAGCGGGAGTATCCGGATCTACCGCGGCTCCGCCCGCACCGACGCCGCCGCCGGCCCCGTCCGGCGCTGCGTCCGGGCCCGCTGGGGGCCCGCCGGCCGATCAGCGTGTGCCGGCGCCCCGCGGAGACGCCCTCCGCACCGGCGGCGGGGACGTCGCGCCGCCCCTCCGACCGGACCCCGAGCCGGCCGGACCCGAGGGGCGCGCGCAGGACGTCCCGCCGCCGGCGGCGGCCGCCGCTGCGCCGGAGAGCGCAGCCGCCGCAGATGAGGACGCCGCCGGCGCAGCGGACGCAGGCGCGTCTGCGGCCGGGGCCGCCTCGGAGGAGCCCTCCGGTTCAGGGGAGGGGGCCGACAGCCCTCCCGGCGGCACCGAGGGAACGGCCGATGCCGCCGCAGACACCGGGCAGGGCGCGCAGGACGCCCCTGCCGCGGGCAGCGCGGAAGACGGCGCGGAAGACGGCACCGCAGAAGAAGACGATCACGCGGCGGCTGACGACACCGCCGCTGAAGAGCCTGTCACCACCGCTGCCGCCGGGCCGGGCGGGGCTACCGCGGACACTGCCGCCGCGATCACCGCCCCCGCCGACGGCGAAGCCTCCGACGGCGACCCGGAAGCCGCCGCCACCGGGTCCGAGCAGAGCGCCGAAGCAGAGACGGGCGCGGCTGCCGGCGGACCCGCCGAGTCGGAGACCGAGTCCGAGGCCGCGGACACCGCGGGCTCTGCGGCCGCCGCGGATGCACCCGGCACCGAAGGCGGCCCGGCCGCCGAGGCCGCTGGCGACGCCACCGAACCCGCAGCCGGCGCTGACGGCGCCCCGGCAGCAGAACCCGCGCGCGGGCAGGGCCGCGAGGAGGAGCAGACCGGCGCCACTGTCTCCGACGACGACGCCTCCGACGACTCCTTCGCTGCCTTCGTCGACGGCCTGCGTTCCCCCTCCTCCGCCGATGGCGCGGACGCAGCGGCCCGCGCCGGCTCCGAACCGGAGGCCGCGCAGGAGCCGGACGGCGCTGACCCGGAACCGGAGCCGGGGGCCGGGGGCGGGGCCGGGGACACCGGAACAGCGGCCGCGCCGGACGCCGGTGCCGAGGAAGCGGGCGACGAGGCCACCGAGAGCGCGTCGGGCTCCGAGGACGCCGCGGCTGCCGGCGACGGCGCGGCAGCAGAGCCCGCCGCGGAGGACTCCGCCGCGAAGAAGAAGTAGCTCCGCGCAAGCGCGCCGCGGCCGCCGTTCCGCACGCGGGGCGGCGGCCGCGCCGTTTCTCTCCGCCCGCTGCTCCGGCGACCTGCCTGGACAGCGAGTCAGCCGCGGCACGGGGCGCCGGGGCGCCCAGCCGCCACTACTCCGCGCTCCGCCGGCGCACCCCGCGGGAGGACCTGAGCGGTCCCGGGGGCGGTGCGCCGCCGCCGGGGCGCCGGAGTCGCCGCGTCGGCGGGCACCAGCGGGGCGGCGCCGCGCCGCCCCCGGCCGCACCCGCGGCTGTCCCCCCGGGCCGGAGCAGCGCCCCGGCCGGCAGGTGTGCCTTCGCGGGGCGGACGTGCCCGGCGCGGACTGCTTGCACGGCCGCCCGGGCCCCGTGAGCGAGGCCCGCTCGCCCCGCTGCAGCGGAGCCGGCGGAGCGCCTCCCCTGACCTGCGGCAGCTGGTTGCGCCGCCGCGATCCCGCCTGCCCTCCGGGGACGCCGCCAACCGCGGGGATGCCGTCTGCGGGCCGCGGTACCACCCGGCGGCCCGGCGCCGGCACGGCCGGCCCGGGCGGATCCGCGGGCACGACGGCGGCCCCGCCCCGCGGCAGCGGGGACGGGGCCGCACGGTGCTGCGTCAGGCCTTGCGGATGCGGACCGTGAGGCCGAACTCGTCCGAGGCGACCGTGTACGGTTCGGATCCGCCGGCGAACTCCGCGGCCTCGGTGAAGGAGACCGCGAGGACCTCGCCCGCGATGGCGGTGCCGTGTTCGGCGAGCGCCGCCGCCGTCTCCGCCGACTCCGCCGACCAGACCAGCTCGATCCGGTCGGAGATGTCCAGGCCGCTGCTCTTGCGGGCGTCCTGTACCAGCCGGACCACCTCGCGGGCCAGGCCCGCACGGCGCAGCTCCGGAGTGAGCTCCAGGTCGAGCGCGACCGTCTCGCCGCCTTCGCCGGCGACCGCCCAGCCCTCCCGCGGCTGCTCGCTGACCAGCAGCTCGTCCGCGCTCACCTCCACCGGCTCGCCCTCCACCTGCACCTGCGCCCAGCCGGTGGAGCGGACCGAGGCCACCAGCTCCGCCGCGTCCGCCTCGCCGACTGCTGCGGCGACCAGCGGCGTGCGCTTGGCGAACCGCTTGCCCAGCGCGCGGAAGTTCGGCTTGACCCGGTAGTCCACCAGGTCGCCGCCGACCGCGGCGAGCGGGTCCAGCCCCGCCACGTTCAGCTCCTCGGCCACCTGGCCGCGCAGCTGCTCCGGCAGGTCCGCGAAGCCGGCCGCGCCGACCAGCGCCCGGCCCAGCGGCTGGCGGGTGCGCATCCCCGAGTCCACCCGCGCGGCCCGGCCCAGCTCGACGAGGCGGCGGACCAGCGCCATCTGCTCCGACAGGCGCGCGTCCACCAGGTCGGGGCGGGACTCCGGCCAGTCGGCCAGGTGCACCGACTCCGCGTCGCCCGGCCGGCGCAGCGCCGACCACACGTGGTCGGTGAGGAACGGGATCATCGGCGCCAGCAGCCGCGTCACGGTCGTCAGCGTCTCGTACAGGGTCGCGAACGCCGAGGCGCTCTCCGGCGTCGCCGCACCCGCCCAGAACCGCCGCCGGGACCGGCGGACGTACCAGTTGGACAGGTCGTCCACGAACGCGGTGAGCCGGCGGCCCGCGCCGGTCGTGTCGAAGGACTCCATGGCGGCGTCCACGTCGGCCACCACCTGGTGCAGCTCGGACAGCAGCCAGCGGTCCAGCAGCGGCCGCTCCTCCGGTGCCGGCGCCGGGGTGCCCTCCGGGCTCCAGCCGCCTTGGGCGTTGGCGTAGAGCGTGAAGAAGGAGACGGTGTTGTAGTAGGTCAGCAGGACCTTGCGGACGATCTCCTCGAGCACCGCGTGCCCGACCCGGCGCGCCGCCCACGGCGACCCGCTGGCCAGCATGAACCAGCGCAGCGCGTCCGCGCCGTGCCGGTCCATCACCGGGATCGGCTCCAGGACGTTGCCCAGGTGCTTGCTCATCTTCCGGCCGTCCTCGGCGAGGATGTGGCCGAGGCAGACCACGTTCTCGTAGGAGGAGCGGCCGAACACCAGGGTGCTCACCGCCATCAGCGAGTAGAACCAGCCGCGGGTCTGGTCGATCGCCTCGCAGATGTACTGCGCCGGGAAGCTCTCGGCGAAGACGTCCTCATTGGCGTGCGGCGCACCCCACTGCGCGAACGGCATGGAGCCCGAGTCGAACCAGGCGTCGATCACCTCGGGCACCCGGTGCGCGTCCGCGCCGCACTCCGGGCAGGCGAAGACGACGTCGTCGACGTAGGGCCGGTGCGGGTCCAGGGCGCTCAGGTCCCGGCCGGCCAGCGCGCCCAGCTCCGAGAGCGAGCCGACGACGGTCAGGTGCTCGTCGCTGCAGTGCCACACCGGCAGCGGGGTACCCCAGTAGCGGCTGCGGGAGAGCGCCCAGTCGATGTTGTTGCGCAGCCACTCGCCGTAGCGCCCCTCCTTGACGTTCTCGGGGTACCAGTTGGTGGCGGCGTTCTGCGCGAGCAGCTCGTCCTTGACCGCGGTGGTGCGGATGTACCAGGACGGCAGCGCGTAGTAGAGCAGCGCGGTGTGGCAGCGCCAGCAGTGCGGGTAGCTGTGCTCGTAGTCCTGGCGGCGGAAGAGCAGGCCGCGCGCGTCCAGGTCGGCGACCAGGGCCGCGTCGGCGGTCTTGAAGAACTCCCCGCCCACCAGGGCGAGGTCCTCCTCGAAGGTGCCGTCGGCGCGGACCGGGTTCACCACCGGCAGGTGGTAGGCGCGCGCCACCGCCATGTCGTCGGCGCCGAACGCGGGTGCCTGGTGCACCAGGCCGGTGCCGTCGTCCACGGTGACGTAGTCGGCGAGCACGACGAAGTGCGCCGGCTCGTCGAAGCCGACCAGGTCGAACGGGCGCTGGTAGGACCAGCGCTCCATCTCGGCGCCCTCGAACCGCTCGCCGGTGCGGGTCCAGCCGGAGTCGGCGCCGAACACGGCGTCGAACAGCGGCTCGGCGACGATCAGCCGCTCGGTGCCGTCGGTAGCGACGACGTAGTCGGTGTCCGGGTGCACCGCGACCGCCGTGTTGGAGACCAGGGTCCACGGCGTGGTCGTCCACACCAGCAGCGACGTGGGGCGCTCCGGGGAGGCGAGCGGGCCCGACGTCACCGGGAAGCGGACGTAGACCGAGGGGTCGGTGACCGTCTCATAGCCCTGCGCCAGCTCGTGGTCGGCGAGCGTGGTGCCGCACCGCGGGCAGTACGGGCTGATCCGGTAGTCGCGGACCAGCAGGCCCTTCTCGTAGATGCGCTTGAGCGCCCACCACACCGACTCGACGTAGGCGGGGTCCATGGTGCGGTAGGCGTCGCCCATGTCGACCCAGTAGCCCATGCGCTCGGTCATCTCGGAGAAGGCGTCGACGTGCCGGAGCACCGAGGCGCGGCAGCGCTCGTTGAACTCGGCGACGCCGTACTCCTCGATCTCCTTCTTGCCGCTGAGGCCGAGCTCCTTCTCCACCGCGACCTCGACCGGCAGGCCGTGGCAGTCCCAGCCGGCCTTGCGGTCGACGCGGTAGCCCTTCATGGTCTTGAACCGCGGGAAGACGTCCTTGAAGACGCGGGCCTCCACGTGGTGCACGCCGGGGCGGCCGTTGCCGGTGGGCGGACCCTCGTAGAAGACCCAGCGGGGGCCGTCCTTGGTGCGGTCCAGCGAGCGGTCGAACACCTTCTGCTCCGACCAGCGGGCCAGGACATCGTGCTCCACCGCGGGCAGGTCGATCTGCGCGGGGAGGGCGGGGAAGGGGCGCGGGGATCCGGCGCCGTCCTCGGGCGTTGCGGGCGGTGGTGCTGCGGCTGACACGGGCGGACTGCCTTTCCATCAGGTGCGCGCATCGGGATGCGCGGGTGCTGGCCTGATGGAGGGACGAGGCGGACCCCGCGGTACCACCCTCCTTGGAGGCGCGCACGCCTCCCGCTTCATTGCCGCGGCTGGCGCCGCGGTGCCGGGTCTACTGGGGCGCGGTGCGCCTGTTCTTCCGGCCGCTCCGGGGTGATCTTCACGGCGGCCATGCCCCCGGGCTCGCACCGTCCCCGGGTCGCTGTGGGCTGGGCCCGCCGCTACTCGTCCCCTTCGTCGCGAAGAAGGATCTGCGACGAGGATAGCCCAACGCCGGGGGCGGTGCCGTTGGATTCGGCGGCGGTGTCCCCGGTGCCCGCGGCGGGGCAGGGCGCAGCGCCTCCGCCGCCCGCAGCCGGGGTAGGCGGTGGGTCCCCGGCTGCGCCGCTGCGCCATACTGCCGGGGGAGCAGACCGAAGGCAGAGCCGGGCAGGGGCCGGCCGGGCGCACCGGCGCCGGGCCGCCGCCCGCAGGGAGGGGAGCGGCGTGGCAAGCGCAGCGGAGGGGGCCGTCCTGGTCACCGTGCACGACCGGGAGGACGCCGAAGAGCTGGCTGAGCAGCTCGCTGACCAGGGGTACGCGCCCTGTTCGGTGCACCGCGACGAGCTGGCCGGGGAGGACGACGCCGAGGACGCCGACTGGGTGATCGAGGTGCGCGTCGGGCCGCACGGCGGGCCCGCCGTGTTCGACGAGACCCACCTCGCCCTGCTGGCCGACGACTACGGCGGGTTCGCTGTCGCGCACTGAGGCGGTGCCGGGCCCCGCGGCGTGCGGCCTCCGCGCGGCGGAGCTGCGGTGGTTCCCCCGCGCGGGTCCGGACCGCGCGGTTCCGGCCGCTCCGGGGCGTGCTGCGCCCTCCGCGGCGAATGCCGGGGAGCGGAGGGATGCCGACTTTCCGCCGTGGTCCGTTGATTCGTCCGCGCCGCCTGCCTAAGCTTCGTTGGCACCGTGCGGGGGCGCTCGAAACGGGCGTCGTCGCACGTCGCAAGGGGGACCGGGGGTGCAGTGCGCCCCGTGGGCGAGCGAGGGGGAGTGCCCGATGGTGTCGTCGGCTGCGGTCGGATCCGAGGGAGGCGCGGCGCGCGTGGGCGCGGCGCGGACAGCGGCGGGGGAGGTGCCCCCGGCGCGCACCGGTGAGGAGCCGTGGACGCGCGCGGAACTGGACGAGGTCCGCGCGCAGCTGGAGAACGATGTGGAGCGGCTGCGCAGCCAGGTCGCCGACGCGGCATCGGGCCTGGCCGAGTGGCAGGCCGACGCGGTCTCCAACGCGGGGGACGATTCCACCGATACCGGTGCGAAGGCGTATCAGCGCGAGCATGATCTCGCACTGTCCTACAATACTCGTGACCTGCTGGCGCAGAGCGAGCAGGCGATCGGCCGCCTGGAAGCGGGCACCTACGGGGTGTGCGCCTCATGCGGGCAGGCCATCGGCAAAGCCCGGCTGCAGGCGTATCCGCGGGCACTTCTCTGCGTGGCCTGCAAACAACGCGAGGAGCGTCGCTGACTGACGTAGAGCCCTCCGGGGACCGCAACCGTACCGAGGAGGCCGCCGCGGCGCCGCCGCGGCGCTTCCTTCTCGTCCTGCTCCTGGCCGGTGCCGCGCTGGTGGCCGACTTCATCACCAAGGAGATCGCGCTCGCCCGGTTCACGCCGGGGGTGAGCATCCCGGTCGTGGGCGAACTGCTGCAGTTCACCCTGGTATTCAACCCGGGGGCCGCATTCTCCCTGGGCACCGGGATCACCTGGGTGTTCAGCCTGATCACCATCGGCGTCGCCGTCTACATCCTGGTGATGGCCCGCACGCTGCGCAGCCTGCCGTGGGCCGTGTCGCTGGCCCTGATCCTGGGCGGGGCGCTGGGCAACCTCACCGACCGGATCTTCCGTCCGCCGGGCCCGCTGCACGGCCATGTGGTGGACTGGATCCAGCTGCCGAACTGGCCGGTGTTCAACATCGCCGACTCCTGCCTCGTTGCGGGCAGCGCGCTCGCCGTGCTGCTGGCCTTCCGCGGCGTCAACATCGACGGCACCCGCGAGGGCGACGCCGAGAAGAAGGGCGCCGGGGACGGCGCGGAGGCGGGTGCGTCCGGCGGCCGCAGCGCCGAAGCCGAAGACGCCTCCGGTGCGGAGCCGGACCGGGGGAGCACCGCCGCTGCCGGTGGCGCCGCTGAGCCGGATCCCCCGGCCGCAGGCGGCGCCACGGCGCTTCCGGCCGGCGACGACACCGCACCAGAGGAGGACGGCCGCCGATGAGCGACCTTCGCAGCATGCCGGTGCCCGACGGCCTCGAAGGGGACCGGCTGGACGCCGCCATCGCGCGCATGTTCGGCCTGTCCCGCACCCGCGCCGCCGAGCTGATCGGCGCCGGCGACGTGCGCGTCGACGGCGCACCGGGCGCCAAGTCCGACCGCGTCCAGGCCGGCACCTGGCTGGAGGTGGAGCTTCCTCCGCCGCCGAGCGCCCCGGTGCCGCGCGCCGAGCCGGTGCCGGGCCTGCGCATCGTGCACGAGGACGCCGACATCGTCGTCGTCGACAAGCCGGTCGGCGTGGTGGCCCACCCCACCGTCGGCTGGACCGGGCCGTCGGTGCTGGAGGGCCTGCTCGCCTCCGGCGTGCGGCTGAGCACCAGCGGCGCCGCCGAGCGGCAGGGCATCGTGCACCGGCTGGACGCCAACACCACCGGCCTCATGGTGCTGGCCAAGAGCGAGGCGGCCTACTCGGTACTCAAGCGCGCCTTCAAGGAGCGCACCGTCGACAAGCGCTACCACACGCTGGTGCAGGGCCACCCGGACCCGCTCTGCGGCACCGTGGACGCGCCCATCGACCGGCACCCCAGCGGCGACGGCCGCTTCGCCGTGGTCAGTGGCGGCCGCCCCTCGGTCACCCACTACGACACGCTGGAGGCGTTCCGCGCGGCCAGCCTCCTTGCGATCAAGCTGGAGACCGGGCGGACGCACCAGATCCGCGTGCACATGGCCGCGCTGAAGCACCCGTGCGTCGGCGACCGGCTGTACGGCGCCGACCCCACCCTCGCCGAGCGCCTCGGCGTGCGCCGCCAGTGGCTGCACGCCGTCCAGCTCTCCTTCGACCACCCCACCGAGGGCCGGCCGGTGTCCTTCTCCGCCGACTACCCCGACGACCTCGCCCAGGCGCTCGAGGCACTGCGCGACGACTAGGGCGTGTTGGGTGGGCACCTGTCCTGCTGCGCGTCGCCCTGGCCCGCCCCTCACTGCGTACTCCTCTCCTCGACAGGGAAAACCCGCCCCGACTCCTTCGCCGGCCGTGCGACGGGTGCACCGCCGACACCGATCGCGACGAACGCCGACCACCCACCGCGCCCGCGCGGACCACGTGTTTCAGGCCGGGGGCGGCGCTGCCGCCCCCGGCCCGCTTTGCGCGGCACCCGAGCCCGAAGAAGGCAGCCAGCCGCAACGGCAGGCAAGAGCGGGTTGCGGGGGGTGCGGGGGGTTGTCACCCCGCCCGGAGGCACTGCGCGGGTTGCGGGGGTGCGGGGGGTTGTCACCCCGCCCGGAGGCGCGGGGGCGCCGGTAAGGGGTGCTAATCCGGGATTCGGCAGATCCGCCGCGCTGTTAAGCGGGGCTGATCGCTAGCATGGGGGCCATGCTGAGTGTGGACCGTATGCGCATCCTCCACGCCATCGCCGCCAACGGATCCCTCACCGGCGCCGCCGACGAGCTCCGGGTCACCAACTCCGCGGTGTCCCAGCAGCTGAGCAAGTTGGAGCGGGAGGTCGGCCAGCCGCTTGTCGAGCGCAACGGCCGCGGCATCCGGCTCACCGAAGCGGCGCAGGTCCTGGTCGAGCACACCGCCCGCATCCTCTCCCAGGTCCGCCGTGCCGAAGCCGACCTGGAGGCGCACCGCGGCGCCGTCGTCGGCCGGCTGCGGCTGTCGGCCATCGCCACCGCCTCCCGCGGCCTGCTGCCGCAGGCCCTCGTCGCCCTGCGCGAGCGCCACCCGGGCCTGCACGTCGAGCTGTCCGAGCAGGAACCTGACGAGAGTCTGCCGGCGATGGCGCGCGGCGAGGCCGACCTCGCCGTCGTGGTGGACTGGGCCGGCGCGCCGCTGTCGCTGCCGGCCGGCATGGAGCGGGTGCCGCTGATGCACGACGTCGCCGACATCGCGCTGCCCGCCGGCCACCCGCTGGCCTGCCGGGACATGGTGGCCCTCGACGACGTCGCCGACCTGCCGTGGATCAGCTGGACCCGCGGCGGCGCGTGCGACGAGTGGCTGCAGAAGGCGCTGCGCGAGCGCGGCGCAGAGCCGAGGATCGCGCACGCCGCCGAGGAGCACCAGACGAAGATGGCGCTGGTCGCCGCCGACCTCGGCGCAGCGGTGCTGCCCCGCCTCGGCCGCGGGCCGGTCCCGGACGGCGTCCGCCTCGTCCAGGTGCAGCCCGCCCTGGTCCGCCAGGTCTACGCCTTCTGGCGCGCCGACGCAGCCCGCCGCCCCGCCATCCGCGCCGCCGTCGGCGCCCTCCGCGCGGCCGCCCACGCCCGCACCCCGGCCGGCGCCTGAACTCCGCCCCCTGTTCTGCGGCGCCGGCCCGGTGCCCCCTCCTTGCCGCGGGCGTCGGCGCGGTTGGGCGGGTCCGGGGAGGGGACCGGGCTTCGCCCGAAGCGCCGACCGGCACCGGGCGGCGCGGCCCGGACCATGCCGCGGTGCCGGACCCCGGCAGGGGGCGGCCGGCTGCGCCGGCGCGCCCCTGCAGACCGGACGGCGGCCGGGGCGCCGCCGGCGCGGGTCAGCCGGCCTCGCCGGCCGCGTCGATGAGCCCGGAGAGGGTGGCGGAGGGGCTGATCGCGTCCGGGTCGGTGCGGACGTCGATCAGCGTGGCCACATCGGCGGCTGCGGCCTCGGCAAGGGCCTTGGCAAGGCCGTCGCGGTCGGTGGCGGTGGCGCCGCGGGCGCCGAGCGAGCGGGCGTAGCCGGCCAGGTCGAGCGGGCCGCTGATGCCCACACCCGCCGTCCGGCCCAGCTCCCGCGCCTGGTGCATCGCGATCGTGCCGTACAGGCCGTTCTGGAACACCACGACGATGATGGCGGCGCCGGTCCGCACGGCCGTCTCGATCTCCTGCCCGGTCATCAGTGCTCCGCCGTCGCCGACCGCAGCGACCACCGTGCGGTGCGGCTCCACCAGCTTCGCGGCGACCGCGGCCGGCACCGCGTAGCCCATGGCGCCGCTGGTCGGCGCGAGCTGGGTGCGCGGCTCGGTGTAGCGCCAGCCCCGGTGCAGGAAGGCCGCGAAGTTCCCGGCGTCGTTGGTGACCACGGTGTCGGCGGGCAGCCCGTCGCGCAGCACCTGCACCACGTCCCAGGGGTGCAGCGTGCCCTCGCCCGTGCCGGAGGACGCCGGGCGGGACGGCGGTTCCGCCGTCTCCTCCCAGGCCCGGTGGGCCGGCGCGAAGTCGCGGTAGAGCGCCGCCAGCGGGGAGTCGGCGAGCGCCTGCAGCGCCCGCCGCGCGTCGGCTACCGCGCCCAGCCACACCCCGGCCACCGCACCCACCTGGTCCGGGTCGATGTCGATCTGGGCGACCGGCGAATCGGCGGCGCGCAGCCCCGGTGCGGGCAGCCGGTAGCCCTGCGTCGTGATCTCGCTCAACCGCGAGCCGACGACGAGGACGCAGTCCGACCCCTCCAGCGGCGGCAGCACCTCCGGGGGGCAGCCCAGCCCCAGGTGCCCCAGGTAGAGCGGGTGGTCATTGGGGAAGACGTCCTGGCGCCGCCATGCGGTGTACACACCGGCCTGGAACCGCTCGGCGACCCGGATCAGCTCCTCGCGGGCGCCGCGCGCGCCGCCGCCGGCGATGATGACCGGCCGCTCGGCCTCCACCAGCCGGCGGGCCAGCCGGTCCCGGTCCTCCTCGGCGAGTCCGGGCCGCGGCGGCACCGCACCGGGCAGCAGCTCCGGGGCCGGCACCCGCTGCCCGAAGAGGTCGCCGGGCACCGCGATCATCACCGGTCCGGGCCGCCCCGACGTGGCGATCCGCAGGCCGCGCGCCACGGCCTCCACCAGCCGGTCGGCGCGGGTCACCGTCGTGGACCACTTGGTGATCGGCGCGTAGAACGCCGTCAGGTCGACCTCCTGGAACGCCTCCCGGCCGAGCCGCTCGGTCTCCACCTGGCCGAGGAAGACCAGCATCGGCGTGGAGTCCTGCATCGCCGTGTGCACGGCCACCGCCAGGTTGGCGGCGCCGGGGCCGCGGGTGGCCGCGGCCACCGCCGGCAGGCCGGTGAGCTTGGCCTCCGCTTCGGCCATGAACCCGGCGCCGCTCTCGTGCCGGGTGGAGACCAGCTGGATCTCGCTGCGCCGGTCGACCGCGTCGATCAGCTCCAGGAAGCTCTCCCCGGGCACGGTGTAGAAGCGGCGGATGTGCGCGGCGGCGAGATGGGCGGCGACCGCCTCAGCGGCGGTGGGGACGGGAGCGAGGGGCACGGGAGGTCCTTCCATCGGCGTCGGCTCACGGCAGGTCTAGCCTCTCCCACAGGCGGCCGGTGCGTCACGCCCCACGCGACCCGTTCGCCCCGGGAGGGAGGTGCCGGCCGGCCGTACGCGCCCGAGGTGTGGTGTCGCGAGGCGGGAACAGGCTCGGCGGGTGTTCGGCCGTAGGGGCCGGGTCCGTCTGGGCGGGATCCTCAGCACCGAGCAGACCGGGCGCCCAGTGCTCGCGGCGCAGGCCCCGGCATTGCCGGTGCGCACCCGATCACCCGAGCCGCCGGACGGTCGCGCTCGTAGCGGGCCACCGGCGATCCGATGCGGGTCAAGGCGCGTCGCGGCGGGGCAGGAGGGCCTCCCGGGGAGCCGGTGCAGATCGCAGTCCACACCGGAACCGGAAGGCCCTGGTGCTGTTCACCGCCCTGTCAGGGCGTCGGGTGTCACCGGCGCCCCGGACACCGAACCTCGGGCGTGTGTGGTGGGTGGCGTTCGTCGCGAGCGGTGTCGGCGGTGCACCCGTCGCAAGGCCGACGGATGAGTCAGGGCGGGTTTTTTCCTATGGATTGAGGAGAACGCCGCGAGGGGCGGGCCAGGGCGCCGCGCAGCAGGGCAGGTGTCCACCCAACACGCCCTAGTACCCGAGGGCGCGCAGCCCCGCCGCGGTCACCGCGGCGGCGGCCACCACGGCGAGGAAGGGGGCGCGCAGCAGCAGTGCGGTGACGGCCGCGGCCACACCGCCCAGTCGCGCCGTGTCGGCGGTGAGCGCGGTGCCGCCATCGCTGAAGGTCTGCACAGCCACCAGGGCGGCCAGCAGCGCCACCGGCACGGCGGCGGCGAAGCGCTGCACGGCCGGGGCGTCCAGGAGCCGGCGCGGCGCCGCCAGGCCTGCGAGTTTCAGCAGGTAGCAGCCTGCCGCGGTGATGGCGATCGCCGTCCAGGCCGTCATCGGGTCCCCCGCTCGCCGTTCTCCTGCGCCGTTCCCGGCCGCTCCGTGCCGCCCTCGTCGGGGGTGCCGCCGGGAGAGGGGGCCGGTTGCGCGCCGTCCTCCGGCGCTGCGGGGCGCCGCCGCGGGATCAGCGCCGCCAGCGCGACCAGGCCGGCCACCAGCACGGGAACGCCGGGCGGCAGCACCGGAACGGCAGCGACCGCGGCGATCGCGCCGCCGGCCGCGATGAGCCGGGCCGCCCGCCCCTCGCGCAGCCGCGGCCAGAGCAGCGCCAGGAAGATCGCCGGGCCGACGGCGTCGAGCCCGAGCGCGTCGGTGTCGCCGACGCGTTCGGTGGCGAGCGCGCCGAGCAGGGTCGTGGCGTTCCAGGTGGCGAAGAGGACGGCGTAGGAGACGGCGAAAGCGGTCCGCGCATCGGCGGGGGTGCGCTGCGCGACGGCCACGGCGGTGGTCTCGTCGATGACGCCGTGTGCTGCGATGAGGCGCCGCGCCCCCCGCCAGCCCAGCAGGTCGGACAGGCGCAGTCCGTACAGTGTGTTGCGCGCGCCCAGCAGGAGCGCCCCGAGCGCCCCGGCGAGCAGCTCTCCGCCGCCGGCGATGACGCCGATGAGCGCGAACTGGGAAGCGCCGGTGAAGGCGAGCAGGCTCAGCACACTCGCCTGGGCTGCGGTCAGCCCGGCCGCGACAGCGGCGGTGCCGAACGCCGCGCCGGACAGCCCGACCGCGAGGCCGATCCCCAGCGCGTCCCGGACCGGCGGCGCACTCAGCGCCGCCCGAAGGGAAGGGGTGGTGGTCATGCGGCGACCGTACGGCCCCCGGGGCGCCCGGTCTTGAACGTTCCTGCACGTCCCGCGACCGCCAGCGGTGCCGCCCGCCAGGGGCGCCGCGGCCGGTGCCGCCGTTGCGCCCCTGGCCCGGACCGGCCGGAGCGGGACAGGGCGTGTTCTTTGGGATGGGTGAGGTCGCGGAGCCGCGGAGGGTGGCGACGTGAACGGTTCCGTCGTCGATCGCGGCTGTCGTGTCGTATCTGGTCGCTACCGCCCGGTTCTGCTTGAGCGGGTTGACGGCCCGCTCTGCGGTGGTGCGTCCGCGGTAGGCCTGGTGGTCGAAGGCCGGTGGCCTGCCACCGGCCGGACCGCTGCGTCTGCGGTCGGCCTGCTGGTCGGCGAGCTGGGCGATGGTGGCGGTGATCGCGCGGCGGGACAGGTGGGCGCGAATCGCCGCCGAGGAGTAGGCCTTGTCGCCCAGCAGGCGAGCGGCCGGGTCCGCGGCCGGCCGGTAGTGCGCGGCAACCGCAGCGCGCCCATCAGGGTTCGAACATCGGGGCGTCGCCGCGCTGGCCAGGGCCGGTAAGCACGGCCAAGGGGCGGCGGTGCTGGTCGGCCAGCAGGTAAATCCTGGCAGTCGGTCCGCCGCGGGAGCGCCCGAGCGCTTCGGATCCGTCCGTTTCGTGCCGGGCTGTGTCCCCCCTTTAGCGACTCCGGCGGCGTGCTGGTGGGCCCGCGCGCTGGTGGAGTCCACGCCGGCGATGAGTTCTTCGCCGGTGGCGGCGTCGAAGCGAAGCCGGTCGGCGATGCGCTGCCATGTGCCGTCCAGGCTCCATCGGCGGTGGCGCCCGGCCGCGGTCTCCCAGGGGCCGAAGCGTTCGGGCAGGTCACGCCTTGGGATTCCGGTGCGGGTGCGAAACAGGATCGCGTTGATGACGGAGCGGTGATCGGCCTACCGGCCCTTGTGGGGATCAGTGGGCATGAGCGGAGTGGGCAGGGCCCACTCGGCGTGGGTGAGTTCATGGCGCTTCACCACGTTGACCAAGGCTTCCAGAGCACCCGCCCACCCGGCAGACACTTCAAACCAGGCACTAGGGCGGCAGAGGAGCGGTCCGCGGGGGACCGCACGCCCGGGACTCGGGCGCGATCGCCGGCCGGCGGCGGGCGGCGGCGGTGCAGCCGGCGCGTCTGCCGCTCGTGGCCGGTGGAGGATGCCTGCGCTGGCGGGCTAGCCCGGCGGGCGGGCGGCGCCGCGCTGGAAGGCGCCGGGCGGGACGCCGACGCGGCGTTTGAAGTGGCGGGTGAGGTGGGCCTGGTCGGCGAATCCGACGGAGGCGGCGGTGTCGGCCGGCGGGAGTCCGCCGGCCAGCAGCGAGCGTGCCCGGCGGACGCGCAGGTCGGTCAGGTAGGCGTGCGGCGGCAGGCCGTGCACCGAGCGGAACGCGCGCAGCAGGGCGAACGGTGCGGTGCCGCAGTGGGCGGCGAGTTCCTCCAGCGTCGGCGGGTCGGTGAGCCGGGACTCCAGCAGCTGCCTGGCCTGGGCGACCGCGGCGGGTCCCGCAGCGGCGGTCGGCCGGCCCGAGGGCGCCCGCGCGTGGCGCGCGACGAGGCCGTGCAGCGCTTGCCGGGCCAGTGAGGAGGCGCTCAGCGCGTCCCCGTGCTCGGCGGCGCGGTGCGAGGAGCGCAGCAGCGCGGCCAGCTCGGGGTCGTGCGGCGAGCTGGAGGTGAACAGGACCGGGCCGCGGTGGCCGAGGTCGGCCGCCGCCGCGGTGACCACCGGCTCCTCCGGATACTGCACGCGGTAGCGCCAGCCCTCGGGGACGCCGGCGTTGCCGGTGTGCACGACACCGGGCTCGACCAGCGCGAGCGAATCGGGCCCGCTGCGCTGCAGTGTGCCGCGGTACCGGTACTCCTCCAGGCCCGCGTCGATCACCGCGATCGTGTAGGTGTCGTGGCTGTGCGGCGGGAACGTGTGCCGGACGTAGTGCGCGCGCAGCAGATCCGTCCCGGGGAGTCCGGGGTGACGCCACATGCGCGCACTCTCGCGATCGTCCGGTCCCATACCGCCACCTTAGCCACGCTGAGCAGGGAGGCGCCGCCGCCGGGTGCGCCGGCAGCCCGGGCGGGCGCTAGGGTGCGCGGTATGCAGACGGGAACGCAGGACCGGGTGCCGGCGGTGCAGGTCCGAGCGGCGGTCGGTGAACTCGACCGGGCGGCCGGCTATGTCGTGCGCGGCGCCGTGTTCGTCGCCGAGCAGGGGGTGCCCGCCGCTCTGGAGCCGGACGCCGAAGACCCCGGCGCCGACCACGTCCTGGCCCGGATCGGCGGCGCACCGGCCGGCACCGGCCGCCTCGTCGCTGACGGCGACACCGGCATCCTCGGCCGCTTGGCCGTGCTCCCCGCGGCGCGCGGGGCAGGGCTCGGCGCCCTGCTCGTCGCAGAGCTCGAGGCCATCGCCGCCGAGCGCGGCCTGGCGCGCGTCGAACTCCACTCCCAGCTGCACGCCCGCGGCTTCTACGACCGGCTCGGCTACACCGCGCGGGGCGGCGTCTACACCGAGGCCGGTATCGAGCACATCACCATGGCCAAGGAGCTCGCGCCCCGGGGATGACCCGCTGCCCGCGGAGGTCCGCGCCGGCCGCTGGTGCGCCCGACGCCGTCACCCGGCCCGGCACGGGCCGCGCCTCCGGCCTGCCCTGCCCGTGGCGAGCGTCACCGCGCACCGGGTCGCCCGACTAACTTACCGATCGGTAATATGGCCTGGCGGTCCCGGGTGCCCGGGGCGTCCGACAGTGCGGCCGCCGACCGGCGCCGCCCCGCGAGTGATCGAAGGAAGACATGACGGTCGACACCCCGTCCGCAGACGCGCTCAACCCGGCCGACTACGGCCTTCACGTCGTCGACGAGGCCGACCTTCCGGCGGAGCTCACCGGCCTCGTCGCGCGGGTCCGGTCGCTCGCCGACGCCGCCGCGCACACCCGTGCCGGTGCTGCGGACCTCACCGCGGCCGCCGACGCCCTCGCCAAGGCCGAGGAGATCCTGCGCGACGGCGGCGAGCGCCTGCCCGGCGGCGCCATGCTCCGCACGACCCTGAGTGACGGCAGGGCCGAGCACCAGACCCTCACCAACGGCGTGTCCGGCGCCCTCAGTCCCGTTGCGCCGCCGCTGGTGCTGGCCGGCGGCGCAGACGGCGTGCGCGGCGAGGTCACCATGGGCGGGGTCTACCAGGGCCCGCCCGGGCTGGTCCACGGCGGCTGGCTCGCGGCCCTCCTCGACCAGGCGCTCGGCAGCGCGGCCAGCGCCCAGGGTATGCCCGGCCTCACCGCCAACCTGGACGTCAACTACCGCAACCCCACCCCGCTCGACACGCCGCTGGAGGTGTCGGCGCGGGTCACCAGTACCGAGCGGCGTAAGGTCTTCGTCTCCGGCGAGGTCCGCTGCAACGGCGAGGTCACCGCCGAGGGCACCGCCATCATGGTCCGCCTCGCGCTGTAGCGGGCCGCGCCCCCGGCCGCCGGCCCGAGGCAGGAGCGGGGGGCCCGGCCCCGCCACCCTTCCCCCTGCATGCGGCTGTATGGCCTTTCTCATGGACCGTTTTCGGGGTGTTTGTTCGCTTTTGTGAAGAATCTCAGATAGACACGGAAGCGTGACGCACATCTCCACCCCCGCTGCACGCGAGCCCCGGACGACGGGCGGCCTCGCCGAGATCCTGTTCGAGCGCGCGGAGCACCACCCCGATGCCGCGATGCTCACCCGCAAGGAGACCGCCGCCGACGGCGCCGTCGAATGGCGCGACGCCTCCGCCGCCGCAGTCCGCGACCAGGTCCGCAACGTCGCCAAGGGCCTCATCGCGGCCGGCGTCGGCCCCGGCGACCGGGTCGGACTCCTCTCGGCCAACCGCTACGAGTGGACCATCGCCGACTTCGCGGTGTGGGCCGCCGGCGCCGTATCCGTGCCGATCTACCCGTCCTCCTCCGGCGCACAGATCGCGATGATCCTGAACGACTCCGGCGCTGTCGGGTGCATCGCCGACACCGCGGCCGCGACGGCCGCCGTCGCCGACGTCCGCGGCGAGGTCCCCGGCTTGGCACACCTGTGGACGCTGGACGCGGCCGACGGTGCCCCGGGCGCCCTGGAGGCCCTCGCCGCCGAGGGCGCCGCCGTCGAGGACACCGAGGTCGACCGGCGGCGCGAGGGGGTCGCGCCGGGCGATCCCGCGACGCTCGTCTACACCTCGGGCACCACCGGAGACCCCAAGGGCTGCGTGCTCACCCACGCCAACTTCTTCGCCGAGACCGACGCGGTCACCAGCGCGCTCTCCGTGCTCTTCGAGAAGGACGCGGAGACCGGGGAAGCCCCCTCCACCCTGCTCTTCCTCCCCCTGGCGCACGTCTTCGGCCGCATGGTGCAGGTCGGCGTCATCCACGCCGGCGCCCGCCTGGGGCACGCGGCCAGCGTCGCCGACCTGATCGCCGACCTGGCGACCTTCAAGCCGACCTTCCTGCTCGGCGTGCCCTACGTGCTGGAGAAGATCCACGCCAGCGGGCGCCGCCGCACCCAGGGCCTCACCCGGCGCATCTTCGACGCCGCCACCGACGCCGCGGTCGCCTACTCCACCGCGCTGGACGCTCCCGGCGGACCCGGCCTCGGGCTGCGGCTGCGCCGCAAGCTGTTCGAGCCGCTGGTCTACCGCAAGCTGATGGACGCCCTCGGCGGCCGGTGCACCCGCGTCATCTCCGGCGGCGGCGCGCTCGACGTGCGGCTGCTGCACTTCTACCGCGGCATCGGCCTGGAGGTCTTCGAGGGCTACGGGCTCACCGAGACCACCGCGGCGGTGCTCGCCAACACCCCCGGCCACGTCCGGCCCGGCACCATCGGCGGGCCGCTGCCCGGCGTTGAGGTCAAGCTCGCCGAAGACGGCGAGATCATGCTCAAGGGCGGCCCCGTCTTCGAGCGGTACTGGAACCGGCCCGAGGCGACCGAGGCCGCGTTCACGGACGGCTGGTTCGCCTCCGGCGACCTCGGTACCGACGACGGCGACGGGTTCATCCGGGTGACCGGGCGCAAGAAGGAGATCCTGGTGACGGCCGGCGGCAAGAACGTCGCCCCGGTCCCGATCGAGGAGCGCATCCGCAACCACGCGCTGGTCGACCAGTGCATGCTGATCGGCGACGGCCGCTCCTTCGTCAGCGCCCTGATCACCCTGGACCCGGACGAGTTCGAGCAGTGGAAGGGGCGCGCCGGCAAGTCGGCGGACGCGACCGTCGCCGACCTCGCCGACGACTCGGACCTGCGCGCCGAGGTCCAGATCGCGGTCGACGCCGGCAACAGCGCGGTCTCCCGTGCGGAGTCGGTGCGGGCGTTCACCATCCTGGGCACGCCGTTCGGCGTCGAGGACGAGACGATGACCCCGTCGCTGAAACTCCGCCGCGCCCGCATCATGAAGCGCGACGCCGACCTCATCGAGCGGATGTACACCCACAAGTAGCAGCAGCACCGCAGAGCAGGCGGGGCGCTCCCGAACCAGGGGGCGCCCCCGTGCGCGTTTCGGACCCGGTGAACGGGCGCGCGGGCGTACCGGTCAGGGTTCCGGGACCGGCCGCCAGGTGACGGTGACGGCCAGGGCAGCCTCGCCGGCGCTCTGCGCCAGGTACACGTCGCCGTCGGCGCTGATCCGCACGCCCAGTTCGACGCTGACCGCGTCCGCCCCGGTGGCCGCCGCAGTGCCGCCGAGGCCGCCGACCGCCGCCGCCACCAGCGCCCGGGCCCGCGCCAGCAGCAGTTCAGCGGGCACGTCCGCCTCGCGGACCACGTCGCCTCCGCCGGCGCCGCGCATCCGCGGCGAGCTCCCGGCGGCTTCCACCAGGATCTCGGCCCCGCCCGCAGTGCGGAACCGGACCAGCTCGGCCATTGCGCCCCCAGCATTCCGCGGCTCCGGACCCTGCTCTCCGGCGCTCCGAATGCCATTGCATCGTCACTCGCAACAGCGGAATGCGTAAGGGAAGTGTCCAGGTTCGGACGACATGGAAATGTCATGATGGGGGAGAAAAGGGTGAGAACGGCCGCTTTCGCCGCGGTGGCGTGCGGCCGGTGTCCCCAACGCGGAGTGTCGGGGCGAATCCCCGGCGCAAGGGCGAGAGGTCCCAATGAACGCTGATTCCCCCGGGGTGCACAACGGGTGGAGCGGCCCAACCCACTTCGTCGCTGGCCCCTCACGGTCGGGACGCGAACCTGCCACTGGTGCTGCGGCCGGCGTACAGAGATCCAACCAGGGGCTCTACGACGGGCATGGCTGGCGCACGGCTTCGGCGAGCGACGGAGGGAAAATGGGGTGTGTGGAGGTATCCGCTACTCCCGGCGGTGTCTGTCTCCGCGACTCTCAGAACCGTAGCGGCCCTGAACTGAGATTCGGAAACTCAGACTGGGTAGCCCTCATTGTGTCCGCGCGCGGGGAATGAGGATAAGTGGGCATGGGCTGAGGCGGGAGCGCTCTGGTGCGCTGAGAAAAGGAGCCGGTAGGCACCAGCCTGCGGCCCCGGCGAAGGGGCCGCGAGCCGAAGCCTCGGGCTAGTCGACTCAGAGAAGGTTGATCACCAGGTCGCAGTTGGCGCGGACGTCCCGGGTGGCCGACAGCGCCGCCGGGTGGTCCGGGCCGAAGACCTCGGCGTAGCGGCGTACGACGGCGGCCCGCTGAGCGTCGGTGACATCCTCGCCCAGCGCAGCGCGGTCCTGCAGCAGGTTGCGCTCCGCCGCCAGGGTGAGCGGGTGGTGGTGGCCCACCGCCTCGGTGCTCAGCGGCAGGGTGGCCGCGTCCAGTGCGCGGGCCGCCGCCGGGTCGCCGAGCGCGAACAGGTCACTGGCCAGGTTGATCCGGTTCGCGATCGTGCTCGGATGCTGCTCGGCGAGGGCGGTGTGCACCGGAAGGGCCGCTTCGTCCAGTGCGCGGGCCTCCGCCGGCCGTCCCAGCAGGCGCAGGATCACGGCGTGGTTGACCGACGCGTCCGCGGACAGCGGGTGCTCGGCCCCGTAGGCGGCGCGCAGGGATTCCAATGTGGCCGAGGAGAGCTCCAGCGCCTCCTCGTGGTCGCCCGCGGCGCGCAGCATCACCGAGTGGCACCCCGCGGCCTGCAGGTAGGCGAGGAGGTCCTCGCGGGAGCTCTGCTGGGCGAGGGCGAACACCGCCGTGGAGAGCTCTTTGGCCTCGCTGATCTTGCCGGTGCGGCGCAGCAGCACGGAGTGGATCAGCAGCGCCCCGGTGCGGAACTGGTTGCCTTCGGGGTAGAGCCGGTCGGCGATCGAGCGGAAGTCCTCGAACAGGTCGATCGCCGAGCCGAAGTCGCCCTGCTCCATCAGACCCGTGGCGAGCCCGTATTCGCTGGACAGCGTCTGCGGGTGCTCCGGCCCCAGGATTTCGCTGCGGCGCTCGAAGTTGTACCGGTCCAACGCCGTCGACTCGGCGAACCGGCCCAGCAGCCGGAGCCCCACCGCGTGGATGTGGGCCACCTGCAGGGTCAGCGGGTCGTCCCGGCCGAGCAGCCGCTCGTGGCCCTCCAGCACCTCCGTGCTGACATCCAGCGCCTCGTGGAAGCGGCCCAGGTTGCGCAGCTGGTAGCTGAGTTCCTTGCGGACACTGAGGGTCTCCTCGTCGCCCGGCCCGAACTCGCGGGTGAGCGTGTCGATGACCTCCCGGGTGAGTGAGTGGGCGTCGTGGAACTCGCCCATCGTGTTGAGCAGGTTCGCGTGCATGGCCCGGGCCTGCAGGGTCTGCGGGTGGTCGGCCCCCAGGTGGGAGGTCCAGTGCGTCACCGTGGTCTCGGCGAGCGTGCGCGCCGCCCGAATGCGTCCCCAGACGTGCAGGAAGGTGATCTCGTTCAGGACCAGCAGGCGGCACCAGGAGCTCTCGCAGTCCCACTGCTCGGTCTCCCAGATGTGCGGCAGCAGCTCGGCGTAGCGCGGCCAGTCCGAGACCGACCGGGGGTCGCCCGGGTCGAAGTTGGCGAGCAGCTGGTGGGCGCAGTGCCGGAGTTCGGCGCGGCGCTCGGTGTCCAGCGGCAGTTTCAGCGTCTCCTGCACCAGCTTGTGCAGCTGGAAGCTGGCAGAGCGGTGGTCCATCCGGGCCAGCGCATAGCGGTCGATGGAGCGGAGCACCCGCCCCAGGCGCACCGCCGGGTCGGCCAGGACCGGCTCCAGCTCGCGCGGTGCCTCGATGTTCCGCGCCCCGTTGAAGAGCCGGCGCGGGATCGGCTGGGTCGCCAGGAAGGCGCACACCTGCAGCAGGCGCAGCGCCGCCGGGTCGTTCTCCTCCAGCCGCTCCAGCGAGAGGTTCATCGTCGCACCGACGGTGAGCGGGTAGTCCGGCGTCGCCGACGGTGCGGTGAGCAGCTCCTGGAACCGCTCGTCGAACACGTTCAGCCACTCCTCCGGCGGCATCATCGTCTCGAAGAGCCACACCGCGGTCTGCTCGACGGCCAGCGGCAGGTCGCCGAGGCGGTCGGCGATGAGGTCGGCGTCGGCCTCGCTCAGCTCGGCCGGGCCGCGGCGGCGAAGCAGTTCGATGCTCTCCGCGCGCTCGAACACGTCGACCTCCAGCAGGCTGCCGCCGGCGTTCCGCCACGCCGAGGAGCGCGAGGTGATGAGGACCTGGCCGGTGCCGCCGGAGGGCAGCAGCGGGGCGAGGTCGGCCGGATCGGTGGCGTTGTCGTAGATCAGCAGCCAGTGCCCGTAGGGGGCGCCGGCCTGGAGGGACTCCAGTACGCTGCGGCAGATCGCGCTGGGCTCGCGGTCGGTGTCCAGGCCCAGTCGCGGCGCCAGCTCGATCAGCGCCTGCTGGACCTGGGTGGGCGTGTCGGCCGGGATCCACCACACCAGGTCGTAGGCGCCCTGGTTGCGCCAGGCGTACTCCAGGGCGAGCTGGGTCTTGCCGACCCCGCCCATGCCGCGCAGCGCCTGCGGCAGGATGTGGGTGTCGCCCGCCTCCAGCCGGGTGCCGAGCTCCTTGAGCAGCTCGGAGCGGCCGACAAAGCTCGTATTGCGCTGCGGGACGCGGCCCCACACGTAGGGGCGCGGCCGCGACCGGGGAGGGGCGGGGCGCGTCTCGTCGGGCTCCTGGGCGCCGGAGGCGGGTGCGGTCACGCGGCATCGTCCTTTGCGCGTCGGCCCGCCCGAGACGGCAGGCCGGCGCCGCGCGGGTGCGTGCGCGGAACCGGATGCCGAGTCGGGCTTTCCGGGGGCCGGTGGTGGTTCTCGGGTCTCGGATTCTCGGTGCTGCCGATTGTCCTCCGCGGTTTCCCGCGAAATGAGTCCAGGGACCCGCGGAGAATTCAAACGTACCGAAGAATCCCGGGCCGTCCAACGGCCGCGGCGGAAAGCTCGCCACACCGATTTCTCCAGCCCCGTGCGCCCCGCGGGGAGGGGAGGGCCGCGGCCGGCTCCAGCGCCCAGGATTCCCCCCGGGGTAGAGGCAGGTCGGGTGCATTGGCCAGGGAAAAGGGAGAATGGGACGACTGGGAGTTTCATTCCCTCGCGTCCCTTCTATCACTGGCGCCCTTTTTCCTGATCCGCGCGGTTCCCCGCCTCAGGACGCCCCTTTCCGGTGCGCCCGGGGCGGGGGTGCTGCGCGGAGGGCGCGGGGCGCACCGGCCAGGGGAGCGGCGCCGTGCGCGGGGGCCGGCCGGGGCAGGTGGAGCGGCAGCGGCGCCAGTGGCGCGGACCAGGGGCCGGGAGGAGTGATGCGGGCGACCTCCGGAGGGTCCGCGCGGAGCGTGCCCGCGCCTCCGCGAGCGGCGTAGGCTCGTGAGTCGACCCCAGTCCCGCCGACCCTCACGGAGCACACCGCGCCATGGCCGACTCCTTCGCCCACCTGCACGTGCACACCGAATACTCGATGCTGGACGGGGCCGCGAAGCTGAAGCCCCTGTTCGCCGAGGCAGCCCGGTTGCAGATGCCTGCGGTGGCGATGACCGACCACGGCAACATGTTCGGCGCCTACGAGTTCTGGGATACCTCCCGCGGCTCCGGAGTCAAGCCGATCATCGGCATCGAGGCATACGTCGCGCCGGAATCGCGGTACCACAAGCAGCGCGTCCGCTGGGGGCGCGGCGACTCCGACGAGTCCACCGAGGCCGGCAAGGAC
Organism: Nocardiopsis coralliicola; assembly: GCF_054779695.1. NCBI lineage: Bacteria > Bacillati > Actinomycetota > Actinomycetes > Streptosporangiales > Nocardiopsidaceae > Nocardiopsis > Nocardiopsis coralliicola. Next base: position 5,041 of record NZ_BAAGXT010000057.1, on the reverse strand, counting down.
GTCTCCGGCGGCGGCCGCTACCTGCACATGACCATGTGGGCGCGGAACGCCACCGGGCTGCGCAACCTGTTCAAGCTCTCCTCGCTCGCCTCCATCGAGGGCTACTACGGCAAGCCCCGGATGGACCTGGAGCTGATGGCGGCCCACTCCGAGGGCATCGTGGTCTCCACCGGCTGCCCCTCCGGCGGCGTCCAGACCCGGCTGCGCCTGGGCCAGGAGAAGGAGGCCGTGGCCTACGCCGCCGGCCTGCAGGACATCTTCGGCCCCGACCACGTCTTCCTGGAGCTCATGGAGCACGGGGTGCCCATCGAGCGCGAGGTCCGCGACGGCCTGCTCCGGGTCGGCAAGGCCCTCGACCTGCGCCCGCTGGTCACCAACGACTCGCACTACGTCACCGAGGACCAGGCCCAGGCGCACGACGCGCTCCTGGCCATCGGCGTCGGCAAGAACCTCGACGACCCCAAGCGGTTCCGGTTCAACGGCTCCGGCTACTACCTGAAGACCGCCGACGAGATGCGCGCCCTGCTCTCCCTCGACGAGTGGGCCCAGGGCTGCAAGAACACCCTCCTCGTCGCCGAGATGGTCGAGGACGGCTGCTACGACGAGGTGTTCGCCTCGCGCGACCTGATGCCGCGCTACGACGTGCCGGAGGGCGAGACGCAGGCCTCCTGGCTGCGCAAGGAGGTGCAGCGGCTGACGCCCGGCCGCTACCCCGATGGCGCGTCCCGGGAGGTCCTCGACCGCGCCGAGTACGAGATCTCGGTCATCGAGGAGATGGGCTTCCCGGCCTACTTCCTGGTCGTCGCCGACATCTGCCAGGAGGCGCGGCGCCGCAGCATCGCACTGGGTCCCGGGCGCGGCTCGGCCGCCGGCTCGCTGATCGCCTACATCCTCGGCATCACCGACCTCGACCCGCTGCAGCACGGGCTGCTCTTCGAGCGGTTCCTCAACCCGCAGCGCGTCACCATGCCCGACATCGACCTCGACTTCGACGAGCGCCGGCGCGGCGAGATGGTCGACTATGTGACCGAGAAGTACGGCGCCGAGGCCACCGCGATGATCAACACCTTCGGCCTGATCAAGGCCAAGGCCGCGGTGAAGGACTCCACCCGCATCCACGGCCTGCCGTTCGCGCTGGGCGACCAGATCACCAAGGCGTTCCCGCCGGCCGCCGGCGGCAAGGAGATCGACCTCGCCGCCATCGACGACGAGTCCAACCCGCGCTACTCCGAAGCCGGTGAGCTCCGCGACCTCATCGGCAAGGACAGCGAGGTCGCCAAGGTCATGAACACCGCGCGCGGCATCGAGGGCCTCACCCGCGGCACCGGCGTGCACGCCGCCGGCGTCATCCTCTCGGCCGAGCCGCTGCTCGACGTGGTCCCGCTGCACCGCCGCGACTCCGACGGCGCCATCATCACCGGTTTCCCGTTCCCGCAGTGCGAGGACATGGGGCTCCTGAAGATGGACTTCCTGGGCCTGCGCAACCTCACGATCATCGACGACGCGATCCAGAACGTGAAGTCCAACGAGGGCATCGACATCGACTGGACGCGGATCGGCGACGACGACAGGGCCACCTACGAGCTGCTGGCCCGCGGCGACACGCTGGGCGTGTTCCAGCTGGACGGCGACGCGATGCGGGCCCTGCTGCGGCGCATGCGGCCGACCGAGTTCAGCGACATCACCGCCGTCAACGCCCTCTACCGGCCCGGCCCGATGGCGGCCAACGCCCACAACGACTACGCCGACCGCTCCAACGAGCGCCAGGAGATCACCCCGATCCACCCGGAGCTCAAGGAGGCGCTCGACCCGATCCTGTCCGAGACCTACCACCTGCTCGTCTACCAGGAGCAGATCATGGCCATCGCCCAGCAGCTGGCCGGCTACAGCCTGGGCGGCGCGGACCTGATGCGGCGCGCGATGGGCAAGAAGAAGAAGGAGGTGCTGGAGAAGGAGTTCGGCACCTTCCAGGCCGGGATGTTCGAGCGCGGCTTCTCCGAGGAGGCCGTCAACACGCTCTGGGACGTCATGCTGCCCTTCTCCGGGTACGCGTTCAACAAGTCCCACGCCGCCGGCTACGCCATCCTCTCCTTCCGGACCGCCTACCTGAAGGCCAACCACCCCGCCTCCTACATGGCGGCGCTGCTCACCTCGGTGGCCGACAACAAGGACAAGATGGCGGTCTACCTGTCGGAGTGCCGCAAGATGGGCATCAAGGTGCTGCCGCCCGACGTCAACGACTCGGGCCTGCGCTTCTCCGCGGTCGGCTCCGACGTCCGGTTCGGCCTGGGCGCGGTCCGCAACGTCGGCGCCAACGTCGTCGAGTCGATCGTGGACACCCGCAAGGGCAAGGGCGCCTACACCTCCTTCACCGAGTTCCTCACCAAGTCCGAGCTGACCGTGCTGAACAAGCGCGTCGTCGAGTCGCTGGTCAAGGCAGGCGCGTTCGACTCGCTCGGCCAGCCGCGGATGGACCTGCACCTCCACCACGAGCAGGCGGTGGACGGCCTGATCCCGGCCAAGAAGCAGGAGGCGCACGGCCAGTTCGACCTGTTCGGCGGCGGCGAGGAGGATGCCGACGCGGCGCCGGTGGGCCTCGACATCAACTGGACCGGCAAGGAGTGGGACCGCAAGACCAAGCTCGCCCACGAGCGGGAGATGCTCGGGCTGTACGTCTCGTCGCACCCGCTGGCCGGCGCCGAGCGGATCCTGGCCCGCAACCGCGACACCCAGATCCTGGAGGTGCTCGGCGGCGAGCGGCGGGACCGCTCCGAGGTCCAGATCGCCGGCCTCATCTCGGCGGTGGAGAAGCGCGTCTCCAAGCAGTCCGGCAACCTGTGGGCCAAGGTCACCGTGGAGGACATGGACGCCCAGGTGGAGTGCCTGTTCTTCGCCGAGTCCTACACGCTCTACGCGGACTACCTGGCCGAGGACACCGCCGTCTCCATCAAGGGGCGGGTGAAGGAGCGCGAGGGCGAGTACTCCATCCAGGCGTTCGACCTCACCCTGCTCGACATCGCGCACGTCACCGACGGCCCGCCGCCGGTGCTGCTGACCATGGACCACGCCCGGGTGGACGGAGAGCTGGTCGAGGAGCTCAAGCGGATCCTCGCCTCGCACAAGGGAGAGACCCCGGTCACCGTGCGGGTCGACCACCCGCTGCGGTCGCGCGTGTACGACCTGCCGGGCTACCCGGTGGAGATGTCGCCCGCCTTCGCCGGCGACGTCAAGTCCCTGCTCGGCGGGGCCGCGCTCACCTACTGACCGCTGCGCCGCGCGCGGCGGGCCCGGCGGCCCCCGCGCGCGAGCGCCGCTCCTCCAGCCGGCCGGCGGAGAGCGCGGTCTCCTCCAGCACGTGCAGCAGGACCCAGCGCAGTGACACCCGCCCCGCCGGCCCGGTGCGGCGGGCGGCGCTGCGCTGCTCCAGCCGCGCGGCGATCCGGCGGGACCGCGCGCACTGTGCGTCATAGGCCGCCAGCGCGGCGCCGATGCGCCCGCCGGCGGGCGCGCAGCAGCCCGTGCCGCCGCCCGCGTCGGCCACGCGGCCGCCGCCCGGCTTCGGTGCGACGGGCGGGCGGTCCCGGGCACCGGCCATGACCGCCTCGAACCAGTGGTGTTCGATGCGGGTGAGGCGTTCGAGTTCGGCGGCCGCGCCCAGCCGCGCACCGACGGCGCGGACGTGGGCCCGGCGCCGGTCCAGGTAAGCGGCGAGCATGGTCGCCTCGTCGGCGGCGCCGGCGGGTTGCGGGCCCGGGGCTGCCGCGCTCTGCGCGGTGCACATGCCGCAATTCTCACGGCGCGCCCGGGGGACCACCACCGGTTTTTCCGCGCGCTGCTGCGGATAGATTCGGGGAAGCCGGACGGGAGCGAGGTGGCGGCGCAGATGGGGCGCAGCAGGACGGCCGCGGCAGCAGCGGTCTTCGGGGCGGTGGCGGTCCTGGGCGTGCCCGCGGGCGTCGCCTGGTGGGTGCTGGCCCCGCGCACGGAGGTGACCGTGATCGCCGGCGGGCAGGTGGTGCCGTTCCCCGTCACCGAGGCGACCTTCGCCATGCAGGGCACCTACGCCCTGATCGCCGCCGCGGCGGGCATGCTCACCGGCTACTGCGCCTATCTCGTCCAGTACCGGCTGGCGCGCTCGGCGGCGCGGCAGTACCCCGGCGGACCGGTGCCGGACATGCGGCTGGCCTGCCTCACCGGGCTCGTCCTCGGCGCGATCGCGGGCGCACTCCTGGCGTGGGGGACCGGGAGCGTCCTGGAGGGCGGGTCCTTCGAGCGAGCCGTCGCAGCCGCCGACCCGGGCGACACCGTCACCGACCGCCTCCACCTGGACGCCCTCGGCGCCCTCGTGGTCTGGCCCTTCGTCGCCGTCCTGCAGTACGGCCTGTTCGACGCGGTCAGCCTCTGGCGCCGGGACACCCCCACCGACCAGCTCCAGGCCGCGGTCCACCCGCACACCCCAGGCCCGGCCCCTTCCGCGGAGCCCGACACGGTTTCCCCGGGCCCGGCCCCCCTCCCCGGCACCGATCCCGCGCCGCACACTGGCACCGGCGACAGCCCGCCGCCGAGCGGCACCACCCGCTAGTCCCCCGTCCGTCCGGTGGCGTCGGCGGGCCCCGGGCGCGCCGAGCGCTGCGGCCTCGGAGGGCGCGGGCCGTCCGCCTCTCCCCAGCGCCGCCTGACCCGGAACCCGCGGCCGGTGCCGCCCCCCGCTCCGGGCAGCGCCCGGCCCTCCGGCAGGGCGGCCGCCGCGGTGGAGTGCGTACCGTGCATCCCCCGGTCGGGGGAGCGGCCTCGGGGGAGCCCGGTTCAGTTCTGGTGCCGGTGCCGGTCGCGGGGGGAGGAGGTGCCGGAGGGGCCGGGGCCGGTGTCGGCGGGGAGGTCGCGGCCGAGGCCGCGCTCGGGCCGGCCGACGCGGCGGCCGCAGGCAGCGGCGAAGGCGCAGAGGAGGGCTCGCTCCGGGGGACCCCAGCTGCCGCGGGCGGCGGCGCGGCGCAGGCCGTGCAGGACGCGGAGAGCGGCGGAGCGCAGCGCGGCGTCGGCG
>NZ_BAAGXT010000056.1:0-35033 GCF_054779695.1 Nocardiopsis coralliicola | reverse complement strand
CGCCGTTCCCGGCGCGGTCGCGGGCGGCGGCGCTCCCGGGCACGGCGGGTCCGGGGGAGCGCGGGGCCGGCGGGGACACCGTCGTCCCCGCCCGCGCCCCGCGCCTGCGGCGGCCGGCGGGCCGATCAGCGCCGCCGGTGCCGTATCCCACGAGGACGGCCCCCGATCCCGCTGGCGGAGGAGCGGCGCCCTTGCCGCTCCGCCCGGTCCCGGGGCCGTGCTGCGGGCCGTCCGGCACCGCCACGCTTACCAGCGGCGCGCCGACGGGCACCGCGGCGCCCTCATCGGCGTGCAGCGCGGTGACCGTGCCCGCGAACGGGCAGGGCACCTCCACTGCGGCCTTGGCCGTCTCCACCTCGGCGACCGGCGCGTCCACCGCGATCCGGTCGCCCGGAGCGACCCGCCAGGCCACCACTTCCGCCTCGGTCAGTCCCTCGCCCAGGTCGGGCAGCGCGAACACCAGCTCGCGCACCGGAGCTCCGGCGCCCTGCTGCGCGGCGCCCTCCCCGGGCCCGCTCACGACTCAGCCCCCTCGGTCCAGTCGGCCTCCCACTGGAGGCGGTCGACGGCGTCCAGGATCCGGTCGGCATCGGGCAGGTGCGCCGCCTCCAGCTTCGGCGGGGGATAGGGCACGTCCAGGCCGCAGACCCGCAGGATCGGCGCCTGGAGATAGTGGAAGCAGCGCTCGGTGAGCCGGGCCGCGACTTCGGCGCCGTACCCGCCGAACTCCGAGGCCTCGTGCACCACCACCGCGCGCCCGGTGCGGCGCACCGACGCGGCGGCCGTCGCGTCGTCGAACGGGCTGAGGCTGCGCAGGTCCACCACCTCCAGTGAGCGCCCCTCCTCCTCGGCCGCCTCGGCGGCCTCCAGTGCGGTCGCGACCATCGGGCCGTAGGCGAACACCGTGGCGTCCCGGCCGGGCCGGCGCACCAGGGCCCGGTCCAGCGGAGCTGCCGCCGCGCCCGGATCGAGCACGCCCCGCTCCCAGTAGCGGCGCTTCGGCTCCAGGAAGACGACCGGGTCGGGGCTCTCGACCGACGCGCGCAGCAGCGCGTAGGCGTCGTCCGGCGCCGCGGGCGTCACCACCCGCAGCCCAGGGGTGTGCGTGTAGTACGCCTCGGAGGAGTCGGCATGGTGCTCGACCCCGCCGATGCCGCCGCCGTAGGGGACGCGCAGCACCAGCGGCAGGCCGACGCGGCCGGCGGTCCGGTTCCGCATCTTCGCCACGTGCGACACGACCTGCTCGAACGCCGGGTAGGCGAACGCGTCGAACTGCAGTTCCACCACCGGCCGCAGCCCGTACATGGCCATCCCGACCGCGGCGCCCACGACACCCGACTCCGCGATGGGCGTGTCGAACACCCGGTCGGCGCCGAACGCCTCCTGCAGCCCGTCGGTCACCCGGAACACGCCGCCCAGCGGGCCGACGTCCTCGCCGCAGACGATCACCGACGGATCGGCGGCCAGGGAGTCGTGCAGCGCCCGGTTGAGGGCGCCGCCCAGGGTGGTCTCCACCGCTTCCGCCTCCCCGGCTGCCCGGACTGCTCCGGCCGGGCGGATGGAGCCCGCGGCCGCTGCCTGCGTCATCGGACCCCCTGCCCGCCCGCAGCCGCCGGATCGGCGGCGGCCTCCCCGGCTGCCTCGGCGGCGAGCCGCTCCCGCTGCTCCAGCAGGTGCGCGGGGGGCTCGGCGTAGACGTGGTCGAACAGCCCGGCCGGATCGGGCCGGTCCTGGCCGGCCAGTGCCGTGCGGACCCGCTCGGCGATGCGCTCGCCCTCGGCGGCGGCCTCGGCCTCGCCCGCATCGTCCAGCAGCCCTTCGGCGCGCAGCAGCTCCGCCAGCCGCGCGACCGGGTCGCGCTCCTCCCAGGCGCGCTCTTCCTCGGGTGCGCGGTAGCGGCGCGGGTCGTCGGCGTTGGTGTGCGGGCCCACCCGGTAGGTGCGCGCCTCGATCAGCACCGGGCCGCCGCCCGCGCGGGCCGACTCCAGCGCGCCGGACACCGCCGCATACACCGCGGCGGCGTCGTTGCCGTCGACGTGCAGGCCGGGCATCCCGTAGCCGACCGCCTTGTGCGCGAGGGTGGGCGCGGCGCTCTGCAACCGCAGCGGCACGCTGATCGCCCACTGGTTGTTCTGCACCAGGAAGACCACCGGTGCCCGCCACACCGCGGCGAGGTTGAACGCCTCGTGTGCGTCGCCTTCGCTGGTCGCGCCGTCGCCGAGCAGGACCAGCGCCGCAGCGTCCTCGCCGGCCCGGCGCGCCGCCCACGCCAGGCCGGCTGCGTGCGGGGCGTTGGTGGCCAGCGGCGTGCACTGCGGCGCGCACCGGTGGCTGCCCGGGTCGTAGCCGGAGTGCCGGTCGCCGCGGAAGAGCGCGAGCACCTCGACCGGGTCCACGCCGCGCGCGGCCAGCGCCACGCTGTCCCGGTAGGTGGGGAACAGCCAGTCCCGCGGGCCCAGGGCGAGGGCCGCGCCGACCTGGCACGCCTCCTGCCCTCGGGAGGAGGGGTAGACGGCGAGCCGGCCCTGCCGCGCCAGCGCGCCGGCCTGGACGTCGAAGCGGCGGCCGGCCACCATCCCGCGGTGCAGCCGCGCGAGCACGTCGCCGCCGGGGAAGGGGAAGGTGCCGTCCCCGGTGCGCTGCCCGCCGGCGCCGATGAGCGCGGTGGGTTCGATCGGGGGGAGCGGCGGGAGCGCCGGTTCGGGTTCGGTGGTGGTGTCCGTGTCCGCCATGTCTCGAATATGATCCGGATCACTCGGAAGTGTCTATGTACGGCGCGCAAACCCGGACGTTCGGTCCACCCTGCCGCACGCCAGCGGGCCGAACGTCCAGCCCCGCCCCCGCCCCGCGACGTGAGGTGAGACACATGGCCGTTGCGCTCGACGGCGTCGACCGGAGGATCCTCGAACTACTGCGCGCCGACGGCCGGATGTCGGTGCGCGCCCTCGCCCAGGCGGCGCACGTCTCCCGCGCCAGTGCGCACGCCCGGCTGGACCGGCTGCGCCGCTCCGGCGTGCTGCGCGGATTCACCGCCGTCGTCGACCCGGCCGCCTGCGGCCTCGGCCTGGCCGCCTACGTCACGGTCCGCATCCGGCAGGACTCCTGGGAGGCGTTCCGCGACCGGCTGCGCGCCATCCCCGAGATCGAGCACGCGGCACTGGTCTCCGGCGACGCGGACCTCATCCTGCTGGTGCGCGTCGCCGACGCGGGTGCGCTGCGCACCTTCATCCTGGAGCGGCTGCAGCGCTTCCCCGAAGTGGCCGGCACCCGGACCATGTTCGTCCTCGACGAGCCGGAGACCTCCGGGCACTGGACCGGACCGCCGGGTGCCGCCGGTGCGCCGGCCGCCCCGGGCGGGCCCTGACCCCCGGCCGGGCCGGCCGGGCTCCGCAGCGGGAGCGGCCGGCCCGGCGGGCCGGTGCCGTCAGGGCTTCGGGGGCTCCGCTGCGGACCGCTGCTCCGGCAGTGCGGCCTGGACCGGCTGGGCCGCTCCGGCTGCGCCGTCCTCTGCGGGTTCAGCAGGCAGCGCAGTGCCGTCCAGTGCGGCGCGCATCCGGTCCATGTCGAGCTGGCCCTCCCAGCGGGCGACGACGAAGGTCGCCACGCAGTTGCCGAGCAGGTTGATGGAGACCCGCATGGTGTCCATCAGCCGGTCGGCGCCGAGCAGCAGGGCGACGCCGGCGGCGGGGAAGGCGCCCAGCGCGGTCGCGGTGGCGGAGAGGGCGAGGAAGGCCGAACCGGGGACGCCCGCCATGCCCTTCGAGGTGAGCAGCAGGATGAGCACCATCATCAGCTGGTCGCCCAGCGACATGTCCACGCCGAACGCCTGGGCGAGGAAGAGGCCGGCGATGGACAGGTAGATGGCGGCGCCGTCCAGGTTGAACGAGTAGCCGGTGGGGATGACCAGGCCGGTGGTGGCCTTGGAGCAGCCGGCCGCGGTGAGTTTCTGCATGATGCGCGGCATCACGGCCTCGGAGGAGGCGGCGCCGATGGCCAGGGCGAACTCGTCCTTGGTGTAGCGGAGGAACTTCCACAGGTTCACCCCGGCGAAGACCTTGGCGACCAGCGCCAGCAGGAACAGGAACAGCACCGCTGCCCCGTAGCAGGCCAGCACAAGCATGCCGAAGCTGCTCAGCGATGCCAGCCCGTAGGAGCCGACGACGAAGGCCATCGCGCCGAACGCCCCGACCGGCGCGATCCGCATGATCCACCCGATGATCACGAAGATCACCTCGTTGACCCGCTCGACCAGGTCCAGGACGGGCTTGCCGCGCTCGCCCATCGAGGCCAGTGCCAGGGCGAAGAAGACCGAGAAGAACAGCACCTGCAGCAGGGAGTTCTCGGCGAAGGCGCCGACCAGGCTCTCCGGGATGACGTCCATCAGGAACTGCGCCGCTCCGGGCAGCTCCTCGCCCTGGGTCGCCTCCTCGACCGCCGCCGCGTCCAGCTGCGCCGGGTCGACCTCGAAGCCTGCGCCGGGGCGGACGACGTTGGCCACGATCATTCCGTAGACCAGGGCGAACGCGGTGACCGCCTGGAAGTAGACGAGCGCCTTGATGCCGATCCGGCCGACCGATCCGAGGTCGCCGACCTTGGCGATACCGGTGACGATCACGCAGAAGATCAGCGGGGCGATGGCCATCTTGATCAGCCGGATGAAGCCGTCGCCCAGCGGCCGGAGGGCCTCACCGAAGGCCGGCCAGAGGTGCCCGACCAGAACGCCGACCACGACGGCCACGATGACCTGGAAGAACAGCGACCGGTAGAACCGCTTGGGCGGCTGCTTGGCGGGCTGGCGCGGGGGCCGCTCCCGGGGCGGGGTGCTGCGCGGGGTGCTGTCCTCTGCGTCCTCGGCCATGGGCGCCTTCCTCGGAACTCAGGGGGGTGTCTCGCCATTGGGAAACGCATTTCCTCATGACGGAATGTGAGTGCGGCGTAACAGTAATATGGGCCACATTCGGGTCGCAAGGGGCACGAACTTCTCGACCCTTCGCCGGCGTGCCGGCGCCCCGGCGGCCCGCTCCGCCCGCGTGCGGCGGCCGGATGCGGCGGCTGGGGGCGGGGGGAGTGAGCCGCGCGCGAGCGGGGTAGAAGGGGGAAGCCTGAGTGGTGCATCCGCTCTCAGGCGCAGCGTGTCCGGGCCCGCAAACCCTCGGTGATGAGGGTGTGCGCGCACCCCTCGGATCGGTAACAAATCGGCTACTACCTGCGGTAACGGGCCGTTTCGATACTGACAAGTAGCGGCTCTGCCGCTAGGTTCCCGGCATGACCGCAACTCCGCTCGTCACCCTGGAGAGCGTCGACAAGCACTTCGGCGAACTCCACGTGCTGCGTGACATCAACCTCACGGTGCACTCCGGTGAGGTCGTCGTCGTTATCGGGCCCTCGGGCTCCGGGAAGTCGACCCTGTGCCGGACCATCAACCGGCTGGAGACCATCGACACCGGGGCCATCGCCATCGACGGGGTCCCCCTTCCCGAAGAGGGCCGCGGCCTGGCGCGGCTGCGCAGTGACGTCGGAATGGTGTTCCAGTCGTTCAACCTGTTCGCGCACAAGACCGTGCTGCAGAACGTCACCCTCGGTCCGATCAAGGTGCGCGGCAAGCAGCGCGCCGAGGCCGACAAGCGGGCGTTGGAGCTCCTCGACCGGGTCGGCATCGCCAACCAGGCCGACAAGTACCCGGCGCAGCTGTCCGGCGGTCAGCAGCAGCGCGTGGCGATCGCGCGCGCCCTGGCGATGGAGCCGAAGGTGCTCATGTTCGATGAGCCCACCTCGGCGCTGGACCCGGAGATGGTCCAGGAGGTCCTGGACGTCATGACCTCGCTGGCCTCGGAGGGCATGACGATGATCGTCGTCACCCACGAGATGGGCTTCGCCCGCCGCGCCGCGAACCGTGTGGTCTTCATGGCCGACGGAGAGATCGTCGAAGAGGCGGACCCGGAAGCGTTCTTCACGAGCCCCAGTTCCGATCGGGCCAAGGACTTCCTGTCGAAGATCCTCAGCCACTGACCGATCGGTACCCCCGCACCTGCTGGACCACGAGGAATAGAGGTATCCGGACATGCGAGTCCGTCGAATCGGCCGAATCGGCACCGCTGCCGCCGCCAGCGCCCTCCTGCTCACCGCTGCCGCCTGCGGCGGCGCCGAGATGGGCGGCGAAGGCGGCGGGGACGGCGAGGGCGGTGGCGAAGGCATCACCATCGGCGTCAAGTACGACCAGCCGGGCCTCGGCCTGGACGAGGGCGGCACGCCCGTCGGCTTCGACGTCGACGTCGCCACCTACATCGCCGGCGAGCTCGGCTTCGAGCCCGACCAGATCGAGTGGACCGAGGCGGCCTCGGCCAACCGCGAGACCTTCCTGCAGCAGGGCACGGTGGACATGGTCATCGCGACCTACTCCATCACCGACGAGCGCAAGGAGGTCGTCGACTTCGGCGGCCCCTACTACGTCGCCCAGCAGGACATCCTCGTCGGCGCCGACACCGACGACGTCTCCGGCCCCGAGGACCTCGACGGCAAGGTGCTCTGCTCCGCCTCGGGCTCCCGCTCCGCCAACAACATCACCGAGGACATGGAGATCGGTGCTGAGCTGCGCGAGGCCGGCAACTACTCGGAGTGCATCGAGCTGCTGAAGAACGGCACCGTCGACGCCGTCAGCACCGACAACACGATCCTCGCCGGCTTCGCCGCGCAGGAGCCCGACGCGTTCAAGATGGTCAACAACCCGTTCGGCGAAGAGAAGTACGGCGTCGGCCTGCCCAAGGGCGACACCGAGCGCTGCGAGCAGGTCAACGAGGCCATCACCAAGATGTGGGACGAGGGCGAGTCGGCCACCTACCTCGAGGAGGCGTTCGGCGCGACCGACTTCGCCTACGAGGAGGAGCAGCCGGAGGTCGAGGGCTGCGCCTGACCCCGACCCTGATCCACCCGTCGCCCCGGCCGGAGCCGCACCACTGCGGGCTCCGGCCGGGGCCGTGACCGGCTGGGAACAATGGAAGCTTTTCTCGGCAATATCGACAAGGTGATCGACGGCTTCTCCTGGACCGTCCGCCTCACCGCGCTCAGCGCGCTCTTCTCGTTCCTCCTCGGCATCCTGCTGACCGCCATGCGCGTGTCGCCGGTACCCGTCCTGCGCGGCCTCGCGACCGGCTACGTCGAGGCGATCCGGAACACTCCGCTGACGCTGGTGCTGCTCTTCTGCGGCCTGGGCATCAACAGCGCCCTGGGCGTCGCGCTCTCGGACACCGTCCAGTGGGACGTGTTCTGGTGGGCCGTCATCGGCCTGTCCGCCTACACGTCCTGCTTCGTCTCGGAGTCGCTGCGCTCGGGCATCAACACGGTGCCCATCGGCCAGGTCGAAGCCGCGCGCTCGCTCGGCCTCACCTTCACCCAGAACCTCGGCATCATCGTGCTCCCGCAGGCGCTGCGCAGCGTCGTCGGCCCGCTCGGCAGCGTGCTGATCGCCCTGACCAAGAACACGACCGTCGCCTCCGTGGCGGGGCTGGGCGTGCAGGAGGCGTCCCGGCAGATGAAGCTCATGTTCGACCAGGGCATCGCCCCGGTCATCCCGACGTTCATCGGGTTCGCGCTCGGATTCCTCATCCTGACGCTGCCCATGGGCTTCTTCTTCAGCTGGCTCAGCAAGCGAGTGGCGGTGGCCCGATGAGCGTGCAGAACGTCCTCTTCGACGCGCCGGGTCCCAAAGCCCGCGCGCGCAGCCGCGCCCTGTCGGTGCTCACCGCGCTCCTCGGCGCCGGCCTCTTCGTCCTGGTCTACCTCGGGCTGAACCGGTCGCTGTCAGCCGGAGCGGCTCCGCTGACCAGCGCGGACGCCTGGCGGGTCAACCCGCAGGGCCAGTGGGCGGGGGAGCGCTGGGCACCGTTCCTCGACCCGGCGACCTGGACCGGCTACATCGTGCCGGGCCTGCAGAACACGCTGACCGCGGCGTTCTGGGCCGCGATCCTGGCGCTGGTCTTCGGCATGGTGTTCGGTATCGGCCGGCTCTCCGAGCACGCCGTGATCCGGTGGGTCTCCGGCGCGATCGTGGAGTTCTTCCGCGGCATCCCGCTGCTGATCCTGATCTTCTTCACCATGGCGCTGCCGCTCGCCGTCAACCAGGGCCTGCAGGCGTTCGGCATGGACCCGCTGCCGCCGCGCACCTTCCTGGTGGACGCGATGACCGCCGTCATCGTCGGCCTCACCCTGTACAACGGGTCGGTGCTGGCCGAGGTGTTCCGGGCCGGCATCAACGCGGTTCCCAAGGGCCAGGCCGAAGCCGCCTACTCACTGGGCATGCGCCGCACCCAGGTGCTGTGGCTGATCCAGATCCCGCAGGCCGTCACCGCCATGATGCCGGCGATCGTCGCCCAGCTGGTCGTCCTGCTGAAGGACTCCGCGCTCGGCTACATCATCGCCTTCCCGGAGCTGCTCCGCGGCTTCTCGCTGATCGGCACCCGCTACGGCAACGTGATCCCGGCCGCGATCGTGTGCGCGGTCATCTACATCGCGATCAACCTGGCGCTGAGCCGCCTCGCGATTTGGCTGGAGCGGCGCAACGCCCGCCGCGGCCGCGCCTCGGCGCACGCCACCGCCGCACCCGGTATGGCGGCCGACGAGGGCGACGCCCCGGCGCCGGACGCCGGCGGCCAGGGGCGGAAGCCCTAGGCAGGCCGGAGGCCGGCAGCAGAGCAGGAGGGGCGGGGCCGCGGCCCCGCCCCTTTCGGTGTTCCGCCCCTGCGCGGGCGGGAGCGGGGCGGCCGCCGGGAGGCGGTCCGGTGCCCGCCCGCCCGGCGGTGCCGCCCGCACCGCCCTCAGCGGATAGCATCCGGGGCCGGGCGCATCCCGCGCAGCGCCGCGGACATCCGGCGGACCGGCGGCGCCGGGCGCCGCGGTGCACCGGCGGCAGCGCCCGCACGGCACGGCACACCGGCCCGCACGGTGCGGCGCCGCAGCGGTACAGCCCGCAGCGGACTGCGCCGCCGGGCCCGCAGCAGCGAGGGGAGCAGGCACATGGCGGCACGCAACGGGGGCGGCGACCGCGGGTTCCGCGGCGGCGGAGGCGCGCGCGGCCCGAAGGCGGGGGACCGCGAGATCACCGGAGTCCGCGACGCCGACCGGCTGGCCGACGAGCTCGGCCGGATGGACGGAGCCTCCTACGGCCGGTACAAGTCCCTCACCGGCGACTGGGACTTCGGCGACTTCACCCTCACCGTGGAGCGCGTCCAGGCCGACCCGTTCGCCCCGCCGTCCCGCATCGCCGTACACATCCCGGCCGCGACCGCCGGGCTGCCCGACGAAGCCTGGACCCACCCCGACCGGCGCCGCGCCACGGCCGACTACCTGGTGCGCACCGCCTACCGCGCGCTCAAGGGCGCCCGGCTGCGCATCGACGCCGGCGGCCAGCAGGTCGTCGCGCGCAATGCCGGCCGGATCGACGGCGGCGCCGTGGTCCTGCGGCTGGGCATCGAATTGCCCGGCCACGGGCGGCGCATCGACGGGCGGACCGCCCGCCGCGAGCTCACCGAACTGCTGCCCGAGATGGTCGACGCGCTGCGGTGGAGCGCCCTGGACACCGCTGAGGCGACCGCGTTCGCCGACGCCGTCGAGGACTCCGCTGCGCTGCGCAGCGCCCTCGCCGACCGCGGCCTCGTCGCGTTCGTCGCCGACGGCTCGATCCTGCCGCGCGCCAGCGGCATCAGCGACCGGCCGCTCACCGGCGGCGCCGTGCCGTTCCGCACGCCGGCCACGCTGCGCACCTCGGTCCGGCTCCCGCACGCGGGCGAGGTCGAGGGCATGGGCGTGCCGGAGGGCATCACCCTCATCGTCGGCGGCGGCTTCCACGGCAAGTCGACCCTGCTGCACGCACTTGAGCGCGGCGTCTACGACCACGTGCCCGGCGACGGCCGAGAGCTGGTCGCGACCCGCGCCGACGCCGTCAAGATCCGCGCCGAGGAGGGCCGCCGCGTCGAGCGCACCGACGTGAGCGCCTTCGTGCGCAACCTCCCGACCGGCGCCGACACCTCCGACTTCAGCACCGACAACGCCTCCGGATCCACCTCGCAGGCCGCCAACATCGCCGAGGCCCTGGAGGCCGGCTCCGGCGTGCTGCTGGTCGACGAGGACACCACCGCCACCAACCTGATGATCCGCGACGCCCGGATGCAGCGGCTGGTGCACGGCGACCGCGAGCCGCTCACCCCCTTCGTCGACCTGGTGCGGCCGCTCCACCGCGAACAGGGCGTCTCCACCGTGCTGGTGATGGGCGGCAGCGGCGACTACTTCGACGTCGCCGACCAGGTGGTCATGCTCGACGCCTACCGGCCCTCCGACGTCACCGAGCAGGCCCGGGAGCTGGCCGCGGAGCGCACCGACGCGCCGTTCCCGCCGCCCGCGGCGCGCAGCGCCGACCCGCGCTCGGTGGACGCCACCGCCCGCGGCCGGGTCCGGATCAAGCGGCGCGACATGGACGTGCTGACCTTCGGCGAGACCGAGATCGACGTCCGCGGCCTCACCCAGCTCGTCGACCCCGGCCAGCTGATCGGCGTCGGCCTGGCCCTGCGGCTGCTGGCCGGCGGCGGCCTGCTCTCCCAGGGCACCATCGCCGAGGCACTGGACGCCCTGGAGGAGCGGCTCGGCGACGACGGCGCCGCGGTCCTCGGCCGCGGCCACCCGGGCGACTTCGCGCTGCCCCGCCGGTTCGAGGTGGCCGGTGCGCTGAACCGGCTGCGCACCCTCCGCGTGCGGTGACGAAGCCGCCGGTCGCCGCCGTTCTGCGCCGCTGGTGCGTCGGCGGGCGCCCGGTACGCGTCGACTATCCTGGATCGCGGACCGGCCCCGCGGCGCAGCACACCGCCGCCCGCGCCGCGCCCGCAGTACCCGCAGCAAGAACGGAGACCGCTCCCGGTGCCTGATCCCGCAGACCTCTACACGCTCCGGCCCGGCGCCGACGCCGGCGGCGGATCGGTGATGCTCGTCCTGCTGGACGGCTACATCGACGCCGGGTCCGCGGGCAAGCAGGCCGGCGAAGCGCTGTTCGCCGCGTTCGACGCCGTCGAGGTCGCCGCGTTCGACGTCGACCGCCTGCTGGACTACCGGTCGCGCCGCCCGGTCATGACGTTCCTGGAGAACGCCTACACCGACTACAACCCGCCGCGCCTCTCGCTCTACCGGATGCACGACGAGGACGGCACGCCGTTCCTGCTGCTGCACGGTCTGGAGCCGGACCGCGAGTGGGAGCTGTTCAGCGCCGCGGTGACCGCGCTGGTCGAGCGGTTCGGCGTGGAGCTCACCGTCATGCTGCAGGGCATCCCGATGGCGGTGCCGCACACCCGCCCGGTCACCGCCACCGCGCACGCGACGCGGCCCGAACTGGTCGCCGCGCACACCCCCTGGATGGGTCGGGTGCAGGTTCCGGCCGGCGCCGGAGCGCTGCTGGAGTTCCGCCTCGGCGAGGCGGGGCACGACGCCGCCGGCTTCGCCGTGCACGTGCCCAGCTACCTCGCCCAGTCGGAGTACCCGCGGGCCGCGATCGCCGCCCTGGAGTACGCCGGCGGCGCCACCGGCCTCGCGCTGCCCTCGGAGCGGCTGGAGGCCGGCGCGGCCGAGACCGACGCCGAGATCGCCGAGCAGGTCGCCGACTCCGACGAGGTGCAGCGGGTCGTCGGCAACCTCGAACGGCAGTACGACGCATTCGTCACCGACCGGGAGACGTCGGACGCCACCTGGCCCGGCGACGAGTCGGCGCTGCCCACCGCCGAGGAACTCGGCGACGAACTGGAGCGCTTCCTCGCCGACCGCGAGCGCGGCGACTCCTAGCGTGCGGGCGGCGGCAGCCTGACTGCGCCACCCGCCCGACACACCGCGGCGGGACCGCCGCGCCGCCGCACCACACCACTACGCCCTCCCGCCGCAGGAGGGCCGGACACCGGGGACCGCCGTGCTCTACCAGCTGCTCTTCCACGCCGTCCTGCGCCGAATGGACGCCGAGACCGCGCACACGGCGAGCTTCACCGCCCTGCGCGCCGCCGCCGCGGTGCCCGGCGCGCCCCGCCTGGTGCGCCGCCTGCTCGGCCCGCGCCGGCCGGAGCTCCGCGTCACCGCGCTCGGCCGCACCTTCCCCGGGCCGCTCGGAATGGCCGCCGGGTTCGACAAGAACGCGGAGGGCCCGGTGGCGCTGACCGCGCTCGGCTTCGGCTTCGTCGAGGTCGGCACCGTCACCGCCGCGGCGCAGCCCGGCAACCCGAAGCCGCGCCTGCACCGGCTGACCGCCGACCGGGCGATCGTCAACCGGATGGGCTTCAACAACGGCGGCGCCGAGGCCGCCGCCGAGCGGCTGCAGGACCTGCGCGCCCGCGCGGCCGCCCGCGGCACCGCGGCGCCGCTGGTCGGCGTGAACATCGGCAAGACCAAGGCGGTGCCCGAAGAAGACGCCGCCGCGGACTACGCCGCCTCCGCCCGCGCCGTCGCCGGTGTCGCCGACTACGTGGTGGTCAACGTCAGCTCGCCCAACACGCCGGGCCTGCGCACCCTGCAGGCGGTCGACGCGCTGCGGCCGGTGCTGTCGGCGGTGCGCGGCGCCCTGGACGGCGCGGGCGCCACCGGCCTGCCGCTGCTCGTCAAGATCGCCCCGGACCTCGCTGACGGGGATGTGGACGCCGTCGCCGACCTCGCCCTGGAGCTCGGCCTGGACGGCATCATCGCCACCAACACCACGGTCTCCCGCAGCGGGCTCGCCTCCGAGCCGGACGAGGTCGAGGCGGCGGGCGGCGGCGGGCTGTCCGGCGCACCGCTCAAGGAGCGCTCGCTCGCCGTGCTGCGCCGCCTCCGCGCCCGGGCCGGCGACCGGCTGCTGCTCATCGCGGCGGGCGGTATCGAGACGCCGGAGGACGCCTGGGCGCGGATCCGCGCCGGGGCCACCCTCGTGCAGGGCTACACCGGCCTGATCTACGGCGGTCCGCTCTGGCCGCGCCGGATCCACACCGGCCTGGCCCGCCTCACCCGCGCCGCGGGCCTGCCCACCGTCCAGGACGCCGTGGGCGCCGAAGACGCTGAGCGCGCCGCAGGAGCGAAGGGCGCCGCCTAGGCGGCGCCGGCGCCCCGCCGTCCACCCGGAGCGGTCCGCGGCGGACAGCCGGGAGGGCCCGCCCCGCGGGCAGAGCGGCAGCGTTCGGCCCGGGCGCGGCTGCAACCGGGAGCCGGCGCAGCGCGTTCTGTGCCGGGCGCTCTGTGCCGGGAGGCCGGCCGGAGGGGTTCCGCCGGCCGCGGTGCCGCCGCGGTGCTCCGGCGGGCGGGGCCCGGCCCGCATCCGGTGCGGGGATGCGGGCGCGCAGCGGGAAGGCCGCGGGTGCGCCCGGGGCCGCGGGCGGGAACTGCGCCCGGTGAGCCGGCGCGGAGGCAGCAGCCGTCCGGTGTGCGGCGGCCCGGCAGCCATCAGGACGGCCGGGGGCACCGCCGCGGCACGGGGGCGTGCGGGTGGGCTCCGGGCCGCTCAGCGGGAGGCGGCGGCTGCGACGGGGAGCTCCGGGAGCTCGGCGCCGAGGAGGGGGCCGGTGAAGTGGCTGGGGCGGATGCGGACGCCGGTGACGCGCTCGGCCAGGGCCAGGACGGCGGCGGCCGGGTCGTCCGGTTCATCGAGGTCCATCAGGCCGACCGAGGACATCTCCGAAGCAAGCGCATCCGGGCGCGTGCCGCGCCGCTGCGCCGGGGTGCGGGCGTCGAAGAACGTGTGCAGGACACCGTCGACCACCCAGCGGAACTCATAGCGCAGGTCCATCCGGACCCGCACGGATACCAGCTCGGTGCCGGCCGACAGGGCGCGGTAGAAATCGGGGCGGACCGCGCGGCAGCCGGTCGGCTCGACGATGACGGTCCAGCCGTTGACGCACAGCGCGTGCGCCGTCTGCGGCGGCATGTCGTCGGAGCACATCCCCGCCTCAAGGGCGTCGGCCAGCGGCAGCGGGCGCAGCCGTTTCGGTGCGGCGCCGAGGCGCTCCAGACAGCCGGTCTTGTCCAGGTCGCGGACATAGGTCAGACAGAACGCCTCGGCGAGGTCCGGCTGGGCCTCTTCGAACCAGGCGTAGTCGGCTGCGCTCGCAGCGGCCATCGGCCTCTCCCTTCCCGGGTGGTGCGTGGTGCCCGCGCGGGGCGCCTCCTCCGGTGGGACGCGGAGGGCGCCGCCGGGGGTTCCCAGGCGGAATCGGGGCGCTTCCGGCGCCCGGCTCATGTGCGTTCTCGTGCCCACGGCGATCCAGACTACGCCGCTCGACGACCGGACATCACTCCCGCGCGAGGGCGGGTACCGTCATCTCAACCACACTGCGACCCCGCCGTAATCCGGCCCCGCGTCCGCCCTCGGCGAACCCCGGGGCAAACGGGTCGAACCCGCAGGTCGCCGCGGGTTTTACGCGGATCTTCCGCACCGCCTGCGGAGCCGGCTGCGGCTGTCCGCTTCCGGCCCCGCTGCGTACCGTGCGGACCCTGGCCCACTCTGCTCGCACCGCGGTGTGCGCCGCCGTGGCAGCACTGTCCCGCGGGCGGCTCCCGGACACACCCGCGCTCCCGCTGAGCGGGAGCGCGAGAGCCGGATCACATCGCCCCGCGGGGCCGGCGCTCCGCCGGATCCGCGCCTTGATGCGCTCCGGACCGGCGTGCGGCCGCCGCGCCCTCCTCGGGGGCCGGGCGGAACCGGCGGCGTCAGTCCTCCGGCGAAGCCGACGGAGACGGCGACGCCGAGGCCTCCGGCCGGGCGTCCTCGGCGCTCTTGTACTCCTTGCCCGGCTTCGTCTCGCCGAGCAGCGCGGAGACCGTCACCAGGGTGTAGCCCTCCTTGTCCAGCCGGTCCAGGATGTCCGGCACGGCGTCCACGGTCGTGTCGTGGATGTCGTGCATCAGGATGATCCCGCCGGGCGCCGCGCCCTCGACCGCGCGGTCGGCCACCGTGCCGGCCGAGCGGTCGCGCCAGTCGTTGGTGTCGACGTCCCAGATGATCTGGGACATGCCCAGGTCGGCGGTGACGTCGGCGACCGTGCCGTCGGTCGCGCCGTAGGGCGGCCGCATCAGGGTCGGGCGCGCCCCGGTCTCCCGGGCCACCAGCGAGCTGACCGGCGCCAGCTCCTCCTCGACGCCGCCCTTGTCGAGCGTGGTGAGGTCGGGGTGGCTCTCGGTGTGGTTGGCGATCTCGTGGCCCTCGGCGTAGGCGCGGCGCACCGTGGTCGGGTGCTCGCGCACCGGCTCGCCGGTCACGAAGAACGTCGCGTGCGCATCGTGCTCGGCGAACGCGTCGAGCACGTCGCCGGTCCGGCCGCCGGGGCCGTCGTCGAAGGTCAGCGCCAGGCACTTGGCCTTCTCGCCGGAGCAGTCGACGTCTTCGGCGCCCGGCTGGCCCGGGACCGCGGCCGGCTTGCCGCCGTCCTTGGGCGCCGCGGCGCCCTCCAACCGGAAGTCGCGGGTGACCTGGGTGGAGGCGGACAGGGCCCGCTCGCCGAACTCCGACAGCAGCGGCTCGGCCTCCTTGCGCGGCACGACCGCGCGCACCGGCTCGCCGTCCTCGCCGCCGGACAGCTGGCCGTCGTCGAATTCGGCGACCAGGTCGCCGCCGGGCGTGAAGCCCAGCGAGTCGTACATGCGCGCGATGGGGTAGAGGTCGCCGGTCTCGACCCCGTCCTCGTCCAGCTGCTTGGCGACGGCCTTGTGCAGCTCGGCCAGCTCGGCGTCGCCGGCGAGCAGTTCGCTGGCGTAGGCCGGGCGGCCCTCCTTGGCGTCGTACCAGTAGGTGGAGTAGGAGGTGCGCTTCCCCTCGGAGTCCTCCTCGTCCTGCACGAAGCGGACCCCGAGCACGTCGCCGCCGGCAGCGCTCAGCGCGCCCTTGATGGACAGCGACTTGGCCCCGGGGTTGGCGTCGACGAAGTCGTCGGCCTCGGTACCGGTGACGTCCTTGAGCCGTTCGGTGAACGGGTCGGCACCGGGCACCTTCGGATAGGCCACGTCGATGCTGACGTCGCCGTCGTCGGAGTCGGTCTCCTCGCCGAGGCCCGGCACCGTAGCCGGATCCACCTCGGTGATCGCGTCGGCGGGGCCGGCGGGCTTCTCCGGCGGGGACTCCTCGGTTCCGGATGCGTGCTCGCCGCCGCCGGGACTGCAGGCGCTGAGTGCGAGCGCAACGGCGGCGGCACCGAGAGCGGTGCGGCGGGCTGTGGTTGAGCGGTAGCGGATCACCTGGAGATCGTCTTCCTCACGTAGACGAACCTGGACCTCGCAGGATCATCGCACTCGGGGAAGGGGCGAAGCCGGGGAGCGAGGTCATGGGGAGGGAAAGCCTTGGGACGGGAAGGCCAAGCGGGCCCGGTCCCTGGACACCGAAACGGACCCACCTATACTTGCAGCCGCGATCGGTTCACGCACCGTACATCCGGTGGGTGTCGCAAGAGGGAACCCGGTGGGATTCCGGGACTGCCCCGCAGCGGTGAACGGGAACGAAAGCCGTCAAGAGCACTGGGCCAGGCGCCTGGGAAGCGACGGCCGGTAGATCCGGCACCGCCGAGCCCCTGACGGGCCCGGCGGAGCCCCGCCCGTGAGTCCGAATACCTGCCGGTCGCCCGGCGGCGCGCCCGCGCCGCCGGAGGTCGGTGCGCCCCGCGGGAGGGTGCGCGGACGGGCGGTGCGGTGTGCCGCGCCCGCGCCTTTCGCGGCGCCCGGGCGGCACCGGCCTCCCCGTCGTTCGCGCGCGCCCCGCTCCGGCGGCCGGCCGCAGGTCGATCGACGAGGGAGAGACGACACCAGAATGGTCTCCACCGCACACGGCTATCCGCGGATCGGACCCGACCGCGAACTCAAGAAGGCGTGCGAGTCGTACTGGGCTGGGCGCATCGGCGCCGCCGAGCTCGACGCCGTCGGCGCCCGCCTCCGGCGCGGCGCATGGGAGGACTTCCGCGCGGCCGGGATCGGCGCGATCCCGTCCAACACCTTCTCCTACTACGACCACATGCTCGACGCGGCGCTGCTGTTCGGCGCCGTCCCCGAGCGGTTCGGCCCGGCGCCCGAGGGCGACCGGGAGGCGGAACTCGCCCACTACTTCACCCTGGCGCGCGGCACCGGGGAGGTGCCGCCGCTGGAGATGACGAAGTGGTTCGACACCAACTACCACTACCTCGTCCCGGAACTCGGCCCGCAGACCCGGTTCCGGCTGGCCGGAACCAAGCCGATCGCGGAGTTCACCCAGGCGCGCGGGCTGGGCTTTGCTACCCGCCCGGTCCTGGTCGGGCCGCTCACCTTCCTCGCCCTGTCCAAGCCGGACAGCGGCGCTCCCGGTGACTGGAGCCCGTTCGCGCTCCTGGACGGCCTCGTCGCCGCCTACCGCGAGCTGCTGGCCGCGCTCGCCAACGCCGGCGCGGAGGCGGTCCAGCTGGACGAGCCGATCCTCGCCACCGACGAGGGCCGCCGGCGCACCGCCGAGCTCAGCCGCGCCTACACCGCGCTCGGCGCCCTCGGCACGCGTCCCGAGATCACCGTCTCCACCTACTTCGGCTCGATCGGCACCGCCGCACTGGAGGCCCTGAAGGACACCGCGGTGGAGCGCATCGGCCTCGACCTGGTGGCCGGGCCGGAGGCGGCGCGCGAGCTGGCCGCCGTCTCCGGGCTGGGCGGCAAGGCGCTCGTCGCCGGCGTCGTCGACGGACGCAACGTGTGGCGGACCGACGTCGCCGCGGCCCTGGCCACCCTCACCCCGCTGCTCGGCCTCGCCCGCGAGGTCGACGTGTCCACCTCCTGCTCGCTGCTGCACGTGCCGGTGGACCTCGAGGCCGAGACCGGCCTCGACCCGGCCCTCAAGGCCCGGCTGGCGTTCGCCCGGCAGAAGCTCGACGAGGTCGCACTGCTGGCCGGCGCACTCGACGGCGGCGGATCCGCCGGCGACCTGGCCAGGGCCCGGGAGCCGCTGCCGGAGCCGGCGGGCTTCCGCGACCCGCGGGTCCGCGCGCGCCTGGCGGCGCTCGGCAGCGGCACCGGGCGCGCCGAGGAGCGGCGCGGCGCCCGGGGCGCGGGACTGCCGCCGCTGCCCACCACCACCATCGGCTCCTTCCCGCAGACCGAGGACATCCGCAAGGCCCGCGCCGAGCACCGTGCCGGGAGCATCACCGGCGCCGAGTACGAGGCGCGGATGCGCGCCGAGATCGACTCGGTGATCGCACTGCAGGAGGACATCGGCCTGGACGTGCTCGTGCACGGTGAGCCGGAGCGCAACGACATGGTGCAGTACTTCGCCGAGCGGCTGGGCGGGTTCACCACCACCGCGAAGGGCTGGGTGCAGTCCTACGGATCGCGGTGCGTGCGCCCGCCGATCCTGTACGGCGACGTCAACCGGCCCGCGCCGATGACCGTCGAGTGGGCGCGCTATGCCCAGTCGCGCACCGACAAGCCGGTCAAGGGCATGCTCACCGGCCCGGTCACCATCCTCGCCTGGTCCTTCGTCCGCGGCGACCAGCCGCTCGCCGAGACCGCCCGCCAGGTGGCGCTCGCGCTGCGCGACGAGATGGTGGACCTGGAGCAGGCCGGAATCCGGCACATCCAGGTCGACGAGGCCGCGCTGCGCGAGCTCCTGCCGCTGCGCGAGGAGGAGCGCCAGGAGTACCTCGACTGGGCGGTCGGCTCGTTCCGGCTGGCCACCGGCGCGGCCGGCGCGGGCACCACCGTGCACACGCACATGTGCTACTCCGAGTTCGGCACCATCGTGGGCGCGATCGAGGCGCTCGGCGCCGACGTCACCAGCGTCGAGGCGGCGCGCTCCCGGATGGAGCTCGTCGGCGACCTGGAGCGGTCCGGGTACCGGCGCGGCATCGGCCCGGGTGTCTACGACATCCACTCCCCGCGGGTGCCGAGCACCGATGAGGTCGCCGAGGCGCTGCGCACCGCGCTGCAGGGCGTCCCGCCGGACCGGCTGTGGGTGAACCCGGACTGCGGACTGAAGACCCGCGGCTACGCCGAGGCGGAGCCGGCGCTGCGCAACATGGTCGCGGCGGCGCAGCGGGTCCGCGCGGAACTGGCGGACTGACCGCCCGCCCGCCGGTGCGCAGCGCACCGGCAGGCCCCGGGGGAGCGCCCCGGGAACGGCGAAGGCCCCCTCCCGCCGGCCGTGCGGCCGGCGGGAGGGGGCCCTGCTGCGTGCGGTGCGCGGGAAGGGCGGCCGCGGCGCCGTCAGGCGCCGAGCAGCCCCAGCGACTCGGAGCCGAGGTCGTTCATCATGTCCTCGACATCCTCGAGCTTCAGCGGCGCGGGGGCGTCGTCCGGAGCGTCGAAGCCGTTGCTCATCATCAGCTGGACCTTGACGTTGACGTTGCCGTCGCGGACCAGCACGGTGGCCACCGACTGGTTGCCGACGATCTCCTGCGTCGAGAAGACGAGCACCGCCTCCTCGCCGAGGTTGACCTCCTCCTGGTTGTGCACCTCGGTCGGGATGATGTCGCTGCTCTCATCCGTCTCGTAGTCGAGGTTGTCCTTGAAGTCGGTCTTGGCGCCCTCAACCGAGTCCGCGCCGCCGTAGGGCACCTGGTACTCCACCGAGACGGTGCCGTACAGGTCGCCCTCGCCCTCCGCGGACAGCGTGCAGGAGGAGCGGCTGTCGGTCAGCGACTTGGAGCCGTCCGACAGCTCGTACTTCTGCATCGTCTCCTCGGAGAACGCGGCGCACGGGTCGTCCGGCAGCGCGTAGGGCGGTTCGCCCTGGGCGCCGCCGCCACCGCCGCCGCCGGCCTCCGTGGACGGCTCCTCGCTCGGCGACGCCTCGGGCGAGGCGCCGCCACCGCCGGCCTGCGGCTCCTCGCCGCCGCCGCGGAAGAGCACGACCACGACCGCGACGATGAGGAGCACGATCACCAGGCCGCCGCCGATGACGATGTACAGCCCGGCGTTGCTCTTCTTCGGCGGCGGATAGCCGGGGGCGCCGCCGGCCGGGCCCGGAGGCTGTCCGGGGCCGTAGGGGGGCTGGCCCGGTGCGCCGCCGTACATCGGCTGCGGCGGTCCCGGCGGGGGCGGCCCCGGCGGGGGCCCCTGCGGCGGCATTCCGGGCGGCCCCGGCGGGTACGGGCCCTGCTGCGGGCCCGTCCCATAGGGGGACTGGAAATTGGGCTGGCCTCCGCCCGGAGTGCCGTCGCCCTCCTGCGGGTTGTGCGGCGGCTGGCCGTACGGTCCGTTGTCGCTCATTGCTCCCCTCGCGCCACCTGCGTATCCGAACGATTCCTGAGACGCGCACGGGCGCGTTCATGGTTCCCGCGGTCCGGACGGAGTCCGCAGGGCACTCGCGTGCCGTGCAGGAGCCGATCGTTCGGTGCGGGTCCGGCCACTGCACGCTCACCGGGGTCCGGGGTGCAGCGGGGCCGGGTATCGAATCGTAGCGACCGGGAGTGTCCCGGCCGATAGCGCCCTGATCGCTCGACGCGCGCACCGACACCGTTCCGTGCCCCTGTCGTGACGAACCAGAGCGAAGCGGGCGCAGGTGGGCACACGTATGCACATGGGCGCCCCTCCATGCTGACGCGGCTGCCGCCGTGCGTCCGCACTCGGCCGCTGATCGTTGCCGTAATGAGACGCCTCCGGGGATAGATTCCCCAGTACAGCGACGACGGGAGGCGGTGCAGTGTCCCGACGACCACCAGGCCCCGGCGACGGCCCGGAAGCAGCGGTGTCCGTGCAGGCGGGCGCGTCCGGCAGCGGGCCGGCGCGCAAGCGCGGCGACCCCCGCCACGGCCCGCCCCGGCACGGCTTCTGGGCGTGGTTCCTCTTCATCGCGGCCGTGGCCGCGGTGCTCTCCGTCACCGGCGGCTGCATGGCGATGATGTATGCCCCGGTCTTCGGCGGCGGCTGAGCTCCGGCGGCTGCACCGCCGGCGTCGGCGCAGTACGCGGTAGGTGCGGCCGGCGCTGCGGCGGCCGCCTGCCGGATCTGAGCGCCGCCGGCCTCCGGCCGCTTCCGGCCAGGACCGGCTGCGGCCCTGCCCGACTGCCGCCGCGGCCGGCGCCCGTGCCGGTGCTGCCGTGCGCCGCCGCGGGGGCGCAGCAGGAGAGAGAAGCCGTCCGGGCCACCCTGCGTCCGACCGGCCCGCCGCCCGCCCGGCGCCCCTGCGGGGTGTGTTCCGCCCGCATCCAGTCCGCCGAGCGGCTGCCGGACGGCGCGCGGCCGCAGGCTCAGGGGGGCGCCGCGCAGCCGCTGCCCCGCTGGGGGCGGCGGCTGTTCGCGGCCGCCGTGCACGCCTGGAGCGCGCGGACACCGCCGGGGGCCGTGGCCCCGGAGTACTCGGGAGGGTTCAGGGCGCGGTGTCCGGGCCGGGGGAGTGCGTGCGCGGGGCCCTCCGCGCACCGGCCGTGCGGAAGCAGCGCGGCCGGAGCCGGACGGTCAGAACATCGAGATGTGCACGTGGTCGAAGTGGTTCTCGGTGATGCTGCCGCGGTCGGACATGTCCCGCCAGCCCTCGTCGTCGCGGCGGATGTCCCAGATCTTCTGCTGGTAGATGATGTACATGATGCCGAGGCGGTCGGCGTTCTCCTGGGCCCACGCGGCGATCTCGTCGCCGTGCTCCTGCTGCTCCTCACTGGGCATCTGGCCGTTCTTGTCGACCATGAAGTCGCAGGCGCGCCCCTTGGGGTGCTCCCCGACCACGAAGCCGCCCTCGGCCCGGTAGCAGCCCACGCCGCCGTGCTTGGTGTTCTCGCCGAACTCCTCGGTGATGACGTCGCGCATCTGCCGGGTGCGCGGGGTGAGGTTGTCCGGCGGCCCCATCTCCTGCTGCGGGTGGTCGGCGATCAGCCCCTGGACCTCCTCGCGGCGGCCCTCCAGCTCGTCCAGGTCCTCCTGGACCGAGTCCGCCTTCTCCTGGGCGTTGTCGCGCGCCTTCTCGTCGCGCCCGATCGCCTGCTCCAGCGAGTCGATCCGCTCCTGGTGGTTGCTGGAGAGGTGCCCGACCAGCTGCGCCTGGTCGATCAGCTGCTGGGGGTCCTCCTCCACGAAGATCGCCAGCGACGGGTCGATGCCGCCGCTGGTGTAGGAGGCGATCGCGAGCTGCTGCACCTGCTCGCGCGCCGAATCGACCTCGTCCTGGGTCTTGTCCGCGCGCTCCTGCGCCTTCTCCGCGTCCTCGAAGACGCCCTCCATGTCGCGCAGTTCGCCGTTGTACTCCTCACTCAGTGCATCGGCGCGGTCCTGCAGCTCGGAGAGGCTCTCCGCGGGCACGGGCGCGGCGGCCGCCGAGGGGGCGCCCAGCAGCCCCGCGAGCACGGCGCCGGCGAGAGCGGCGCGGGCCGCCGCGGTCAGCGCGGGACGGGTCCGCGGCGCGTCGCGCAGCTCGGGCGGGCAGGGCGGGTCGGGCGCCCAGAAGTCGGCGTAGGCGTCGGCACGGGCGCCGCGCGGTTCGCCGGATGGCACGCGGTCGGGCAACACGGGTCGGTGGTCTCCTCGGGATCGGCCACGGCCG
Organism: Nocardiopsis coralliicola; assembly: GCF_054779695.1. NCBI lineage: Bacteria > Bacillati > Actinomycetota > Actinomycetes > Streptosporangiales > Nocardiopsidaceae > Nocardiopsis > Nocardiopsis coralliicola. Next base: position 12,580 of record NZ_BAAGXT010000056.1, on the reverse strand, counting down.
CGGGCGCCGCGGAGGCCGGGAGGAGGGTACCGGGGCGGGCCGTGTGCGAAGGGCGCGGGCGCCGCAGCGCGGACCCGCACGCCTTCCGAAGGGTAGATGCACGGTCGTCGCGCTGCCAACGCGCTCCCGTTGTGTGGTGGATCTAACGCCCGATTCCTCCCCGAAAGGGGCGCGCAGTCCAGGACCGTGTGGTCCAATGTCGGCGTGGACTCCATCGAACTCGGCGGCTTTGCCCAGCGCGCATTCGCGCTCGCCTGCCGGCCGTGCCCCCAGGGGCGCCGCCCGGCCCGCGGCTGCTGTCCGATGTCGCTCTCCGCCTGACCCCCCCGCGCTCCGCGCATCGCGGCGCCCCGCCTGACCTGCCCGTCCGGCCGCGCGCCGCCGCACACTCCGACGCTCCCCGTTGCACCATGCACTGACGTGGGCGACGTGCGCCGAGCGGACCTTCCGACGCCGCGGCATGGCCCGCGGATCTGATGATGAGGTGTCCCGTGATTGAAGCTGTGGGCCTGCGCAAGGTCTATCCGCCGAGGAGCAGCCTGCTCCGCGGCCGGGATCCCGGCGGCGGGGTGACCGCCCTGGACGGGGTCGACCTGCACGTTGCGGCGGGCGAGGTGTTCGGTGTCGTCGGGCAGAGCGGCGCCGGCAAGAGCACCCTGCTGCGCTGCATCAACCTGCTCGAGCGGCCCACCGCGGGCACCGTGCGGGTGGACGGCCGGGAGCTCACCGCGCTCAGCGGGCCGGAGCTGCGCAAGGCCCGCGGCGGCATCGGCATGGTGCACCAGCACTTCGCGCTGCTCTCCTCGCGCACGGTCGCCGCCAACATCGCCTTCCCGCTGGAGATCGCCGGGGTCCCGCGCGCCCGCCGCACCGCCCGGGTGGGCGAGCTGCTCGATCTGGTCGGCCTCTCCGACAAGGCCCGGTCCTACCCGGCGCAGCTGTCCGGCGGCCAGAAGCAGCGGGTCGGCATCGCCCGCGCGCTCGCCTCCGACCCCGCGGTCCTGCTCAGCGACGAGGCCACCTCGGCGCTCGACCCGGCGACCACCGAGTCCATCCTCGCCCTGCTGCGCGAACTCAACCGCGAGCTCGGCCTGACGATCCTGCTGATCACCCACGAGATGGACGTCATCAAGCGGATCTGCGACTCCGCCGCGATCATGGAGGACGGCGCCTTCCGCGAGTCCGGCCGGGTGCTCGACCTCATCGGCACTCCCGGGTCGCTGCTCGCCTCCTCGCTGTTCCCCCTGCCGGCCACCGGCGACCCGGACGCGGTCGCACTCACCTACCCGCGCGCCTACGACGAGCCGCTGATGAGCGAGGTCACCCGGCGCTTCGACGTCGACGTGAACGTGATCGGCGGCGCCGTGGAGGAGGTGGCCGGCGCGTCCGTCGGCCGGCTCAACGTGCAGGTGCGCGGCGAGCGCCGGGACGCCGCCCTGCGCTTCCTCGCTGAGAAGGGCCTGATCGTGCAGGAGGCCGCCCGATGACTGTCCTCGACGAACTCGCCCGCCGCTGGCCGGAGATGTCGGAGGTGCTCTGGTACGGCACCCTGGACACCCTCTACATGGTGCTGTGGGCGACCCTGTTCACCATCGTCTTCGGCCTGCCGCTGGGCATGCTGCTGGTGACCACCGACCGCGGCGGCCTCACCCCCGCGCCGGCGGTCAAGGCGGTGCTCAGCACCATCGTCAACGTCGGCCGCTCACTGCCGTTCATCGTGCTCATGGTGGCGGTGCTCTCGCTGACCCGGTTCCTCACCGGTACCACCCTCGGCCCGACCGCGGCCATCGTGCCGCTCAGCATCGGCGCCGTCCCGTTCTTCGCCCGGCTGGTCGAGACCGCCGTGCGCGAGGTCGACCGCAGCGTCGTCGAGGCAGCCCAGGCGATGGGTGCGCGCAAGACCACCGTCGTGGGCAAGGTCCTGCTGCCCGAGGCGCTGCCCGGCATCATCGCCGGCCTGGTGATGACCATCGTCGCGCTCGTCTCCTACTCGGCGATGGCCGGCGCCATCGGCGGCGGCGGACTCGGCGACATCGCGATCCGCGAGGGCTACCAGCGCTTCGACGACTACTACCTGTGGGCCACGGTGATCCTGCTGGTCATCGTCGTGCAGATCGCCCAGAGCCTCGGAGACTTCACCATCCGCCGGGTCTCGCACCGCTAGCGCGGCCCGCCACCGGCACCACCACCACGAAGGAGCACTAACGTGCGCAGCACAGCACTGGCGACCCTTGCGGCGGCGTCCCTCGCGGCGACGGCCACCGCCTGCGGCGCCCCGAGCGAGCAGGCGCAGGACTCCGGCGGCGACGGGGACCTGACCCAGATCACCGTCGGCGCCACCCCCGTCCCGCACGCCGACGTCCTGAAGTTCGTCCAGGAGGAGCTCGCGGCCGACGCCGGGCTGGACATCCGGATCGAGGAGTTCACCGACTACAACCAGCCCAACGCGGCGCTGGTCGAGGGCGAGCTGGACGCGAACTACTTCCAGACCGTGCCCTTCCTCGAGGACTACCTCGCGAGCAACGAGGACGCCGATCTGACCTACGTCGACAACGTCCACCTGGAGGCGTTCGGCCTCTACGCCCAGGACGTCTCCGACGCCGCAGACATCTCCGACGGCGCCCAGGTCGGCGTGCCCAACGACGCCGCCAACCTGGGCCGCGCCCTGCACCTCCTGGCCGACCAGGACCTGATCACCCTGGCCGACGACGCGGGCGAGAACGCGAGCGAGTCCGACATCGAGGAGAACCCGCGCAACCTGGAGATCGTGCCGACCGAGGCGGCGCAGCTGCCGCGCTCACTGGCCGACCTGGACGCGGCCGCGATCAACGGCAACTACGCCATCGAGGCGAACCTCGCGGAGAGCGCGAACGCGCTCGCCTTCGAGTCCACCGAGGACAACCCCTACGGCAACGGGCTCGTCGTGCGCACCGAGGACGCCGACTCCGAGGCCGTCGCCACCCTCGACGAGCTGCTGCACAGCGACGAGGTGCAGCAGTACATGGAGGACACCTGGGACGGGGTGGTCATCCCGCTCGGCGGCGGCGCCGGCGGGGAGAGCCCCGCGGACGAGGGCGGCGAGTAGCCGCCGGCCGCCGGAACCGCCAACCGGCCCCGCGCCCCGCCCCGCGGCGGAGCGCGGGGCCGCGTGCTGTCCGGGGGCGCGCGGCCGGCCGCGCCGCGGCGGCGGGCGCCGCCGGGGCCGGCAACAGGGGCTGAGCAGTGCGGACGCCGAAGCCGGCCCTGCTGCGGGGGAGCGGGGGCCGCATCCCGTGCCGTAACGGTCCGGTAACCGGCGCCGCCGTGGGGATTGACGCGGGGCCGCCGGTGCCGTGCACTGTGTGGGAGCGCTCCCATCGCACCCCTGACCCCCCGAGATGCGAGGCCCCATGTCAACCAGACGCATACCGACCGCCCGCGCCGGCCGCCGGCGCGGACCGCGCGCCGCCGCCGCGACCGCCACCGCCGCGGTCCTCCTCGCCGCCACCGCCGCCTGTGCGGGAGGGGACGAGGGCGGCGACGTCACCCTCACCATCGACACCTTCGGCGTGATGGGCTACGAGGACCTCCTCGCCCAGTTCGAGGAGGAGCACGGCATCGCGGTCGAGGAGCGCAACATCACCGATGTCGCCGACTACACCGCACAGCTCCAGCAGAACATCGCCGCGGACAGCGGCGCCGGCGACGTCGTCGCCATCGAAGAGGCCAACATCGCGCAGTACATGCTGCAGGAGGACTCCTTCGTCGACCTCGCCGAGCACGGCGCCGGCGACCTCAAGGGCGACTTCCTCGAGTGGAAGTGGGAGATGGGGGTGTCGCAGGAGGGCAGCGTGGTCGGCCTGGGCACCGACATCGGCGGCCTCGGCATGTGCTACAACACCGGCCTGTTCGAGGAGGCCGGGCTGCCCACCGACCGCGAGGAGGTCGGTGAGCTCTGGCCCACCTGGGAGGAGTACGCCGAGGTCGGCGAGGAGTTCGACGGCTCCGGCGCCGACGGGCACTTCATCTCCACCGTCCAGCCGCTCTTCCGGGTGCTCACCTCCCAGGCCGGCGGCGAGCCGTTCCAGGACCGCGCGGGCGAGCTGACACTCGCCGACAACGCCGACACCCGGGACGCCTACGACACGGTCGCGTCGCTGTCCGACCTGTCCGCGGCGCTGCCGATCTGGTCGGACGAGTGGAACGCCGCCATCCAGGACAACGCGTTCGCCACGATGCCCTGCCCGGCGTGGATGCTCGGCCACATCGAGAGCACGGCCGGCGACGCCGGCGAAGGCCAGTGGGACGTGGCCGCGGTGCCCGGCGGCTCCGGCAACTGGGGCGGCTCCTACCTGGCGGTGCCCGCGCAGAGCGAGCACCCCGAGGAGGCCGCCGAGCTGGCGAAGTTCCTCACCAGCCCGGAGGGCCAGCTCGGTGCCTGGGAGGAGGCGAACACGCTGCCGTCCTCCCCGGAGGCCCTGGAGTCGGACGCCGTCACCGACTACACCCGCCCCTACTTCAACGACGCGCCGGTCGGCGCCATCTTCGGCGGTACCGCGATGGAGCTGGAGCCGGTCTACTACGGCCCGGACACCCAGGCCGTCGACGACGCGTTCCGCGCCGCCATCGAATCGGTCGAGCAGGGCCAGGCGACGGCCGAGGAGGGGTGGGAGACGGCGGTCTCCGAGAGCGAGCGGGCGGCGGGATGAGCCGCACCTCCGCACCCGCGGAGCCCGGGCGGCGCGGCACCGGCCGCGCCGCCCCGGCCCCCGGGCCCGCCCGGCACCGGCCGCGCTGGCGCACCACCGCCGACACCAAGGCCGCGCCGTACGCATTCATCGCGCCGTTCTTCCTGCTCTTCGGCGTCTTCGGGCTGTTCCCGCTGCTCTACACGGCGTGGGTCTCGCTGCACGAGTGGAGCCTGATCGGCGGCAACGAGGGCTTCGTCGGCCTGGACAACTACGCCGCCCTGGTCGTCGACGCGAAGTTCTACAACGCGCTGCTGAACACGCTCGGCATCTTCGCCATCGCGATCGTGCCGCAGCTGCTGGCCGCGCTGCTGCTGGCCGATCTGCTCAACCGGGCGATCCGCGGCCGCGGGTTCTTCCAGATGGCCGTGGTGATCCCCTACGTCACCTCCATCGCGGCGATGGCCATCGTCTTCAGCAGCCTGTTCGGCACCGAGTACGGCATGGTCAACCAGTTCCTCGGCCTGTTCGGGATCGACCCGGTGAACTGGCGCGGCGGCCGGCTCTCCTCGTGGACCGCGATCGCGGTGATGATCGACTGGCGGTGGATCGGCTACAACACGCTCATCTACCTCGCCGCGATGCAGTCGGTGCCCAAGGACCTCTATGAGGCGGCAGCGCTCGACGGCGCCTCCCGCCTCCGGCAGTTCTTCCAGATCACCATCCCGATGCTGCGGCCGACCATCCTGTTCACCGTCATCATCTCCACCATCGGCCAGATGCAGCTGTTCACCGAGCCCGCGGTCTTCGACACCGGCGGCGCCCTGTCCGGCGGCACCCAGGGCCAGTTCCAGACGGTGATGATGCTCGTCTTCCAGGAGGCGTTCCGGTACGGCGACTACGGCTACGGCGCCGCAATCTCGTGGGTGCTCTTCCTGATCATCGTGGTGCTGGGGCTGGTCAACATCGCCCTCACCAGCCGGATCAAGGGGGCGCAATGACGACCACCGCAACCACCGCCCCGGCGCGCCGCGGCGGTACCGGCGGCGGCCGGCCCACCGCCGGCCGCGGCCCCGGGGAACCGGGTCCGCTGCGGCGGCTGCGCAACGCCGCGCCGCTCACCTACGCCGCGCTGCTCTTCACCGTGCTGCTCTCGGTCTTCCCGCTGTGGTGGATGTTCGTCATCGCCACGCGGACCACCGCCGACGTGGCGCGCTTCCCCCCGGTGCTGCTGCCCGGCGGCGAGTTCGGCGCCAATACCGGTCGGCTCTTCTCGAACGAGGCCGCGAACTTCCTGCTGGGGCTGGCGAACTCGCTGCTGGCCTCGACCACGGTGGCGGTGTCCGTCGTCTTCTTCTGCTCGCTGGCCGGCTTCGCGCTCGCCAAGCTGAAGTTCCGCGGCCGCAGCGCGGCCACCGTGGCCGTGGTGGTGACGATGGCGGTGCCGGTGCAGGTCGGCATCATCCCGCTGCTGGTCCTGATGGACTTCCTCGGCTGGCGCGGCGACCTGCAGGCCGTCATCGTGCCGTTCCTGGTCAGCGGGTTCGGGGTGTTCATGATGCGGCAGTACGTCGCGCAGGGGATCCCGGACGAGCTGCTGGAGTCGGCCCGGATCGACGGCTGCTCCACGTTCCGCATCTTCTGGAGCATCGTGCTGCCGGCGCTGCGCCCGGCGATGGTCGTCCTGGGGCTGCTCACCTTCATGCAGACCTGGAACGAGTTCATCTGGGCGATCGCGGTGCTGAGCCCGGACAACCCCACCGTCCAGTTCTCCATCAACCAGCTCAACGAGTCCTCCTACGCCCGCGACTTCTCCCTCATGTTCACCGGAGCCGCCTACGCGACGCTGCCCCTGCTCCTGCTCTTCGTCGTCCTCGGCCGCCAACTCGTCGGCCGCATCATGGAAGGTGCCATCAAGGCATGAGTTCGACGCACCCGGCCCGCAACGGGGCCGCGCCCGCCCTCTTCCCCGAGGACTTCCTCTGGGGGGCCTCCACCTCCGCATTCCAGATCGAGGGCGCCACCGGCGCCGACGGCCGCGGGCCGAGCATCTGGGACACCTTCGCCGCTAAGCCCGGCGCGGTCCGCGACGGCGACACCGGTGAGCCCGCCGCCGACCACTACCGGCGCTGGGCCGAAGACGTCGCGGTGATGCGCGGGATGGGACTGTCCGCCTACCGGTTCTCCCTGTCCTGGCCGCGGATCCAGCCGGACGGCTCCGGTGCGCTCAACCAGGCGGGGCTCGACTTCTACGACCGGCTGACCGACGGGCTCCTCGCCGCGGGCATCGAACCCTGGCCGACCCTCTACCACTGGGACCTTCCGCAGGCCCTGGAGGACGCCGGCGGCTGGCCGGTCCGCGACACGGCGCTGCGCTTCGCGGAGTTCGCCGGGCACGCCGCCGAGCTGCTCGGGGACCGGATCGCCAACTGGACCACGCTGAACGAACCGTGGTGCTCGGCGTTCCTCGGCTACGCGGCCGGCGTGCATGCGCCGGGCCGCACCGAGCCCGCCGCATCCCTGGCGGCGCTGCACCACCTGATGCTCGGACACGGCCTCGCCGCCGAGGTGCTGCGGGGCCTTCCGGGGCAGCCCCGGATCGGCCTGGTGCACAACGAGACCCAGTTGCTGCCCTACCGCGCCACCGTGGACGACCTCGATGCCGCCCGCCGCGCCGACGGAGCGCGCAACCGGGTCGTCACCGGTCCGCTGCTGCACGGGGCCTACCCGCCGGACCTGGTCGAGGACCTGGACCGGGCCGGGGTGAGCGACTTCGGCTTCGTCGCCGACGGCGACCTGGGGCTGATCGGCGCGCCGATCGACCTGCTGGGGGTGAACTTCTACCAGCCGCACCGGGTCGCCGCCTCCGCCGAGGGGGTCGATCCCGAGCTGGTGGAGGACGGCGGCGACGTCAGCGCGCTGGTGGGCTGTGCGCCGGCGGTCATGGTCCACCGCGGCCTGCCGCAGACCGGGATGGGCTGGGAGATCGACCCGGCGGGGCTGTACGCGGTCCTGTCCCGGCTCGCCGGCGAGGCGCCGGGGGTCGACCTCTACGTCATCGAGAACGGGGCCGCCTACCCGGACGAGGTCACCGGCGGCGCGGTACACGACGCCGAGCGGACCGCCTACCTCGACCTCCACATCCGCGCGGTGCACCAGGCGGTGCGGACCGGGATCCCCGTGCGCGGCTACTTCGCGTGGTCCCTGCTGGACAACTTCGAGTGGGCTTGGGGATACTCCCAGCGGTTCGGTCTGGTGCACGTCGACTACGCGACGCAGCGCCGGACGGTCAAGGACAGCGGGCACTGGTACGCCGGCGTAGTCAAGGCCGGCGGCATCACCGGCGCCGGATAGCCGTCCGCCGGACCGCACGCCGGTGCGTCCGTGCGCCCGCGCACTCTGCCGGGGGCCGGTCGGCGGCCTGCAGCGCCGACCGGCCCCCGGTGTGCTGTCCGCGTGCGCCGGCGGCCGCCCCCGGCCCGCACCGGGCCGCGCTGGGCAGGCGCGGGCAGGACGAGCCGCGAGGGCTGCCCCGGATGGACGCCGGGCGGCTGCGGCCGGGGAGCGGGCGGAGGGGCAGGAAGGGCCGGGCGCATGCGCGCCGGCGGCACCGGGGGCCGTCATCCCCGGATCGCGCATTCGGACCGCGGGCCGAAGCCGCGGCACCGTGCTCCGGTTGCCGCGCGCGGTGCAGCGGTGACACTGGTTGTGGAGGGCCGAGTATGGAGAACGAGCGCAGGCCGACCCTGGAGGCGGTGGCGCGCCGGGCCGGTGTCGGCCGCGGCACCGTATCCCGGGTGATCAACGGCTCTGCGCGGGTGAGCCCGCGCACCCGCCAGGCCGTGCTCGACGCCGTCGACGCGCTGGGCTACGTGCCCAACCGCGCGGCGCGGACACTCGTCACGCGGCGCACGGATACCGTCGCGCTCGTCGTCTCCGAGCCGGAGGAGCGGCTCTTCGCCCAGCCCTTCTTCGCCGACATCGTGCGCGGCGTCAGCGCTGTGCTCACCGAGCGGGGGCGGCAGCTGCTGCTGGCCACCGCGCGCACCCGCGCCGACCACGAGCGGCTCGGCGACTACCTCGCCGGCGGCCACGTCGACGGCGTGCTGCTGGTCTCGCTGCACACCGACGACCCGCTGCCCGAGCGGCTGGCCTCGGCCCGGGTGCCCTACGTGCTCGGCGGCCGCCCGCTCCATCCGCCGCGGGACGCCGCGCACTGCGTCGACATCGACAACGTCGGCGGCGCCAGAAGCGCCGTGCAGCACCTCGTCGCGGCCGGCCGCCGGCGGATCGCGACCATCGCCGGCCCCCCGGACATGGCGGCCGGAGCCGACCGGCTGACCGGCTACCGCGCCGCGCTGCGCGACGGCGGGGCCGGGGCGCCGCTGGTGGCGCGCGGCGACTTCAGCAGCGCGAGCGGAGCCCGCGCGATGCGCGAACTCCTCGGCGGCGCGCCCGACCTCGACGCCGTGTTCGCCGCCTCCGACGACATGGCGCTGGCGGCGCTGCGCGAACTGCGCGCGGCCGGGCGCCGGGTCCCGGACGATGTCGCGCTGGTCGGCTACGACGACTCCGCCGCCGCGGCCGGTGCCGATCCGCCCCTCACCACCGTGCACCAGCCCGCCCGCCGGATGGGCGGCGAAATGGCCCGCGCCCTGCTCGACCGCGCAATCGAAGGCGCACCGCCCGACTCCCTCGTCCTCGACACCCGCCTCGTCATCCGCACCTCCGGCTGACGGCGCGCCGCGCGGCAGCGGGCGGGACCGCCGTTGCCCGGCCGGGCTGCCCGGACCGCGCTATCCGGGTGCCCGCTGCAGCGGGACAACCGGGGCAGGAGCACTGCGATCGGGTGCCCGGCCGCCTTGTGCCGCTGGCACGGGCCGGCGGCGCAGCGCCGGGAGCCGGCGCGGTTCCGGCGGGAGCGTGTGCCGCTGCGGGTGCAGCGGACGAGCGGGGACGGTCCCGCGAGCGATGCGGTCGGGTGTGTGCGCCGTTCGCCCCGCGATGGCGCCCATCCGAACCGCCAAGGGGGCGGTGTCTGCGCCCCGCGCTGGGCCGCATATGGCGTGCGCACCGGCGGTCCCCCGGCGGAGCGCACGGAGGCGGGGACACCGTCCGCGGGACCGTGTGCACCGGGCGGGTGGGCCGTGTTCGCCGCGAGCGGTGCCGGAGTGCGTTCGGATCGGCGGAGCCGGGGCTGCCCCGCCCTCTCGGCGGTGGCGCGCGGAGAACGCCGCGAGGGGCGCGCCGGGGCGGCGCGCAGTAGGACAGTTGTCCACGAAACGCGCCCTAGACGGCCGGTCACGCGCTGTGCGACCCTGAGCACGCCCGCGCGGCAGCGGGGGCGCGGGAGGAGGCGGACGGCAATGCAGGAGCACCGTTCCGTCGCGCCCGGCGCGCGCCCCGTCGGGCCGCCGGCGGCGCACTGCGCAGTCGAGCACTGCCGCGCCTGCGCCCGGGACGGCGTCCCCTGCCGGTTCTGCAGCGGCTCCGGGGTCTGGAGTCCGCAGCGGCCGTGCACCGACGCCAACGGCGCCATCGAGTGGGTCAGCACCGACGAGGACTGCCGCATGTGCGCCGGAACCGGCCGCGAGCACGCCCTCCCCCCGGACACGGCCGAGACCCGGCGATAGTCTCAAGCTGCCCGGCCGCTGCACCGGGGCCGTCTCCAGCGCGGATGCTGTGCGTGTCCGCTCGGCCGCTGCGGCACCGCCGCGCGCCGGCGCTCCGGAGAGAGCTGCCCGGGAAGCCGCGGCGGGCGGGCAGACATCCTCCCGGCGGGACAGCCGGCCGGGCGGCAACCACACAGGGACGGGGGAGTTGCGGCGTGCGCTGGGTCACCTATCTGTCGCCGAGCGGCGGCACGGAGCGGAGCGGCATCGTCGACGACGGCTGCGTCCACGGCCATCCGGGCGGCATCGGGCTGTTCCAGTTGCTCGACGGCGATCCCGCCGAGGTCGCCGCCGCCCGCGACCGGGCGCTGGACGCACCGGTCGAGATCATCGTCGAGTTCGAGACGCGGCTCTGCGCGCCGGTCCGCCCGGACGCCGCCGTCCCGGTGCGCACCGCCGAGGGCCCCGGAACCGCCCTGGTCGCGCCCGAGCTGATCCGCGGCACCGACGACGGAGTCCCCGCCGGCGGCAGCTTCGTGGGCGGGCTGCGCGCCGCTGTCGGCGCCGCAGCGCTGCACGGTGCGTCCGGCCGGCTGCTCGGCTGCACCGCCGTGTGCCTGTGGACCGCGCCGGGCACGCCGGACCCCGTGGCCCTGACCGTCGGGCCCGCCGTCGTCACCCCGGACGAGCTGGACGGACCGCTGGCCGTCCGCGCCGAGTCCGAAGGCGGCGGAGCGGCCGCCGCCATCGACCTCGCCGACCTGGCCGGCGCCCCGGGAGTCCTGACCGCGGCCGTCGGCGCCCCCAGTCCCGTGCTGGCGCCCGGCGGTGAACTCTCCGTCGACGCCGGGCCCCTCGGCGAATACGAGATCCGCCTCGGCGAAGGGTACTGACCGGCTCCGCGGCCGGACGGCGGAGCGAGCGCGGCGGCCGCCGCGCAGGCGAGGGCGGGATCCGGCCCGGCCGGACCGCGCTGCCGCGCTGCCGGACGCACGCGCGGCCGGTGCCGATGCGCCGGCACCGGCCGGGCGTGTTGGGTGGACGACTGTCCTGCGGTGCGCCGCCCTGGCGCGCCCCTCGCGGCGCTCTCCCCTCCTCGAGGAGGACAACCCGCCCTGACCCCCTCGCCGGCCGTGCGGCGGGTGACGCCACACGCCCGGCACGCCCTGGATCGTTGACGGGAACGTGTGTCCCGCCCAGCGGCCGTCAGCGGCCGGCGACCGCTGGGCCGGGGTGCCGGTCAGCCGGCCGGGCCCGATCGCCGCGATCCGCTGGCACACCCCGGCCCGCAGCCCCCAGCGGTGCGGCCGCCATGGCGCTCCCGCCGAGGTGGCTCTTCAGCGTTCCGGTCACCGCCCCGACCCGCCGGCGCCACCAGCCCGGGAACACCTCACCTCCGTGTCCGCAGCTGGCCCACCGGCCTCCCCGCAGTGATCGAGCGGGTCAGGGCTGGTACTCCCAGTGCCAGGGCTCGAAACCGCCGCGGGCCCACTCGGGGTTGTGCCAGCCGTGGTCGGGGGCGTTGGCGAGCATCCACTCGTGCTCGCCGGACCCGGTGGACTCCACGCCGCCGCAGAGGTCGACGGCGGTACCGAGGCCGTGGGTGCTGGTGCCGGGATCGGCCGCCATCCCCGCCTCCATGTCCCGGAACAGCCGCTCCTGCTCGTCCAGCGGCCGGTAGGAGTCGGTCACGCAGAGGCCGCGGCCGAACTCGGCGGAGAACGCCGAGTCCAGCTCGCGGAAGGCGGCCGCGGCGTCGGCCCGCAGCATCTCGCCCGGCTGGTCGAGCGGGCAGAGTTCCTCCTCCGGGATCTTGCCGTTGGGGTGCCCGGAGACCGATCCGGGGTCGCAGCCGTCGCCCGAGGAGGCCTGGCGTGCCAGGGGCGGCGCCGGATCGGCGGGCTCCAGAGCGGCGAGTTCGGCTTCCAGCTCGGTCTGGCGCTCCAGCAGCCCGGCGAGGGCCCCGCGCCTGCCGTCCAGGGCCTGCTGCGCGTCGGTGCGCGCCTGATCGGCGTCGTCGGCCGCAGCGCGCCGCCGGTCCACCGCATCGGCGGCGGTGCCGGCGGCGGCTTCCGCGGCGACCGCCTCGGCCTGGGCCCGGTCGAGGTCGGCGCCGCGGTGCTCTGCCAGCAGCGCCAGATAGGACGACCGGTCCAGCGCCTCCTGCGGCCCGCGCGGCGACAGCCACGCGGTGAGCGGCCCGGTGTCGGCGCCGGTGTAGGCGGCGAGCGCCTGCCCGGCGGCGCCGCGCCGGGAAGTCGGAGGCCAAGCGGTCTTAGGAAGACAACGAATGCAACCAAC
>NZ_BAAGXT010000055.1:0-36204 GCF_054779695.1 Nocardiopsis coralliicola | reverse complement strand
CGCCGCCCCGGTGCGGGGCGCGGCCACCGCCGGCGCCACCTGGGCGGTGCTCGGCGGGGCGATGCTCGCCCGCGAGGCGCTCCGCATCGCCGACGCGCTCGACGCCGGCGACCTCGAGCGCGCCCGCGCGCTGCTGCCCGGCCTGTGCGGACGCGACCCCGCCGGACTGGACGAGAAGGGCATCGCCCGCGCCACCGTCGAGTCGGTCGCCGAGAACACCTCGGACGCGGCGGTCGGCCCCCTCGTCTGGGGCGCCCTGCTCGGGGTACCCGGCCTGCTCGGCTACCGGGCGGTGAACACCCTGGACGCGATGGTCGGCCACCGCTCCCCCCGCCACCTGCGGTTCGGTGCCCCGGCGGCGCGGCTGGACGACGTGGTGAACTGGGCGCCGGCACGGCTGACGGCCCTGCTCACCTGCCTGTCCGCGCCGGTGGCCGGCGGCGATGTGCGCCGCGCGCTGCGGGTGCTGCGCCGGGACGGCGCCCGGCACCCGAGCCCCAACTCGGGCCACTGCGAAGCGGCCTTCGCCGGGGCGCTGGACCTGCGTCTCGGCGGCGCCAACCGGTACGGGGACCGCGTGGAGCACCGTCCCGAGCTCGGCAGCGGGCGGCGGCCGGACACCGGCGACATCCGGCGCGCGGTCCGCCTCGCCCGCGCGGTCGACGCCGCCGCGGCCGCACTCGCCGCGCTCACCGCACTCGCCGGGACTCCGCAGCGGGCCCGATAGATCGTCGACGGGAGCTCCTGCCGCGGGCCTGGCGGAGGGCGTTCAGGACCGGTGTGTGAAGACTGCCCGACACCCCGTCTGACCGCTCTGCCTGGCCCCGGTCCTGCTGACCGGCGCGGTAGGGCTCATGCCGACTGCCCCGCCCGGCACGCGAACCCGCGATCGATGCCGGCACCCCGCTGCGCTGCGGGACCTCTCACACCACGGCCGACTGCTCCGGCCCGGCAGCGATGCCTCCGGCCGCGCCCTCTCCCGGGGGCGCGGAACCCATGGCGATCACCGGCGCCGACGGCCCGGTCTGCTCGTTCCCCCGGCCCACCCCAGAGAACCGGACGAGCGCACACGGGCCCCGCACCTGCTCCACGTCCGGCAAGTTGCGCCGGGGCCGTGCCCGGTGGTCCAGGGCGCGTTGGGCGGGTGGCCTTCACCGCGAGCGGCGCCGGGGTGCGTCGGCACGGCCGATCCGGGACAGCCCCGCACGTCCGCTCGTCTACCGCTGCGGCGGACACGGCGCGGGACCGCGCAGCAGGGCCGGCGCCCTCTGCTCCCGAGCGGCCCGCCGACATCCGGCGGACCGGCGGCGCGGCGGGGAGCCTGCCGGGGGTCCGAAGGGCAGCAGCGGGGCGGGCGCCGGAGCACCGATCGCCGTACTTCCGCCCCTTCCGGGGAGCGGTTCACTATCCTCCTGCGGAGCGGCGGAAGGGGAGGCATGGCGGATCTGGAAGCAGTGTCGGCGGCCGCGGCCCGGGTGGCCCGGGGCGCGGTGGCGGACGGCACGGCGCCGTCGGCGGTGTGGGCCGTGGGCGATGTACAGGGAACTGCGGGGCACGGCGCCGCGGGGCGGCCCGATCCGGACCGGCCCGAACCCGCCACCGAAGAGCTCCGCTACGACCTCGCCTCACTCACCAAGATCATCGCGGTATGGGCCGTGCTCGGCACCCTCTGGGACGAGGGGCGGTTCCGGATCGGCGACCCGCTCGGGGCGGTCCTGCCCGACGCCGCCGGGCACCCGCTCGGCGGGGTCGCCGTCCGGCACCTCCTCGCCCACACCGCCGGCCTGCCGCCCTACGCCGAATTCGAAGAGCGCTACGGCACCGACCCCGGGCGCATCCGCGCCGGTGTGCTCTCCGCACCGCTGCACCGGCCGCCCGGCACCGAGGTGCGCTACACCGATCGCGCCGCCCTCATCCTCGGCTACCTGGCCGAGCACCTCGGCGGCGCCGGGCTGGACACCCTGGCGCGTGAGCGCGTCTGGGCCCCGCTGGGTATGGACGCCACCCGGTACGGCCCGGTGCCCGCGGCCACCGCCGCTCCCACCGGGCAGGACCCGGACACCGGGCGGCTGCTGCGCGGCACCGTGCACGACCCCTCGGCGCGGCTGCTGGGCGGTGTCAGCGGCATCGCCGGCGTCTTCGGCCCCGCGGCCGACCTCGGCCGGTTCCTGGCCGCGACCGCCGCACCCTCCGCTGTGCCGCATCCGGGCCGGCCCGCGGCCGCGGGGGCGCACCGCTCGTTCGCCACCGGCTCGCCGTTCTCCGCGGCGTGGGTGCGGGCGAGCCTCACCGTGCAGACCGGCGCGCTCGCACCGCCGCGGGGACTGCTCTGGCACCCGGCGCACGGCTTCGCGCCCAGCGACGGCGTCTGGGGCCACCACGGGTTCACCGGGACCGGAATGTGGGTCGCCCCGGGGACCGGCCGGTGGGCTGTACTGCTCACCAACAAGGTGCTCTCCACCCCCGACCGCGGGCCGATCGACCAGGTCCGCGCCGGCTTCTGCCGCGCGGCCTTCGCCGACAGCGCTCCCGGCGGGCCGCCGGACCCGGCGTCCCCGGGGCGGTGACGGCTGCCGGAAGCGGCCAGGGTGCCGTGCTCCGCCGAATGCGGCCCCGTCCGGGCGGGTTTATGATCCTGTGCGGGTGGAAACGCGAAGACCCGGTCGAGGAAACCGGCGCTGGCCGAATTCGGCGGAGCGCGGCGCCGTTCAGCGGACATCGGCGGCAATCCGAGGAGTGAACCCCTATCTCTCGATTCACGACCGCTCTCCGGGAGCACACCAATCCGCCGGTCTTCATCGTCTCCGCCGTCGCGGTCCTGGCGTTCTCCCTGGTCGGAATCTGGGCTCCCGAGCAGTTCGGGCGGGCCACTGAGGCGCTGCGCACCGGCATCGGCACCAATTTCGGCTGGTTCTACACGCTGGTCACCACGGCCTTCCTCGCGCTCGCCCTGTGGCTCATGCTCAGCCGGTTCGGCGCCCGGCGGCTCGGCACGCACGACTCCAAGCCGGAGTTCGGCACGCTGTCCTGGTTCGCCATGATGTTCACCGCCGGAATGGGCATCGGCCTGGTGTTCTACGGCGTCCATGAACCCGTCTCGCACCTGCACGACGACTTCATCGGCGCCGTAGACGACCCGGCCGCCACAGCGGTGCAGTACACGCTGTTCCACTGGGGGCTGCATCCCTGGGCGGTCTACATCGTGCCCGGCCTCGCCCTGGGCTACTTCTGCTTCTACAAGGGCCTGCCGATGCGGCCCTCATCGGCGCTGTATCCGCTGATCGGCACCCGGATCCACGGCTGGATCGGCAACCTGATCGACATCCTCGCGGTGTTCGCCACGCTGTTCGGCATGGCCACGTCGCTGGGCCTGGGCACTCAGCAGATCGCCGTCGGCCTGTCCAGGGCGTTCGACCTGCCCGGCGGGGCGCCCCTGCACATCGCGCTGATCATCACCATCACCGCCATCGCGGTGATCAGCGTGGTGTCCGGCCTGGACCGGGGCATCCGGCGGCTCGCGGTACTGAACATGTGGATGGGGCTGCTGTTCCTGCTCGTGGTCGTCGTGCTGGGGCCGAAACTGGCCATGCTCGGCACGGGGATCAGCGGACTCGGCGACTACCTGCAGAACCTCGTCGGCATGAGCCTCGACTACGTGCCGCCCACCGGCGACGCGGACGCGCGCGCCTTCTCCGAGGAGTGGACGTTCTTCTACTGGGGCTGGTGGATCTCCTGGTCCCCGTTTGTCGGCATGTTCCTCGCCCGCATCTCCTACGGCCGCACCATCCGCCAGTTCACCGCCACCGCACTGTTCGGCCCGCTCGCGGTGAGCGTGCTCTGGTTCGGCGCGTTCGGCGGCGCCGGCATCGCGCAGGACCGCGGCGACGCGGGGCCGCTCACCACCGGCAGCCAGGGCAGTCCCGACCAGTCCGAGGGCTCGGCCCTGTATAACCTGTGGGCCTCGTTCGAGCTGGGCCCCACCGCGTTCGCGCTGCTGGCGGTGTTCACGATCCTGATGATCGCGATCTGCTACATCACCTCGTCCGACTCGGCGTCGCTGGTGGCGGACATGCTGACCCGCGGCACCCATCCGCACCCGCTCCGGCTGCAGCGGGTCTTCTGGGCCTCGCTCATCGGCGTCATCACCATCGCGCTGCTCATCATCGGCGGCGGCGCCGCGGTGCGGGCGCTGCAGGCCGTGGCGATCTCCACGGCGCTGCCGTTCAGCGCGGTGCTGGTCCTGATGGCGGTCAGCCTGGTGCGGGCGCTGCTGCAGGACAGCGCCGAGCAGGCGCCCCAGAAGGGCGAGCCGGCGCTGGGGCCGGACTCCTCCCCCAGCGGCCCGAGCAACCGGATGCGGACCATGTCCGCGTCCGCGCACAGCGGCGGGACACCCTCCGCGCCCCGGCGGTCCGGCCCGCGCCACTGAGCCCGGCCGCGTCCCGCACCGGCAGAGGCCATTCAGCCACCAAGAATGGCCTGATGCGGACAATTCACCGCTCAAATCCATGAAGATGCCATAACCGAACGATAAGGACGTGTTTCCCCACGTTCCCCCGGCCGTAGTGTCCGTGGAGGCCATCGCAAGCGACGCGTAGGGCTCATCGCGCACACCCAGAAGAACCGACCGGAGGAGGCGACCCCCGATCTCCCGCTTGACGTCCTATATCCGTGAACACACCAATCCACCCGTCTTCTTCATCTCGGGTGCGATCGTCCTGCTCTTCGTCGCGGTCGGCATCGCCGTTCCCGAACAGTTCAGTGCTGCTGCCACCGCGGTCCGCGACGGCATCGGGCAGAACTTCGGCTGGTTCTACATGCTGACGACCACGTTCTTCGTGGTCCTGGCGATCTGGTTGATGATCAGCAGGTTCGGCAGCCTCCGGCTCGGCCCGGACTCCGCCAAGCCGGAGTTCAGCACTGTTGCGTGGTTCGCGATGCTGTTCACCGCAGGCATGGGCATCGGCCTGGTGTTCTACGGCGTGTACGAGCCCACGCTGCATATGAACGACCCCCACCTCCAGGGCGCGGAGGACACCGGCTTCGCGGCCATGCAGTACGTGCTCTTCCACTGGGGCCTGCACCCCTGGGCGATCTACATCGTCCTCGGCCTCTCCCTGGGCTACTTCTGCTTCCGCAAGAACCTGCCGATGCGCCCGGCGTCCGCCCTCTACCCGCTCATCGGGGACCGGATCTACCGCTGGCCCGGCGCGATCATCGACATCCTCGCCGTGTTCGGCACGCTGTTCGGCCTCGCCACGTCCCTGGGACTGGGCACCCAGCAGATCAGCTACGGCCTCAACCACGTCTTCGGCATCCCCGACAACCAGCTCGTGCAGATCATCATCATCTGCCTCATCACCGCCGTCGCCGTGGTGAGTGTGGTCTCCGGCGTGGACAAGGGGATCCGGCGCCTCGCCGTGACCAACATGTGGATGGCCGCGGCCCTCCTCCTGGTGATCTTCGCCGTCGGCCCGAAGCTCTTCATGGCCTCGATGATGGTCTCCGGCCTGGGCGAATACCTGCAGAACGTGGTGCAGATGAGCCTCACGTTCATCTCCCCCCAGGGTGACGCCGACGCCAAGGCGTTCAGCGAGAGCTGGTCCATCTTCTACTGGGGCTGGTGGATCTCCTGGTCCCCGTTTGTCGGCATGTTCCTGGCCCGCATCTCCTACGGCCGCACCATCCGCCAGTTCGTGGGCGCCTGCCTGTTCGCACCCCTCGGGGTCAGCGCCGTGTGGTTCGGCGTCTTCGGCGGCACCGGCATGTTCTACGACGCCGCCAGTGGCGGCGCGATCTCCGGCGTGGACAACGAAGGCGCCGCCACTTTCGCGCTCCTGGACCTCTTCCCGCTGCCGGCGGCGATGCTGCAGGTGATCGCCCTGCTCACCATCGCGGTGGTGGCGATCTTCTTCATCACCTCCTCCGATTCGGGCTCCCTGGTCGTGGACATGCTGACCAACGGGGGCGACCCCAACCCGGTCCGCGCCCAGCGCATCTTCTGGGCCACGATGGAGGGGGTGATCACCATCGTGCTGCTGGTGATCGGGGGCGATGCGGCACTCACCGCGCTCCAGGCGGCGGCCGTCTCCACCGGACTGCCCTTCGCGGTGGTCCTCCTCCTGGTCGCCATCGGACTCATCAAGGCGCTGCGGGCGGAGCGGGGCCCGCTCCAGGTCCCCGCGGGGAGCTCACCGGAGGCGCCGCCGGCCGAGGGCGAGGCGATCCCCGTCCGCTCCAGCACCGAGTCCCCTGAGACCAGGACCGCCGAGCCGACCAGCGACCCGAAGTGAGGTAACCGGATGCCGCCGAAGAAGCGTTCGGGCAATCCGTTCCGCGGAGTGCTCGACATGATGAGCGAGATGAACCGCATCTCGGACAGCATGGCCAACCTGGAGTCGGGAACCTCCACCCACCGCGGGTTCTCCGACGCCTGGAGCCCGACCACGGACATCTTCGCCCGCGGGTCCGACCTGGTGATCCGCTGCGAACTGCCGGGCGTCTCCCCGGACGACCTCGAGGTCACCTTCTCGCACGGCTTCCTCACCATCGCCGGTGAGCGGCCGCCGGAGCCGGGCGACGTGGTCTACTACGCCTCCGAGCGGTTCCGCGGTGCCTTCCGGCGCGAGATCACCCTGCCGGAGGGGATCGACGAGGACTCCATGGAAGCCTCCTTCGACGACGGGCTGCTGGAGCTGAAGGTCCGCAACGGCGCCGAGGCGAGCCAGCCCGCACGGATCGCCGTACGCAGCCGCAAGCGCCCGCGCTAGGGCGGCACATCCGCAGGGGGCGGGCACCGGTCCGGTGCCCGCCCCCTGTTTCCGGCGCAGCGGCCGGAAGCGTCCTCAGAAGGTGCGGCCCTCGTCGAACGGGCCGACCACGGCGAGGGTCTCGGGCCGGCGGAGGAACTCCTCAGCGGCGGCCGCGACGTCGTCGACGGTAACGGCGTCGAACATCGCCAGGTCGTCGTCGAGCGAGTAGTGCCGCGGGTGGCCCAGCTCGTGCGCAGTCAGGCGCGCCATACGGGAGCTGCTCCCCTCGCTGCCCAGCACCCACGAACCCTTGATCTGGCCCCGGGCCCGCTCCACCTCCTCGGCCGGCAGGCCGTTGCGCGCGGCCTTCTCCAGTTCGGCACGGCACACGGCGAGGACCTCGTCGGCCTTCTCCGGCAGGCAGCCGGCGTAGACCTGCAGCACCCCGGTGTCGGAGAACCCGCTGTGGAACGCCTGCACCGCATAGGCCAGGCCGCGCTTCTCCCGCACCTCCTGGAAGAGCCGGGACGACATCCCCCCGCCCAGAGCGGAGGCGAGCACGCGCAGCGCCGCCCAGCGCGGGTCAGTGCGGGCCACGCCCTCCAGGCCGAGCACGAGGTGGGCCTGCTCGGTGTCCCGGGACACCAGCGCAGTGCCGGCGTGCATGGCCACCCCGGCTCCGCCGATCCGGGGCGGCGCGGGGCGGGCCCCCGGCTCCTCCGCAAGCAGCGGCGCGAAGGCCGCGCGGACCTGGGAGACCACGGCGTCGTGGTCGAGGTTGCCCGCGGCGGCGACCACGAGGTCGCGCGGCCGGTAGGCGCTCCGGTACTGCTCGGCGATGCGGGTCCGGCTCAGCTCGCCGATGGTCTCGGCGGTGCCGAGGATGGGGCGGCCCAGGCCGCTTCCGGCGTGCGCGTGCGCGGCGAAGACGTCGTCGACCAGGTCGGCGGGCTCGTCCTCGTACATGGCGATCTCTTCGAGGATGACGCCGCGCTCGGTCTCCACCTCGTTCGGGTCCAGCACCGAGGAGGCCACCATGTCGGTGACGACGTCCACCGCCAGCGGCAGGTCCCGGTCGAGGACCTTCGCGTAGTAGGCGGTGTGCTCCTTGGTGGTGTAGGCGTTGTGGTCGGCGCCGACCGCGTCCAGCAGCGCGGAGATCTCCAGCGCGTCCCGGGTGCGGGTGCCCTTGAACAGCAGGTGCTCGAGGAAGTGGGCGGAGCCGGCGTGCACGTCGTCCTCGTCGCGCGAGCCGGTCGTGGCGCTGACTCCGAACGCGGCCGAGCGCAGGGCCGGCACGGCTTCGGTGACCACCCGCAGGCCGCCGGGCAGCACGGTCCGCCGCACCAGGCCGGTCCCGTCGGAGGGCTCCAGCAGCACGGCGGTGGTGCCGGGCTCCTGCTCGGCGGCTGTCTCGGGAGCGTTCAATTCCATCCTTCTCCAGTCGGGACGTCCGGGCGCAGCAGGCTGTGCGCACCGGCGGCAGAGCTGCGACGGGGCGGCCGCGGGCCCGCCTCAGCGGGCTCCGCGACCGCCCCGTCAGGGTCGCTGCGCTCCTGCGCTACTGCAGCGGACTCAGGTGTTCTCGCTGCGGCCGCGGCTGCGCCGGCGGCGGCGCGGGGCGCCCTCGTCGGAGCCCTCGGCGGCGTCGCCGTCGGAGTCGGCCTTCGGGCTCTCCGCGGCGTCGTCCTTGGCGGCCTCGGCCTCCACGACCTCGACCGGGACCAGCGACAGCTTGCCGCGGTCGTCGATCTCGCGGATCTCGACCTGGATCTTCTCGCCGATGCTGACGACGTCGTCCAGGTTCTCGATCCGGGCGCCGCCGTGCAGCTTGCGGATCTGCGAGATGTGCAGCAGGCCGTCCTTGCCGGGCAGCAGCGACACGAACGCGCCGAACGCGGTGGTCTTCACGACGGTGCCGAGGTAGCGGTCGCCGACCTCGGGCATCGTCGGGTTCGCGATCGAGTTGACCGTGTCCCGGGCCGCCTCAGCCGACGGGCCGTCGACGGCGCCGATGTAGATCGTGCCGTCGTCCTCGACCGTCAGGTCGGCGCCGGTGTCCTCCTGGATGGAGTTGATCATCTTGCCCTTCGGGCCGATGACCTCGCCGATCTTGTCCACCGGGATCTTGACGGTGAGGATGCGCGGCGCGTACGGGCTCATCTCCGCGGGGCGGGTGATGGCCTCGGCCATCACGTCGAGGATCGCCAGGCGGGCGCCGCGGGCCTGCTGCAGCGCCGTCGCGAGCTGCTCGGCGGGGATGCCGTCGAGCTTCGTGTCGAGCTGGAGCGCGGTGATCAGGTCCCGGGTGCCGGCGACCTTGAAGTCCATGTCGCCGAACGCGTCCTCGGCGCCGAGGATGTCGGTCAGCGTGACGAACCGGTCGCCCTCGCTGATGAGGCCCATCGCGATGCCGGACACCATCTCCTTGAGCGGCACGCCGGCCGACATCAGGGACATGGTGGAGGCGCAGACGGAGCCCATCGACGTGGAGCCGTTGGACCCGAGCGCCTCGGAGACCTGCCGGATCGCGTAGGGGAACTCCTCCCGCGAGGGCAGGACCGGGACGAGGGCCCGCTCCGCCAGGGCGCCGTGCCCGATCTCCCGCCGCTTCGGCGAGCCGACGCGGCCGGTCTCCCCGGTGGAGTACGGCGGGAAGTTGTAGTTGTGCATGTAGCGCTTGGTCTTCTCAGGGTTGAGAGTGTCGACCGTCTGCTCCATGCGCAGCATGTTCAGCGTCGTGACGCCCATGATCTGGGTCTCGCCGCGCTCGAACAGCGCCGAGCCGTGCACCCGCGGGAGCACGCCGACCTCGGCGGAGAGCTGGCGGATGTCCTTCGGGCCGCGGCCGTCGATGCGGACCTGGTCGCGCAGCACGCGCTC
The DNA here is from genome assembly GCF_054779695.1 of Nocardiopsis coralliicola. NCBI lineage: Bacteria > Bacillati > Actinomycetota > Actinomycetes > Streptosporangiales > Nocardiopsidaceae > Nocardiopsis > Nocardiopsis coralliicola. The sequence goes on along the minus strand of NZ_BAAGXT010000055.1, from coordinate 26,569 downwards.
GCGCATCAGCTGCTTGGTGAGCGACTTGAAGGCGGCGCCGATCTCCTTCTCGCGCCCCTCGAACCGCTCGGCGAGCTTCTCGCCGGCCTCGGCCTTGACCTCGTCCAGGCGGGACTCGCGGTCCTGCTTGTCGGCGATCGTGAGGGCCTCGGCGAGCGGGCCGGAGACGGCCTCGGCCACGGCCTCGTAGGCGTCGTCCTCGTACTCGAGGAAGATCGGGAACTCCCCGACCGGCTTGGCCGCCTGGTCGGCCAGCGCCTGCTGGGCCCGGCAGAGGACCTTGATGAACGGCTTGGCCGCTTCGAGGCCCTCGGCGACGGTCTGCTCGGTCGGGCCGACGGCTCCGTCCGCGACGAGCGCGAGGGTGCCCGGGGTGGACTCGGCCTCGACCATCATGATCGCGACGTCGCCGTCGTCGAGCACGCGGCCGGCCACGACCATGTCGAAGGTGGCGCCGGACAGCTCCGAGTGGGTCGGGAAGGCGACCCACTGGCCCTCGATCAGCGCGACGCGGACGCCGCCGATCGGGCCGGAGAAGGGCAGGCCCGCGAGCTGGGTGGACATCGACGCGGCGTTGATCGCGACGACGTCGTAGAGGTGCTCGGGGTCGAGCGACATGATCGTCTCGACGACCTGGATCTCGTTGCGCAGCCCCTTCTTGAACGACGGCCGCAGCGGGCGGTCGATGAGGCGGCAGGTGAGGATCGCGTCCTCGGACGGGCGGCCCTCGCGGCGGAAGAACGAGCCGGGGATGCGCCCGGCGGCGTACATCCGCTCCTCGACGTCGACCGTCAGCGGGAAGAAGTCAAGGTTGTCCTTGGGGCGCTTCGAGGCCGTCGTCGCCGAGAGGATCATCGTCTCGTTGTCGAGGTAGGCCACGGCGGAGCCGGCGGCCTGGCGGGCCAGTCGGCCTGTCTCGAAGCGGATGGTGCGGGTGCCGAAGCGGCCGTTGTCGATCACGGCTTCGGCGGAATAAGCGCCCTCCATGGGCGTCCCTCCTCAAGGGTTGTCCAACGGCGGCGCGGGTTCGGTCCCCTCGTGCCGTCCGCCCTCGAGAATCGTCCCGGCGGGACGCCGGCCATCGATCGAAGCCCGCGGCACGCCCGCATACTGCGCTGCGGGCCGCGGACCACTACCGAGGACCGGCCCCGTGGCGGCGGCCGATGCGGGGCGCCGGGGCACTCCGCCGTCGTTCGCGGTCATGTGGTTCTGCGGTGCTGCTGTTGCGCTGGCCGATGCCAGCGGCAGGGTCGTGCGGCCGCGGTCCGCGTCGCAGCGGACTCCGCGGCGCCGGAACCCGGGGCCGGGCGCACATGCGACCGGCGCGGTCCAGTGGCCTGGCCACAGGGACCCTATCTGGCGACCCTACCGTGTGGCCAGCATCGATTGCGCGGATCCGCGCGAGCACCGGCCCTGACTGCCGATTCGGCTACCGGGACCGGCCCGCGGGGCCCGGCGCGCGCCCTCACGCGGGGCCGGTCGACTGCAGCGGCGGTCCCACGAGAGGAGGGAGCGGCCCAGGCCGCTCCCTCTCCCAGCATCGCCTCCGCTGCGCTGCGCCTGACTGCGCACGCTGCGGCGCGGAACGCTCCGCGCGCCCGGCGGCGGACCTCTAGCGGCGCAGGCCCAGGCGCTTGATCAGGTCGCGGTAGCGGTTGATGTCCTTCTTCTGGATGTACTTGAGCAGCCGGCGGCGGCGGCCGACCATGAGAAGCAGGCCGCGGCGGCTGTGGTGGTCCTGCTCGTGGGTCTTGAGGTGCTCGGTGAGCTCGGTGATGCGGTGCGTGAGCAGCGCGATCTGGACCTCGGGGGACCCGGTGTCACCGTCGCCGGTTCCGTACTCGGTGACGATCTTCTGCTTGGTAGCGGCGTCGAGAGACACTGCGCTCCTTCTTCTTGTTGCGTTCGGTACGCGATTCGCGGACCCGCCCTCCGGCAGCCCGGCAGAACCGGTGCTTCCTGGGAGTGGCGGCGCGCAGGCGCGGCGACCGCGCGTACGAGCAGTCGCCGTCTGCGAGGGCCGGGCGCGGTGCGCCGTCGGCGCGGCCCGGATCGAAGGCCACCGGTCCTGAACGGCACGGATAGCCGCAGCCGAGTCTAGTGCACGCGGACAGGTCCTCACGCCCCGGCGCGGGAGCCGCGGCTCACAGCGCGGGCGGCTGCTCCTGCTCCATCAGCACCCGGACCTGTTCGACGTCGGCGGCCATGGTCGCGATCAGTTCGCCGATGCCGTCGAACTTCAGCTGGCCGCGGGTGCGGCGCAGGAAGACGACGGCCATCCGCAGCCCGTACAGCTGCAGGTTGTCGCGGTCCAGGGCATAGGCCTCGACGGTGCGCGCGGCACCGTCGAAGGTCGGGTTGGTGCCGACGGAGACCGCGGCCGGCCAGTACCGCTCGCCCGCTCCTCCGCCATCGGCCCCTCCCCCGCCGGCGCCGCCGAGGAGGATCAGCCAGCCGGCGTAGACGCCGTCGGCGGGCACCGCCGCCTCGTCGTCGACGTCGAGGTTGGCCGTAGGGAAGCCGAGCAGTTCGCGGCCGCGCGCGGCGCCGTGCACCACGGTTCCCGCGACGCGCGCCGGATGGCCCAGCACCCGCGCGGCGTCCTCGACCGCGCCGCTCGCCAGCAGTTCCGCTGCGCCGGCGGCGCTGCCGCCGGAACGGCCGCCCGCCGCGCTGCCGTCGTCCGGCAGGTCCGCCGCATCCCGGCGGTCCACGTCCTTCACCGCTTTCCCTCCTGCACTGCTGCTGCCGACCGGCGGCACCCTGCCGGGCCCGGCGATTCAGGCGAAGACCACGATCGGCTTGCTGTAGCCGCCCTTGTCCTCGGCGAGCGCGACGACGGCGCCGTCCGGTGCGAACAGCCCGATCGGGCCGGGGCCGAGCGAGCCCGCCCCGATCCGGTTGCCGTGCGCGACGCGGCGCGCCTCCTCGGCGTCGAGCACCCGCACCGGGAACGCCGCCGCGACCGCGGTGGCCAGCGGCAGCATGGTGAACTCCTCGGCGAGTGCGTCGAGCGTTGCGGCCTGATCGATGCCGTAGGGGCCGACCCTGGTGCGGCTCAGCTCCGTCAGGTGGCCGCCGGTTCCCAGCGCGGCGCCCAGGTCGCGGGCGAGCGCACGGATGTAGGTGCCGGACGAGCAGGTGATCCGCGCCTGCACGTCGATCCACTCGTCACCGCCGGCGCCGCCCCGGGTGATGCGGGCGACCGCGAACTCGGAGACGGTGGTCTCGCGCGCCGCGAGCTCCACCACCTCCCCTTCCCGGGCCGAGGCGTAGGCCCGCTTGCCGGCCACCTTGATCGCACTGACCTGCGGCGGGATCTGGCTGATGGTACCGGTGAGGTCGGCCACCCCCGCCATCACCTGCTCGTCGCCGACCGCGGCGACGGCGGCCGCGTCCGCGCGCGACACCTCTTCGCCCTCGGCGTCGTCGGTGCTGGTGGCGGAGCCGAGCCGCAGGGTGGCCTCGTACACCTTCTCGGTGAGCGTCAGGTGGCCCAGCAGCTTCGTGGCCTTGCCCAGGCCGAGAACGAGCACACCGGTCGCCATCGGGTCCAGCGTGCCGGCGTGCCCGACGCGGCGGGTGCCGGCCAGCCCGCGGACCTTCGCGACGACGTCGTGCGAGGTCCAGCCGGCCGGCTTGGCCACGACGGCGACGCCGTGCGGCCCCTCCTCGCGGGAGCGACGGCTCACTCGTCGTCCTCGTCGTCGGCACGCGGCGTCTTGTAGGGGTCGGCGTCGCCGGCCGGCCGGGCGGTCGCCGCAGCCTCGGCGACCTGGGCGTCGGTCTCCCGCGCCTGGGCGAGCAGCTGCTCGATGTGCTGGGCGTTGGCCTGCACCTCGTCGCGCTCGAAGGTGAGGCTGGGGGTGTGCCGGAGCCCGGTCTGGCGGCCCACCTCGGTGCGGATCACGCCCGTGGCGCTCTCCAGCGCGGCAGCGGTGCCGGCGCGCTCGTCGTCGGTGCCGAACACCGTGTAGTACACCGTGGCGTCGCGCAGGTCGTTGGTGAGCCGTGCGTCGGTCACGGTGACGAACCCCAGGCGGGGGTCCTTGATGCGGCGCTCCAGCATCTCGGCGACGATCCGCTGGATGCGGTCGGCCAGCTTGCGCGCGCGTGCGGCGTCAACCATGGTCTTCAATCTTCCTCTGGGCCGAAGAGCCGCCGCCTCGCGGAGAGCAGCTCGATCTCAGGGCGCCCGGCGACGGCCCGCTCGCAGGTGTCGAGCACCTCCTCGCAGTGGGCCGCGGTGGACGCCACGACCGCGACGCCGATCTCGCACCGCCGGTAGAGGTCGTGGCCGCCGGTCTCCGCGACGGAGACCGAGTACCGCCGCTGGAGTTCGGCGACGATGGGGCGGACCACCGACCGCTTCTGCTTCAGCGACCGGACGTCGCCGAGCAGGATGTCCAGGGTAAGCGAGCCGGTGTAGGCGCCGCGGGCGCCATTGCGTGGTCTCGATGTCATCGCTGGCCGCATGACGGAGCGGCGGGGCCGGGGCGGGTACTCGGGCGCGGCCGGCGGACACCAGTCCTGCCGGACGCCCCCGCGGGCCCCGGGGCCCGGCCGTGCCGGCCGGGCCCCGGGTACTGCGGTGCCGGATCGCTCCGGCGGAGAGGCGCGGACTAGTCCCGCGGCTTCTCCTGCATCTCATACGTCTCGATGACGTCCTCGAGGCGCAGGTCGTTGTGGCCGAGCCCGATACCGCACTCGTAGCCCTCGCGGACCTCGGTGGCGTCGTCCTTGAACCGCCGCAGCGACTCGACGGTGAGGTTGTCCGAGACCACCACCCCGTCGCGGATGAGGCGCGCCTTGCTGTTGCGCCGCACGATGCCGCTGCGGACGATGGAGCCCGCCACGTTGCCGATCTTGGGGACCTTGAAGATCTCGCGGATCTCCGCGGTGCCCAGCTGGACCTCTTCGTAGATGGGCTTGAGCAGGCCCTTGACCGCGGCTTCCACCTCGTCGATCGCCTGGTAGATGACCGAGTAGTAGCGGATGTCGACGCCCATGCGGTCGGCGAGCTCGCTGTTCTTGCCCTCCGGGCGGACGTTGAAGCCGATGATGATGGCTTCCGACGTCGCGGCGAGGTTGATGTCGTTCTGCGTGATCGCGCCGACGCCGCGGCCGACGATGCGGATGCCGACCTCGTCGCCGCCCGCCTCGATCTTGAGCAGGGACTCTTCCAGCGCCTCCACGGAACCGGACATGTCGCCCTTGATGAGCAGGGGGAGCTCGGTGCGCTCGCCCTCCTTGAGGGTGGACTGCCAGTTCTCCATGGTGACCCGGCGCGCCGCCTTCGCCTGCTGCGCGAAGCGCTCGCGCGCCTCCCGCCGGTCGGCGATCTGGCGGGCGACCCGGTCGTCCTTGACGACCAGGAAGCTGTCGCCCGCGCTGGGCACGTTGGTCAGGCCGAGGACCTGGACCGGGCGGGACGGCTCGGCGCTCTGCACGTTCTCGCCGTGCTCGTCGAGCATGGCCCGGACGCGGCCGTAGGCGTCGCCGCAGACGATCGAGTCGCCGACGTTGAGCGTGCCCCGCTGCACCAGCACCGTGGCCATGGAGCCGCGGCCGCGGTCGAGGTAGGCCTCGATCGCGAGGCCCTGGGCCTCCATGTCCGGGTTGGCGCGCAGGTCCAGCGCCGCGTCGGAGGTCAGCACGATCGACTCGAGCAGGCTGTCGATGTTGTCGCCCTTGAGCGCGGAGATGTCCACGAACTGGACGTCGCCGCCGTACTCCTCGGCAACCAGGCCGTACTCGGTGAGCTGCGCGCGCACCCGCTGCGGGTCGGCGCCCTCGGTGTCGATCTTGTTGACCGCGACCACGATCGGCACCTCGGCCGCCTTGGCGTGGTCGATGGCCTCGGCCGTCTGCGGCTTCACGCCGTCGTCGGCCGCGATCACCAGCACCGCGATGTCGGTCGACTTCGCTCCGCGGGCACGCATGGCGGTGAACGCCTCGTGGCCCGGGGTGTCGATGAAGGTGATCTTGCGCTCTTCACCGTCGACCGTGGTGGCGACCTGGTAGGCGCCGATGTGCTGGGTGATGCCGCCGGCCTCGCCGCTGGCGACGTTGCTGTTCCGGACCGTGTCCAGCAGCTTCGTCTTACCGTGGTCGACGTGGCCCATGACGGTGACCACCGGCGGGCGCGGGCGCAGGTCCTCGTCGGTCCCGGCGTCCTCGCCGAAATCGATGGAGAAGGACTCCAGGAGCTCGCGGTCCTCGTCCTCCGGGCTGACCACGGAGATGTTGTACTGCAGGACCTCGCCGAGCAGCTGGAGGGTCTCGTCGGGCAGCGACTGGGTCGCCGTCACCATCTCCTTGAGCTCCATCATCACGACCTGGACGAGCGACGCCGGGTTGACGCCGATCTTGTCGCCGAAGTCGGACAGCGAAGCTCCGCGGGACAGCCGGATGGTCTGCCCGTTGCCGCTCGGGATCTTCACGCCGCCGAAGGACGGTGCGCCGAGCTCGTTGAACTCCTGGCGGCGCGCCTTCTTCGACTTGCGCGAGCGTCCGCGCGGACCGCCGGGGCGTCCGAACGCGCCGGCCGTGCCGCCGCGGCCGCGACCGCCGCCGTGCCCGCGCGGGCAGGAGGCGAGCAGCGGCCCGGCGGCAGTGCGCGCGGACCCGGGCGCGCCGCCGCGCGGGCTGCTCTCAGTCGCCGTCGCCCTCGTCGTCGCCGGTGAGGGCGTCCACCGCAACCGCCACGGCGATCACCAGCGACGGGTCGGACCCGATGTCGGGTCGGTAGGTGTTGACGTCGACGGCGTAGGTGTCGCGCATCCGGAACCACTTCCGCGAGATGTGCCCCACGGTGCCGTTGGAGTCGCTGATCACGTACTCCTTGCTGAGGAGGTCGCCGTGGACCTCCCACTCGCCGCCGTCGGCGAGCTCCACGATCAGCTTCTCCTTGATCGGGTTGAACATGCGCTCGCGCACCGTCGCGATGACGTCCCCGTCGCGGTCGATGCGCATCTGGTCGCGCACGCTGATCTTCTTCTCCCGGATCCGCAGCAGCTCGTTGCCGTCGGTGTCCTTCAGCTCGAAGGTGGTGCGCAGGCGCATCGCCTTGCCGTCCACCAGGTAGACCCGATTGCCCTCCTCATCGGTCACCCAGTAGTCGTCGCCGATGTCGAAAACGCGCTCGCGCACAAGGAATTTCATGCGGGCGAGGCTAGCTTCCGCCCGCCGCCGGCACCAGTGGGCGGATTCCGCGCCGGACGGCCGGGACCGGACGGGGCGCGGGCGCGCTGCCGAGCCGATAACCTGCGGACCGTGACCACCTCGACCCCGCACCTGCGCGACGTCGTCGACGCGTTCGACACGCTCTACCCGCCGGCGTGGGCCGCGTCCTGGGACGCGGTCGGCCTCGCCGCCGGCGACCCCGCGGCGCCCGTGCGCCGCGTGCTGTTCGCCGTCGACCCGGATCCAGCCGTGGTCGAGGAGGCCGCCGACTGGGGCGCCGACCTCATCGTCACGCACCACCCGCTGCTTCTGCGCGGCGTGCACAGCGTCGCCGCAGACACCCCCAAGGGGCGGCTGGTGCACCGCCTGATCAGCTCCGGCATCGCGCTGTTCACCGCGCACACCAACGCCGACACCGCCGACCCGGGCGTCTCCGACGCGCTCGCCGCGGCCGTCGGCGTCACCGGCCCGCTCCGCCCCCTCTCGCCCGACCCCGGCGACCCGCAGGGCCGGCGCGGCATCGGCCGGATCGGCCGCCTGGAGCGCCCGGTGCCGCTGCGCGAGTTCGCCGCGGCAGCCGCGGCGGGCCTGCCGCGCACTGCGGGCGGTGTGCGCGTGGCCGGCGACCTGGACCGCACCGTCGCCACCGTCGCCGTCTCCGGCGGCTCCGGTGACGGCCTGCTGGCCGAGGCGCGCGCCGCCGGCGTGGACGCCTACCTCACCTCCGACCTGCGGCACCACCCCGCCTCGGAGCACCTGCAGCACTCGCTGGACGCGGACGCGCCCGCGCTGCTCGACGTCGCCCACTGGGCCGGCGAGCACCCCTGGCTGGACGACGGCGCCGCGCGTCTGCGTGCCGCGCTGGCCGCTCGCGGCGCAGCGGTCGAGACCCGTGTTTCCACCACCGTCACCGATGCCTGGACCCAGGCGTTGTAGAGGAGACCCGAGCCCACGTGAAAGCAGCACCCGAACAGCAGCAGCGCCTCCTCGACATCGCCGAGGCCGATGCCGCCCTCGCCCGGCTGAACCACCGCCGCGCCACCCTGCCCGAGGCGGAGGAAGTGGTCCGCCTCGACGGCGAGATCGCCCGGCTCCGGGACCGCGTCGTCGCCGCCGAGACCGCACTCGGCGACCTCGACCGCGAGCAGCGCAAGGCCGAATCCGACGTCGACCAGGTCCGCACCCGCTCCGAGCGGGACCGCGCCCGGCTCGACGGCGGCCAGGTCTCCTCGCCCAAGGAGCTCGAGCAGCTCCAGTCCGAGATCGATTCGCTGCAGCGCCGCCAGTCCGAGCTGGAAGAGGTGGTGCTGGAGGTGATGGAGCGCCGCGAGGCCGCCGAATCCGAGCGCACCGCGGCCGCCGCGGAACTGGCCGGCGCAGAAGGCCGGCGCGACACCGCGGCCGATGCGCGCGGCGCCGCCGTCGTCGAGATCGACAGCGACCGCGCCACCGAGCGGGAGCGCCGCGATCGGCTCGCCAAGGAGGTGCCCGACGACCTGCTGGGCCTCTACGACAAGCTCCGCGAGCAGTACGGAATCGGCGCCGCGGCCCTGCATTACGGCCGGTGCGAGGGGTGCAAGCTGGCGCTGAGCACCGCAGAGCTGGGCCGGATCCGGCAGGCGCCGGCCGACGAGGTCCTGCGCTGCGACGACTGCCGCCGGATCCTGGTGCGCACCGCCGAGTCCGGCCTCTAGGGCCCCGGGGGCGCCCCGGAGCCGGGGCGCCGCGGGGAGCGGAGGGCAGGCAGGCCGCAGGGGAGCGGCGGGCTGCCGCGCTGCGCCGGCTGCGCAGCGGCGGCGGCCATCCGAAGGGGAGGCGTGATGGGCCGCAGGCTCGTGGTGGAGGCGGACGGCGGATCGCGGGGCAACCCGGGGCCGGCCGGATACGGCGCGCTGGTGCGCGATGCCGGGACAGGGGAACTCCTCGCGGAAGAGGCCGAGTCCATCGGCACCGCGACCAACAACGTGGCCGAGTACCGCGGGCTCATCGCCGGCCTGGAGGCGGCCGCGCGGATCGATCCGGCCGCCCGCGTCGAGGCGCGGATGGACTCCAAGCTGGTCGTCGAGCAGATGTCCGGCCGCTGGAAGATCAAGCACCCCGATCTCAAGCCCCTGGCACGGCAGGCCGACGCCCTCGTGGCCGGCCTCGGCGGCGTCCGGTTCACCTGGGTGCCGCGCGCTGACAACGCCGACGCCGACCGGCTCGCCAACGCCGCCATGGACGCGGCGGCCGGCCTCGGCGCGGACGCAGCAGCGGAGTCCGGCGCAGTAGCGCCCGCCGCCGGCGCGGTGGCAGGCGCCGCGGCCGGACCGGGCGCTGCGCACGGCCCACCGGACACCGAGCCGACCCGGCTGCTGCTCCTGCGGCACGGCACCACCGCCCACTCCGTCGAGCGCCGCTTCGCCGGCGTGGGCGACCTCGGGCTCACCGAACAGGGCCGGGCCCAGGCCGAGGCCGCCGCGCAGCGCATCGCCGGCCTCGGCGCCGACGCCGTCGTCGCCTCCCCGCTCCGCCGCACCATGGAGACCGCCCGGACCGCTGCGGCCCGGCTCGGCCTCGACGTCGAGCCCGACCCCGACCTGCGGGAGACCGACTTCGGCGCGTTCGAGGGCATGACGTTCGCCGAGGTCCGCCGCGAGCGCCCGGCCGAACTGGCCGCATGGCTGTCCGACGTCCATGCGGCGCCGCCCGGCGGGGAGAGCCTCGCCGCGGCCGCCCGCCGGGCCGGCCGCGCCCGCGACGCCCTCGCCCGCCGGCTCCGCGGCCGCACCGTGCTCGTGGTCAGCCACGTCACCCCCATCAAGGCGATGGTGGCCCACGCCCTCGGCGCCCCCGTCGAGGCCCTCTACCGGATGCACCTCGACGAGGCCGGCCTCAGCGAGATCGACCTGTACGCCGACGGTCCGGCGGTCCTCCGCTCGTTCAACGACACCGCTCACCTGCGGTAGGGTCACCTCCGGGGGAGTCGGCCAGGCGGTCGCGGCGCCGCGTGCGGCGTCGAGGAAAGTCCGGACTCCACAGGGCAGGGTGGTCGGTAACACCGACCCGGGGCGACCCGCGGGACAGTGCCACAGAAAACAGACCGCCACCGCTCGCGGTGGTAAGGGTGAAACGGCGGTGTAAGAGACCACCAGCGGCCGGAGTGATCCGGCCGGCTCGGCAAACCCCACCCGGAGCAAGGTCGAGAAGGGGGCCACGCGCCCCCGCGCGGACGTTTGAGGGCGGCCCGCCCGAGGTCCGCGGGTAGACCGCACCGAGGCCGGCGGCAACGCCGGTCCCAGATGGATGGCCGCCCGGCCCCTTCACGGGGCCGACAGAATCCGGCTTACCGGCCGGCTCCCCCCTCTTCCTTCCCCGCCGCGCTCCCCGCGGGCGCGCCCGCGGGGAGCGCGGCGCCGATCGGGCGCATATCGGGCCAATCCCGCGGGCCGTTTGGGGTCGCGCAGCGGAGCGCCGGAAAGCGAGCGGCCCTGCGGGGCCGTTACATTGGGTGGCGTCGCAACCGGACGTCGGCGTGATCGGATCGGGTGTCGTTGCCAATGGACATGACCGTGGTGTGGGTGCTCCTGTTCGCGCTTCCCGTGGCGGCGATCGCGGTCATCATCGGCTTCGCCCGCTACCAGGCCTCCGAAGTGCAGAAGGACGGTCGGGACGACAACCCCGACCGCGGCGAGTAGGTCCGGCGCCACCGCAGCCGGACCCACCCCGCCGCTGCCGCCGGACCGGCGGCAGCGGCGCAGTGCGTCCGGGCGCCTTCCGGTGCCCCGCCCCTCCGCGGGTGCGGCTGCGCTGGGCGGGGCGGACGGGTCAGCCGGGCACCGGGTCGGCTTCCGGGCGCCGCGGCGGTACCGGAACGAAGGAGCCGCTCGCGTCGAGCACGTGCAGCTCCGCCGTATCCAGGTCGTAGAACATCCCGGTGAGCTCCAGCCGGCCGGCGTCGCGCGCGCGGCGCACCGCCGGATAGGTGAGCAGGTTCTCCAGCTGCTGCACCACGTTGTGCTGGGCCAGGACCCGCAGCGCCTGCGGGCTGCCGTCCGGGACCGCGGTGCGGGTCCGCTCCAGGGCCGCCTCCGCGCCGGCCAGCCACCGGCGCAGGCGCGGCGTGCGCACCCCGGCCGGGTCGGCGTGGGCCCCGTCCAGCAGCGCCTTCATCGCGCCGCAGTGCGAGTGCCCGCACACCACGATGGCGGGGATCTCCAGCACCTCCACCGCATACTCGACCGCCGCGCCCACGGACGCCTCGGCGTCCGCGTCAGCGTGCGGCGGCACCAGATTGCCCACGTTGCGCACCGTGAACAGGTCGCCCGGTCCGCTGGCCGTGATCACGTTCGGGACCACCCGCGAATCGGCGCAGGTGATGAAGAGCGCCGACGGGTGCTGCCGGTGCGCCAGCCGGCTCAGCACCGAGCGCATCCGCCCCGCCGTGCTGGAGTGGTACTCCTGCGCGCCGGCCAGGAGCAGCCCGGACGGCGCAGCCGAGTCGTCGAAGCCGCGGCGCATCCGCCAGGGCGCCCACCAGCGGGCCAGGCCGCGCGGCCCGGTCTTGTCCACCGGGGGTGCCTGCTGGCTGCTCCGCTCGTACCACCGCTCGTGGACCTCGTCGATGTCGACGACGCCGCCGGTGCGCTCGTGGTCCACCCGCCAGGCGTGGATCGCCTCGAAGGCCGCGTGGTCCATGAAGTCGACGTGCAGGTCGAGGTCGACCCGCGCCTGCTCCGGGACACTGCGCAGGACCCGCGTCACCCGCGGTACTCCGAGGAAGGTGAGCGAGCCCTGCACGACCACGTGCCAGCGCCCGTCGGACTCCTCGGTGAGCACGGTCAGCCGGGTCAGCCGGCGCAGCGCGACCACCAGCGCGACCGCGAACGCCACCACCACGCCCTCCAGCAGGCCGAGCGCCACCACCGCGGTGAGCGCCACCACGTAGACGCTCGCCTCGTGGTGCCGGCGCATCTGGGCCAGCCGCGACGGGTCGACCATCTGCACCCCGATGAACACGAGCAGCCCGGCCAGCGCGGCCATCGGGATGAGCTCCACCGCGTGCGCGAAGAACACCGCGAACAGCAGCGCCCACACGCCGTGCAGCACCGCGGTGGCCGGCGTGCGTGCACCGGCCCGCACGGCGGCGCCGGTGCGCACGATGCCGCCGGTCACCGGCAGGCCGCCGAGGAGGCCGCTCACCGTGTTCGCGGCGCCCTGGCCGGCCAGCTCGCGGTCGAGCCGGATCCGCCGGCCGTCGTGCAGCCGGTCGGCGGCCAGCCCGTTCAGCAGCGATTCCACGCTGGCCACCAGCGCGATGGTGACCACGCCGAGCGCGACGTCGTGCAGGTCGCCGCGGGCGGGCAGGGCCGGACCGCTCCACGCCTGCGCCAGCGAGTCCGGCAGGGTCACCCGCTGCAGGTCCAGGTCCATCAGTGTGGCGGCCGCCGTGGCGGTGCCGATCGCGATGAGCGCGGCCGGCACCGCGCGCAGCCGGCGGAGCAGCGGCAGCCGCGGCCAGAGCAGCATCACCGCGAACGTGAGCACACCGATCGCCAGCGCCGCGTCGTTGCGGTCGGCCAGCGCGCCGGGCAGCTCCGCCAGGCTCGCCACCGCCGACACCGGCGCGGACCCGCCGAGCACGACGTGTGCCTGCGCGAGCGCGATCGTGATGCCGACGCCGGCCAGCATCCCGTGGATCACAGCGGGAGACACGGCGAGCGCGGCGCGGGCGATCCGGAACGCTCCCAGCACGATCTGCAGCAGTCCGGCGAGGACGGTGATCAGGCACATGACCTGCCAGCCGAAGTCGGCGACCAGCCCGGCCACCACCACGGTCAGGCCGACCGACGCACCGCTCACCTGGACCCGGGACCCGCCGAGCGGGCCGGCCACGACGCCGCCGACGATGGAGGCGATCAGCCCCGCGACCAGAGGCGCGCCCGAGGCCGCCGCGATGCCCATGGACAGCGGCACCGCGACGAGGAAGGCGACCAGCGACGCGCCGAAGTCCCCGCGCGCGGCGAAGCGTAACGGCACGGCCGGTGCGTGCTGCACCGCCGCGGTCCTGCGTTCCTGGGTGTCGTTCCCCCCTCGGGCATCGCGAGGCATGCATCCCCCCTCTGAGCCGCCCTCTCCGGGCCGGCCCCTGTCTGTCACCGGTGCGGCGCGCCGCTGCGGGGACAGCGGTCGGCGGTCGCGGAGGCCGGCGAAGGCATGCGTCGCGGGCCCCCGGCGCGACGGTCCGGACGCTGTCGGTTACGTTCGGTAGCTATTCTCGCGGTGCGGGGGCGATCACGGAAGGTGATTCCGCCAACCGTTGGCCCGAGTTCCCCACCCGGACTTCCAGGTCTTCCGCGCTGCCCGGTGCTGCGGACCGCTCCGCCGGCTGCGGAGGCCCCGGGCCGAGCGGCCGCGCCCGTTCCGGTCGCGGCTGCGCGAGCCGGCGGGACAGCCGGGGCCGGGCACCGCGGGGGTGCCCGGCCCGGTGGGTGGCGGATGCGGTCCTCGGGCGTGCTGGGTGGATGGCATTGGTCGCGAGCGGTGTCGGCGGTGCACCCGTCGCAGGCCCGCCGAGGGAGTCAGGGCGGGGTTGTCCTGTCGAGGAGAGGGGAACGCCGCGAGGGGCGCCAGGGCGCCGCGCAGCAGGCAGGTGTCCACCCGCCACGCCCTAGATCATTGATGGGCGATCGGTGAACCAGCTGCGCGCATGGCGAAGGGCGCCGTGGATCAGAGCGCGACCACTGGCCCGGACGCCCTGCTGACCGCGCTCTGCGTCCATCTGGACGACGTGATCCCTTCGGCCTGACAGCGCACCGGCCCGGGGCGCCCGCTCCTGCTCACCGACGCCGGACTCGGCTGCGTCGCCGTCGCCCGGGTCCTTCTGCGCTGCGATGGCCAACGCCGCTGGTTGCGCCTGGCACCGGCCGCCTCGGCGGCCTGTCTCCCCGCATGCCGGGCCAGTGGGATCGCCGGGTAGGGCAGGGGCACCTCTCACCGTGCCTTCCACCGGGGCGCCCCGCTGGTGCTGGTCGCCACCGCCGAGGGCGCGGTCACCGCGTCCTCGCTGGCCCATCCTAAGGAGCCGGATGGGTGCAAGCAGGTGCTGCACCTGCTCCACGCCGGCCCGGTGGGGCCGGGGCCGGCGGTGGTGGTGGCAAGGGCTCCGCCGGGGCCGGGATCGAAGCCGCGCGGCCGGGCCGGGCCATCCGCTCATCCGGCCCGCCCGCGCCGGCGAGCCCGAGGATGCCTCGTTCCCGTCCTGGCTGCCGCCAGCGCATCGCAACCGTCATCGGGGCCGTGAAGAACGAGCTCGGGAACGCCACGCCGGGCGCGCCACTGAAAGGGCTCTGGGCCCGCATCTTCCAGCGGACCAGCAGATCGCGGCGATGAACACCGCGATCCGGCACAACTGGCTGATCGGGGCCCGGTCAAGCGGCCGCTGATCGCCTGCGGCCACTGGCCAGGACACCCGACAATTCCCACCAGCGGTCTAGTAGCGGCCGTCGTAGGGCGGGTACGGGGGCGCGTCGGCGCCCCAGCGGGCCTCACCGGGGCCGCCGTAGGCGTTCGGGCCGCTCGGCGGGTCGCCCACCGGGCGGCCGTAGGCGTCGAGCATGCCGCCGTAGCCGGCGGGCGGGCCGGCGTCGGTGGGCGGGGGGCCCAGCGGTGACCCGTAGAGGCCCTGCTCGTAGGCGCCGGTGTCGTACTCGGGGCGGCTGTAGGCGCCGGTGTCGTACAGGCTTCCGCCGTAGGTGCCGCCCGAGGGCGGTGCGTAGCCGCCGTAGCCCGCGGTGTCGGCGGGCCGGCCGTACAGGTCGCCGCCGTAGCGGCTCAGGGAGTCGGCGGAGAGGGGATCGGCGGCGTATCCGCCGGTCTCGTAGCCCGGCGCGGCGGGGGACCCGCCGGGAGGGGTGCCGTAGGGGCTGGAACCGAAGTCCGGGCGGCTGTACGAGCCCGTGTCGTACGGCGACGGTGCGCCGTAGGCGGGCGTATGGCCTGCGCCGCCCGCCGCACTGTAGCCGGGGGGTGCGGCCGGCGCGGCGCCGTACCCCCGGCTGCCGTAGCCGGACGGCGCGTAGCCGGCGCCTCCGCCGGGCTGCGCGGGCGGAGCTGAAGGAAGGCCAGCGGAGTAGCCGCCGGTGCTGTAGGAGCCGGATCCGTACGAACCGGCGCCGTAGGAGCCGGCCACCGGTGACTCCGCGCCGTAGGCCCCGGCGCCGTAGGAGCCCGCTGCCGGCTCGGCAGCGGAGGGGGAGCTGCCGTAGGCACTGGAGCGGAACGGCCCGGTGTCGCCGCTGTAGCCCGTGCCCGCATAGCCCGCGCCGGCGGTCGGCGCGCCGCGGTCGTAGCCCTGAGCGGCCGGAGCGGAGCGGCCCTCCGCGGAGCCGCGCAGCGGATCCGTCGCACCGTAGGACGGGGCGGGGGCCTGCGGCTGCGGGCCGGAGGGCGGCCCCGCGCGGTACCCCGGGGCGGCCAGCGGGTCGGCCGCGGCCGGGCGGCTGTAGGAGCCGGTGTCGTAGGGCGAGGCGGAGCCGTCGTACCGTGCCGGGCGGCTGTAGGAACCCGTGTCGTAGGGGTCGTACGCCGCTCCGGCGGAGAGGCCGGCCGGGCGGCTGTAGGAACCGGTGTCCGTGGTCGGGCCGGACCCGAGCGGGTCGCCGCCGTAGGCGCCGCCGAAGGACGGGCGGCTGTAGGAGCCCGTGTCATAGGTCGACGCTGCCGCCGGGGCGCCGTAGCCGGCGGGTGCGGGGCGGGTGTCGGCTGCGGGCCGCGCCGGAGCGTTGGGCGCCGCGGGTGGAAGCGATGCGGCCGCGGTCCGGCCGGGCCCGCCGGCGGCGTGCGCGGCCGCCGGCTGCTCCGCCTCCGTGCTGACCGGATCGTCGCCGCTGCCGAGGCTGGCGAGCTTGGCGATGCTGTCGGTGCTGGAAGCGGCGTCTGCGGGGCTCTCCGCGGGCTCCTCGGCGGCAGCTGCCGCCCTGCGCGACCGCCGGCCGCGCCGCGGCGCGGGCTCCTCCGCGAAATCACCGCCGACGGCGTCGCCGCCGTCACCGCCGGCCGGGAGCGGCCCGGTGTCGGCCGCCCGGGCGCTCCGCCCGCTGCGGGCCGCCCGCCCGCTGCGCCGCGCCGGCCGGGGCGCCGGCTCCTCGTCCGGTTCGTCGCCGTCGCCGTCCGCGCCGAGGCTGGACCAGAAGCCGTTGTCCGACAGGTCTCCGTCGTCCCAGGCGGAGCCCCGGCTGCTGCGGCGGGCCCGCACCCGCGGCTGCGCCGGCAGGTCGTCCTCGTCGTCCGGATCGCCGCCGTCTTCGCCGTCCCGCGCTGCGCCGCGGCCGCGGCGGCCCCCGGACCGCCGCCGGGACGACCGGTCCGACCTGCCGTCCGGATCACCGCCGTCGGACTCGGTGTCGAACGCGTCATCGAAGTCGTCGGCGCGCGCCGTGCTCAGCGCCCGCATGCCGAGGAGGATCAGCACGAGGACGAGGAGGACGACGATGATCGCGACGATCGTGACGATCAGAACGGTCATGCTGAGTGCACCACCCTTGGGGCCGTGGCCTTGTCGGGGACGGAGGTGCCACCGGGGCGGGTGACGGACGGACGTATTCGGCCCTCCGGCCCGCGCGCGCCGAAACTGGGGCGCCTGCGCGGGGCCGCACCGCGATCGGTGGATTCGGTCATGGCGCGGTCACTGGGGGGCACGGCCCCACCATATGCGGAGATTCGCAGCGGGTGCAGCGGGGGAAGCCCGGGAATTTCTGCGGTATTGCCTGCAGCGCCGCGCTGCGGCCGACGGATCGCTACCCGCGGGTCCCCCTCCGGCGCGCTGCGCGGAGGGCTGCTGCCACGCCGTTTACCCCCGCGTCGCGGACAGCGAGCCGCGGGCAATGGTGTGCGCCGAAATGGCCTCCAGTGACTCCTCGAGGGGGGCGCCGCCGGCCAGGCCGAGCGGCTCGGAGAGCGCGTAGACGGTGAAGCGGTAGTCGTAGGCCTCGTCCTCCTCGGGGCAGGGCGCCTTGTAGTCGGCCTCCTCGGCGCTGTTGAGGCCCAGCTGGGCGGGCTGGGGCACGGTGTCCTGGCGGATCTCCACCGTGTCCGGGGCCAGGTCGTAGACCACCCACAGCACCTCCGCCGTCGCCGGGTCGTCGGCGACCACGGCGAACGAGCCGGCCTCCTCGGGCTGGCCGGACCACTGCAGCGGGGGCGAGACGCCGTCGCCGTCGCCGAGGCAGGTGAACGCGTCCGGCACCGGGCGGCCGGCCTGCAGCATCGTGCTGGTGACGTTGATGTCGTCGGTGAGCTCGCCGCCGCCCGAGGACGGTCCCGAGCAGCCCGCCGCGAGGACACCGCAGGCCGCTGCCGCGGCAGCGGCACGGGCGGTGCCGGAGAAACGGGGGCGTACGGGCGAGACCATGGTGCTCCTGCAAGGACGATCGGCTCCGCGGACGTCTCCGCGGCGGTGCGGCTGGGCGCGGAGCGGCGGCCGCGGCAGGCGCCGGCGGGCGTGCCGGCGGCGCGGCACCCGCGGGGCGCGCTCCCTGGGCACCCTACTGCCGCTGCGGCGGCCGCGGGGCACGGCGCGTCCCCGGGCCCGGCGCGATCAGTGATCATGGGGGAGTGCGGTACTCGATCCTCGGCCCCGTTGCGGTCACCGACGACTCCGGCGCGCCAGTGGCCGTCGGCGGCGCACGCGTGCGCCGCCTGCTGGTCCTGCTGCTGCTCGCGCCGGGCCGCACCGTCTCCGCCGACCGGCTCGCCGCGGGCGTGTGGGACGGCGCGCCGCCGGCCAACCCCGCCAACGCGCTGCAGGCCCTGGTGTCCCGGCTGCGCCGGCAGCTCGGCCGCGCCGGCGCGGTGCAGGGCGGGCCGGCCGGATACCTGATCAGTGCCGCCCCCGCCGATGTCGACCTGTGGGAGTTCGAGGCGCTGGTGCAGCGCGGCCGGGCGGCGCGGGCCGCGGGCGAGGCCGCCGCGGCCGTCCAGCTGTTCAGCGACGCGCTGCGGCTGTGGCGCGGCGACCCGCTGCCCGAGCTCGCCGGCGGCGACTCCGAGGCGGTGCGCGTGGCCGAGCAGTACCGCGGCGCGGAGGTGGAGCTGCTGGAGGCCCGGCTGGAAGCCGGTGAGCACGCCGCGGCCGTGCCCGCACTGGAGGAGCTTGCGGCTCGGGAACCGCTCCGCGAGCACGTCACCGAGCTGCTGATGCGGGCGCTGGCCGCCACCGGCCGCACCGCCGAGGCGCTGGTCGCCTATGAGCGGCTGCGTGCCCGGCTCGCGGAGGCGCTCGGCGCGGATCCGGGCCGCGCCGTCGCCGCCCTGCACGTGGAACTGCTCCGCGGCGGCGGCCCGGCGCACCGCCCCGAGCCGGCTCCGGGCCGCCCGGAGGCCCCGCCGGCCCGGCTGCCCACCCGGCTCACCAGCTTCGTCGCGCGCGAGGCCGAGTTGGACCGGGCGCTGCAGCTGCTCCCGGAGCAGCGCCTGGTCACCCTGGTCGGACCGGGCGGCGCGGGCAAGACCCGGCTCGCCGTGGAGGCGGGCGCCCGCATCGCCGACGGCACGTCCCCGGGGCGCACCGCTGCCGCCGGCGCCGTCCCCGGCCCGGCGGCTGCGGCCGGGGTGCCCGCCAGCCCCTTCCCGGACGGCGTCTGGTTCGTCGACCTGGCACCGCTGCGCGACGACTCCGCGGTCGCCATCACCCTGCTCGACGTGCTCGGCCTGCGCGAGCGCACCGTCGCGCCGATGCCGGCCGCCGGCAGCGCCGACCCGGTGGAGCGGGCGGCCGAGCTGATCGGCGGCCGCCGCGTCCTGCTGATCGCCGACAACTGCGAGCACCTGCTGCCCGGCCTGGCCGATGCGCTGGAGCGCCTGCTGCGCCGCTGCCGCGGCCTGCACGTGGCGGCGACCAGCAGGGAGCCGCTCGGCGTGCCCGGTGAGCGGCTGCTGCCGGTGCCGCCGCTGGCCCCGCCCCCGGAGGACGCCACCCCCGGGCAGGCCGCGGAGAACGCCGCAGTGCGGCTGTTCGCCGACCGGGTCCGCGCGCACGACCCCGGCTTCGCGATCGACGCCGCCACCACCGGGCCGGTGGTGCGGATCTGCCGCGAGCTCGACGGCATGCCGCTCGCCCTGGAACTCGCTGCGGCGCGGGTACGGCATCTGCCGCTGCCGCGCCTGGCCGAACGGCTCAGCGACCGGTTCCGGCTGCTCGCCGGCGGCCCCGCCACGGCTGACGGCCGGCACCGCACCCTCGAGGCGGTCGTCGACTGGAGCTGGGAGCTGCTCGACGGAGCGGAGCGGGCGCTGCTGCGCCGGATGGCGGCGTTCTCCGCCGGCGCCGGCCTCGACGCGGTGGAAGAGGTCTGCAGCGATACCGGCGCCGCCGCTGCGCCGGACGCGCCCGGCGGCACCGGATCCGGCTCCGGCGCCTCCGCGGCAGCCGGGTCCGGCACGGTCGGCGGCCGCGACGTGTGGGACGTGCTGTTCTCCCTCGTCGACAAGTCCCTCGTCACGGTGGAGGGCACCGCCGAACCCGACGGCCCCCGCTACCGGCTGCTGGAGACGGTGCGCGCCTACGGCCGCCAGCGCCTCGCCGAGTCCGGCGAGACCGACGGTGTGCGCGCCGCGCAGGCCCGCTTCCTGCTCCGGCTGCTCCCCGCCTCCGCCGAGGCGCTCCTCGGCCCCGACCAGGGCAGCGTCATCCGCCGGCTGCGCGCCGCCGAAGAGGAGCACAGCGCAGTGCTCGCCTGGGCGATCGGCACCGGCCGGCTGCCGCTCGCCTTCGACCTCACCGCCGCGGCGCTGCCCTACGCCCAGCTCGACCGGGGCTGGGCCGACCTGCCCCGGCACGCCGCCGACCTGCTCCAGGCCGCAGGCAGCACGCCGCCGGCCGGCCGCGCCGCCGCCTACGCCCAGTGCATCGCGCTGTGCACGCTCGACCGCGACCTGCATCCGCCGCAGGCCGGCCGGGCCGGCACGGACCGGGCCGCCGCCGAACTGGACCGTGCCGAAGCCGTGCTGCGCGCCGCTGGCGAGCGCGCCGAGGACCACCTGTCGCTGCTCTTCGTCGCCGTCCTGCTCGGCCTCCTCGGCCACGACCCCGAGGGCGCGCTCCGCCGCGCCCAGGCCGCCGCCCGCGCACTCCCCGGAGGCCAGGCGCTGGTAGCCGAGGGGTTCGCCGGGATGCTGCTGGAGCAGGCGTTCCTCGGCCGCTGCGGCGAGGCGCGCGCGGCCCTGCTGTCGGTCCTGGACCGGCTGAGCGGGATCGGCGAGCGGTGGACCCGCACCACCGTCGCCTTCCTCGCCTCCGAACTGGTCGGCCTGGACGACACCGCGGCCGAGGCGGCACTGCTGGACGAGGCGATCGCCGACGGCGAGGCGATGGGCATGGCCGAGACGGTCGACGCGCTGTACGGACTGCGGGCGGTGGCGCTGGCCCGCTCCGGTGACGCCGCCGCCGGGCTCGCCGCGCTGGACGGCCGCACCGGGGGCGGAGCCGGCGAGTACGACCTGCGCCTGCTGACGCATCTGTGCCGCGCCCAGATCCTGCGCTGGGCGGGCGAGGGCCAGGCCGCGCGGGCGGAGCTGGACGCGCTGGTCGGCGGCTCCGCCGACGCGGGCGATCTGCTGCGCACCCAGCTCACCGCGCCCCTCCGGTCAGAGGCCGCAAGGCTCGCGGCCGGCCGCGGCAGCACCGCTGCCGCGCGCGGCCACGTCGCCGCCGCGTGGGCCAGCCTCCAGGGCACCCGCAAGGGTGCGGCGTCAGCCAAGATCGCCGAGGCCGCCGCCGACGTGGAGGCGGCGGCGGGGGCGCCGCTGCGGGCCGCCGAGGCGCTGCGCATCGCCGAGGCGCTGCGCGGACTCCCCGCGCCGGCCGACCCCGACGTCGCCGCGCTCCTGCGCCGGCTCGACGCGGTCCCCGGCGCAGACGCGGCCCGGAAGCAGGCGGCCGGGCGCCCGCCGGAGGACGCGTGGCAGCGGTTCGACGCCCGCGTGCGCACCTGGGGGAGCGCAGAAGACGAGGGGGCGGATACCGGCCCGGGGCGGTACTGACTGCCTGCCGGCTGCCGTGCAGCCCGGCCGGCCGCCGGTGCGGCCGCGGAGCCCGGGAACGGGCGGCGCCCCGCTCATCGGCAGCGGCGGGGTGAGCGCGGGTACCGCTGCTCGGCCACCGGCGAGCGCTGCCTGACCGGCGCGGGCGCGGAGCCTCTGCGCACTCCGGGCGGGTCCGGGCCGGTCGCGCGCCCCGGATCGGACGGCTGACCGGTACTGCGGCCGGGCCGTGTGCGGCCGCCGCGGACCGGGTGCCGGCACGCGAGGCCGGCGGAGGGAGGCGGCAGCGGTTCCGTGCTCGCGTGCGCACCCCGGAGGCGGGACCGGCGGTGAGCGCCGCCGGCCCCGGGGAGCGGGTGCCCCGAGACCGGTGCGCGCGGCCGGCGGCCGAACGGCGGAGCCGGGGTCAGGCCCGGTTGCGGTAGGCGCGGGTGGCCAGCGGGAAGAACACCGCGAGCAGGATCGCGACCCACAGCAGCGTCCACAGCAGCGGCTGCAGGAACGGGCCGCCTTCCATCATCCCGCGCATCGTGTCGGTCACGTGCGTCACCGGGTTGACCCGCGCGAACGCCGCCATCCACCCCGGCATCTGGTCGGGGTCGACGAAGGTGGACGCGCCGAAGGTCAGCGGGAACATCCAGATCGAGCCGAAGATGTTGACCGCCATCGGCGTCCGCAGCAGCAGCCCGACGAAGGCCGAGAGCCAGCACAGGGCGAACGCGAAGACCATCACCACGGCCGCCGCGCCGATCACGCCCAGCACGCCGCCGGCCGGCCTGTAGCCGATCAGCACCGCCACCACCAGCACCATGATCACGGTGAGCGCGTAGCGGGCCAGGTCGCCGATGATCGCGCCGGTCAGCGGTGCGGAGCGGGCGACCGGCAGGGACCGGAAGCGGTCGAAGATGCCCTTCTCGATGTCGGTGTTGAGCGCGACGCCGGTGCCGATCGTCGCGAACACCACCGACTGCGCGGTGATACCGGGGATGATGAAGTCCCGGTAGGTCTGCCAGTCGCCCATCATGGCCTGGCCGAACACGAAGACGAACAGTGCCACGAACATCAGCGGCATGAACGTCAGCCCGA
This sequence comes from Nocardiopsis coralliicola, assembly GCF_054779695.1. Lineage (NCBI taxonomy): Bacteria > Bacillati > Actinomycetota > Actinomycetes > Streptosporangiales > Nocardiopsidaceae > Nocardiopsis > Nocardiopsis coralliicola. Next base: position 4,279 of record NZ_BAAGXT010000055.1, on the reverse strand, counting down.
GGATCTCCTCGGGGTTGCTGCGGATCTTCAGCAGGCTCCGCCAGGCCAGGAGCGATCCGTGCCGGACCGCCGCGGCCGGCGTGATGCGGGCCGCGACGTGCGGCGCGGGACCGGCCGGCGCCGAGACGGCGCTGCGGGTTGCAGTGGCGCTCATGCGTCAATCCTCTCCGGGGTCTCCTCCTCGGCCGCGTGGCCGGTCAGCGCCAGGAACACCTCGTCGAGGCTGGGGCGGCGCAGGTTGAGCTCGGCGACCGCGATCCCCGCGTCGTCGAGCCTGCGCACCACCTCCGGCATCACGGCCGGGTCGGTGACCGACGCCGAGGCGGTCGACGCCTGGGTCCGGACTTCGCCGCCGGTGGCGAGCTCGACGACGCGGCCCGCCGCCTCCAGCTGGGCCGGGTCGGCGGGGCGCACCTGCAGCACCTGCGCGCCGGCCCGCTCCTTCAGCTCGTCGGGCGTGCCGCGGCTGATCACCCGGCCGTGGTCGAGGACGACGATGTCGTCGGCCAGCTGGTCGGCCTCTTCCAGGTACTGGGTGGTGAGCAGCACGGTGACGCCGTCCGCCACCAGACCGCGCACCACGTCCCACAGCCCGTTGCGGCTGTGCGGGTCCAGACCGGTGGTGGGCTCGTCCAGGTAGAGCACCGACGGGCGCCCCACCAGGCTCGCCGCGAGGTCGAGCCGGCGCCGCATGCCGCCGGAGTAGGTGGATGCGGGCCGTCCCGCCGCGTCGGCCAGCGCGAACCGGTCGAGCAGCTCGGCGGCGCGCAGCTGGGCGCCGCGCCGGGTGAACCCGAGCAGCCGTGCGATGAGGATCAGGTTCTGGGTGCCGGTCAGGTCCTGGTCGACGGCGGCGTACTGGCCGGTCAGCCCGATGGTGCGGCGCACCTCGTGCGGATCGGCGGCGACGTCGTGGCCGTCGACCCAGGCGCGGCCGGCGTCAGGGCGCAGCAGTGTGGCCAGGATTCGTACGGTGGTCGTTTTGCCGGAGCCGTTGGGCCCCAGGACGCCCAGAACGCTGCCGCGGCGCGCGGTCAGGTCCACGCCGTCCAGGGCCCTGGTCTCCTTGTACTGCTTGACCAGCCCTTCAGCGCGGATGGCGTCGGTCATCGTGCCCTCCCCGGTCGGGCTCCCGTGTCGGGGAGCCGGCGTGCTGCTGTCGTCATGGACTCACTTTCGGACTTTGACTTAAGACGAAGTCAAGAGGCCGTGCGGTGCGGCCGCTCAGGGCGGATGCGGCGGATGGGATGGCGCCGGCCGGCTGTGGGCGCCGCAGCCGGCCCGCTCGCCTCGAGTCTGCGGCCTGCCACTGACAGAACGCTGACGTCCGGCGGGATGTTTCAGCGGTGGCCGGATGCGGCGGCTGACCGTGGCCGGCGCGGCCGCGGCCCCGCCGCAGTGCAGGCGCGCGCAGCCCGCTGACCGACGGGTGACGGAGCGGGCGGCAGCGGCCGCACGCCCTAGACTCAGACCGTGATGACGACCGCTCTGCGCCCCCCGGAGAACCGCGTGTGTGCGCGGGCTGTGCCGATGTGGACCCTGAAGGCCGCGATGGGGCATGCCGTGGTGGTGGCCGTCCTCGCCGCCGCCGTCTGGGGGGCCGGCGCGATCGACGCCGGCTGGATGCCCGCCTGGGTCACCGGCCGCGGCTGGGCCGCGCCCGTGCTGTACGGCGTCTACGCGGTTGCCGACACCGCGGTCATGCCGAGGTTCCGGTACCGCGTGCACCGCTGGGAGGTCTCCGGCGACGTCGTCTACACGCGCAGCGGCTGGCTCAATCGGCGGTGGCAGCTGGTGCCGATCGACCGGGTGCAGACCGTGGACCACACCCAGGGCTGGATGGAGCGCCTGTTCCGGGTGGCGACACTGGAGATCCAGACCGCGTCGCACGCCGGATCCTCCACCATCGAGGGGCTCGACGCCGAGCAGGCGAGGACGCTGTCCGAAGAGGTCGCGGTGCGCGCCGGCGAGCTGCGGAACGACGCGACGTGAGCGGCGGCCCTGAACAGTACCCGGAATCCGGCGCCGAGTCCGGCGCCGATGGCCGCCCCGGTCCCGCGCCCGGGCCCGTTCCGGACGGCACTGCGCCGCGCGGCCGAACGGGCGCCGAAGCACCCGCTGCGGAGGCGGAGGCCGCGCCGCCCGGCAGCGCCGGCGCGGGGGCCCTGCCCCCGCCGGAACCGTGGCGGCGGCTCAGCCCGCGGATGATGGTGACGGCGCCGCTCGTCTACCTCAAGAACCTCATCGTGCCGCTGGTGCTGGTCGCCGTCGGCGCCACCCAGAACGCGTGGGCACTGGCGTCGCTGTTCGCGGCGCTGGCCGGCGTCGGCCTCACCGGCGTCTACACCTACGTGACCGTCCGCTACCAGGTCGGCGCCGAACGGCTGGAGATCCGCACCGGGCTGATCGGCCGGTCCCGCCGCACCGTCCCGATCGAGCGGATCCGCGGCGTGCACGTCACCTCCACCCTGGTGCACCGCATGCTGGGCCTGGCCGTCGTGCGCATCGAGGCCGCCGCGGGCGGCTCCGGCGACGAAGAGGGCAAGCTCGACGGCGTCACCCGCGCCGAGGCCGACCGGCTGCACACCGAGCTGCTGCGCCGCCGGGCCGAACTGCGCGGCCAGCCGGACGGCCCCGCCGGCTCCGGTGCAGCCGGGGCGGACGCCGAGGCGCCGCCCGGCGCCTCCGCGCTGGGCGCTGCGGGCGCCCCGGGGGCCGCCGAACCGGTTGTCGAGTACTTCCGCATGCCGGCGCGCTGGTACGGCTACGCGGCACTCAGCGTCGGGTACCTGCTGACGCCGTTCGTCGCCATCGCCGCCGTCATCGGCCTCGCCTCCCAGGTCGCCGGCGACGTCCTGGGCGAGGCCGGAGCAGTCGCGGCCGGAGAGCGCGCCGTCGTCCTCGCCCGCTGGCTGATGGACGATGCCGGGCTGCTGGTGCTCGCTGCGCTGGCCGCCGCGGTCGCCGCCGTGCTGCTGCTGGCGATGCCGCTGTTCGCCGTCGTCTCCTACGCCGTCGCCTACTGGGACTTCCGGCTGGTCGGCCGGGACGGCTCGCTGGTGGCCTCCCGCGGGCTGTTCACCCGGCAGAGCGTGGCGCTGGAGCGCCGCCGCATCCGCGGCTACGAGCTCAGCGACAGCCCGCTGGAGCGGCTCCGCTCGGTCGCCCGGCTGCGCGCCGTGATGACCGGTCTCGGCGGCGACTCGACCCGTGCCGTTCTGCTGCCGGCCGGCCCCCGCGCCGCCGTCGGCCCGATCGCCGACCGCATCCTCGGCCGCTTCGGCGGCGAGCTGCAGGGGCACCCGCGGGCGGCGCTGCGCCGGCGCCTGCTGCGCGCGGTGGGGCCGCCGCTGCTGGTGGCCGCAGCAGCGGCCGCGTTCGGCCAGATCTGGCTGGCCGTGATGGCCGGGGCCGCGGCGGTCGCCGGGGTTGCGCTGGGCATCGACCGCTACCGGGCGCTCGGCCACGGCACCGACGGGGCCCGGATCAGCGTCCGATCCGGATCACTGCAGCGCACCCAGACCGTCGTCGACGCCGATGCCGTCATCGGCTGGCGGTGGGAGCAGAGCCTCTTCCAGCGCCGCGCCGGGCTGGCCCACCTGACCGCGGCCATCGGCGCGGGCGACGGCGGCTGCACCGCCATCGACGCCGACGCCGCGGAGTCGGCGGAGTTCGCCGCCGGGGTCGCCCCGCGACTGCTCCGGCCGTTCCTGGCCGAGCCGCCGCAGGGCGGGGCCGGGGCTACTCCGGCTTCTTCGATCCGAACATGATCTCGTCCCAGGACGGCACCGAGGCGCGGCGGCCGCGGCCCTTGCGGCGCTGCTGCGCCGGCGGCTGAGACTGCGGTGCGGCGCCCGCGGCGGCCGCCGGAACACCCAGGTCCCGGCCCTGCTCGCGGCCGCTGTCGGCCGCGCCGCCGACCGCGGGGCGCTCCGGGCGGACCGGTTCCCGGCGGCGCGGCTCGTCCTGCTCCCGCTCCTGCTGCGGCTGGACGGGCGCCGGCGCCGCTGCGGGCGGCGCCCCGGCCTCCTCCCCGGCCGGCGGCTGCTCCGGTTCGGCGTACCGCTCGGGCTCGGCGTGCTGGTGCTCCGGATGCGCCGGCTCCGGGCGGGCCGGTTCCGGGCGCGGCCGCTCGGGACGGGCCGACTCGGGCCGCGGCTCCGGGCGGGCGCCGCGGCGCTGGCGGAGCGGCTCTGGCGGGAAGAGGTCGTCCGAGCCGATCCGGCTGCGCTCCGGTCCGGCGGCGCGCCCGCGCGCCGCCGGACGCGCCGGCTCGGCC
>NZ_BAAGXT010000054.1:0-37842 GCF_054779695.1 Nocardiopsis coralliicola | reverse complement strand
GGTGCCTGCGGACCGGACGGCGGCCCCTGCGGCGCCTGCTGCTGCGGGCCGGGCTGGAGCGGCTCGGCGCCGGGCGGCGGTGCGACGGGAGCGGGCGCCCACGCCTCTGCCGGCGGCTCCCAGCCCTGGGGCGGTGCGCCGGCGGGGCTGCTGCCGTTGGCCGCGGCGGGAGCGCCGGACTCCGGATCGGCCGGGGGTGCCGGAGATGCGGCGGGCGCCGGACCGTCCTGCGGCGCTGCGGGCTGCTCAGCCGGCGGCGCCACCTGCTGCTCGGGGGCCGGATCGGGGGCCGGCGGCGGCCACTCCGGGGCAGCCGGCTGCGGGCCGGACTCGGGTCCGGGCGGGAACGCCGGGAACGCGGGGGCGGGGGCACCGCCGACCGCGTAGGGCGGGGGCGGCGGCAGCGCGCCGTCGCCGAACCACTGGTCGGCGGGTGTGCCGGCGGGGACGAAGCCGCCCTGGTCCCCGTCGCCGGCGGAGTGCGCGGCCGCCCCGTGGTCACGCCCGTCGTCCGCCGGACTCGGAGTGGGGTTCTCCGGACCGTGGGGTTCACTTCGTGGCACCGAGGCTCTCCTCAAGACGCAGTCTGGGGGCGTGGGGGAACGACGGCGGGGCCGGTCCCGGTCGGGGCGATGGGAGCCGGCACCCAGCGTCGTCGGTTTTCTCTACTCCGTCAAAAAAGTCGTCCGACACTAAAGATAAGACCCCGGGGCAACCCGGCAACATCCAACCCGGCACCGTCCTCCCCGGACATCCCCTCTCCAATCCTCCCCCGCCCCTCCCGCCCCGCCGCGCGCCGCCGCGGCCGGCGGGCCGACCGACCGGCCGCCGCGGCGCAGGGCCCTGCCCGCAGACCCGGCGGCCGCGCCCTGGATAGCGTTGCGGCATGCACGCGATCCAGATCTCCCAGCCCGGCGGCCCCGAGGTCCTCACCTGGACCGAGGTCGAAGACCCGGTGGCCGGCCCCGGCGAAGTCCTCGTGGACGTCACCGCGTCCGCGGTCAACCGCGCCGACATCAACCAGCGGCAGGGCAGCTACGACCCGCCGCCGGGCGCCTCGCGCTATCCGGGCCTGGAGTGCTCCGGCCGCATCGCCGCGCTCGGCCCGGGCACCGAGGCGGCCGGCTGGTCGGTCGGCGACCCGGTGTGCGCGCTGCTGGCCGGCGGCGGATACGCCGAGCAGGTCGCGGTGCCGGTCGGCCAGCTGCTGCCGATCCCGGACGGCGTCGGGCTCGCCGAGGCGGCGGCGCTGCCCGAGGCCGCGGCCACCGTGTGGTCGAACGTGTTCATGGTGGGCGGGCTGCAGCCCGGTGAGACGCTGCTGGTGCACGGCGGCGGCAGCGGCATCGGCACGCTCGCGATCCAGTTGGCGAAGGCGCGGGGCTCCCGCGTCATCGCCACTGCGGGTGCGGCGAAGCTCGACGCGGTGCGGTCGTTCGGCGCCGACGCCGCGATCGACTACCGGGCCGAGGACTTCCCCGCCCGCGTCAAGGAGGAGACCGGCGGGGCCGGCGCCGACGTGGTCCTGGACATCATCGGCGGCGGCTACCTGGACCAGAACCTGCGCTCGCTGGCGACCGGCGGTCGGCTCGTCGTCATCGGCCTGATGGGCGGCCGCAAGGCGGAGCTGGACCTCGGCCGGATGCTGGTGAAGCGCCTGTCGGTCGCTGCCACGACGCTCCGCTCCCGGTCGGCCGAGGAGAAGGCGGGTATCGTCGCGGGCGTGGCGGAGAACGTCTGGCCGCTGGTCTCCGCAGGGACGGTCCGGCCGGTCGTGGACCGGTCGCTGCCGATCGCCGAAGCGGCTGAGGCGCACCGGATCATGGAGTCGAGTGCGCACGTCGGGAAGATCCTGCTCACGAGGTGAGGCTTGTGATGGACAACGGAGTCAACGAGGACCAGCCGCAGGTGCTGATCGTCCCCGGCGCCGGCGGCCGCCCGGACGGGGAGGCCGACGGCGGCGAGGACGAGCCGAAGCCCCTCGGCGAGATGGTGGAGCAGCCGGCGAAGGTGATGCGGATCGGCAGCATGATCCGCCAGCTCCTGGAGGAGGTGAAGGCCGCCCCGCTCGACGAGGCGAGCCGCGCCCGCCTCGCGGAGATCCACGCCAACTCCATCACCGAACTGGAGGACGGCCTGGCCCCCGAGCTCGTGGATGAGCTCGAGCGGCTGACGCTGCCGTTCCATGAGGAGACCGCGCCGAGCGAAGCCGAGCTGCGCATCGCGCAGGCCCAGCTGGTCGGCTGGCTGGAGGGGCTGTTCCACGGCATCCAGACCACGCTGTTCGCCCAGCAGATGGCGGCCCGCGCCCAGCTGGAGAACATGCGCAAGGCGCTGCCTCCGGGTGCCATGCCGCAGCAGGACGCGGGCGGCGGTCCGGCGCAGGCGTCCGGCCCCTACCTGTAGCCGGCGCCGCGGAGCGGAGCAGCTCGGCGGCGCTGCCGCCGGAGCAGTGCCGCCGCGCCGCTCTCCCGGAACGGGGGAGCGGCGCGGCGGTTCGGGCGCGGCTCTGGCGCGGCGGCAGCCGGGTGCGCTACTTCGCGACCGGCTCCAGGACGTCGCGGCCCATCAACGGGCGCAGCGCCTCGGGGACGGCCACGGAGCCGTCCGCCCGCTGGTGGTTCTCCAGGATGGCGACGATCCACCGGGTGGTGGCGAGCGTTCCGTTCAGGGTGGCCGCGAAGCGCGGCTTGCCCTCGTCGTCCCGGTAGCGGATGTCGAGCCGCCGGGTCTGGAAGTCGGTGCAGTTGGAGGTGGAGGTCAGCTCCCGGTACCGCTCCTGGGTGGGGATCCACGCCTCGCAGTCGTACTTGCGGGCGGCGCTGGTGCCCAGGTCGCCGCCTGCGATGTCGACGACGCGGTAGGGCAGCTCGAGCTTGTCGAGCATCTCCCGCTCCCAGGCGAGCAGCCGCAGGTGCTCCTCGTGGGCGTCCTCGGGGCGGGTGTAGACGAACATCTCCACCTTGTTGAACTGGTGGACGCGGATGATCCCGCGCGTGTCCTTGCCGTAGGAGCCGGCCTCGCGGCGGAAGCAGGTCGACCAGCCGGCGTAGCGGTTCGGCAGCGCGCCGGCCGGCAGGATCTCGCCGGCGTGGTAGCCGGCCAGCGGCACCTCCGAGGTGCCCACCAGGTACAGGTCGTCGGCTTCGAGCCGGTACACCTCGTCGGAGTGCTCGCCGAGGAACCCGGTGCCCTCCATCGTCTCCGGCTTGACCAGAACCGGCGGGATCATCGGGGTGAAGCCCGCCGCGGCGGCCTGCTGCATGGCCAGGTTGAGCAGCGCCAGTTCGAGCTGGGCGCCGACCCCGGTCAGGAAGTAGAAGCGGGCGCCGGAGACCTTGGCGCCGCGGTCGGTGTCGATGGCGCCGAGCAGCTCGCCCAGCTCCAGGTGGTCGCGGGGGGTGAAGTCGAACGCCCGCGGTGTTCCCGCCTCCTCCAGGACGCGGAAGTCGTCGACGCCGCCCTCGGGGGCGCCCTCCTCCACGATGTTGGGGATGCGCGCGAGCACACCGTCCAGCTCGGTGCCGAGCCGCCCCGCCTCCGCCTCGGCCTCCTTGACCTGGGCCGACAGCGACTTGGCCTGCTCCAGCAGCGCCGGGCGGCTGTCCGCGTCGGCCTGGGACACCGACTTGCCCACGCTCTTCTGCTCGGCCCGCAGCGACTCGAAGCGCGACAGCGCAGAGCGGCGCGCAGCGTCGAGGTCGAGGAGGCGGTCGACGACGGAGTCGTCTTCGCCCCGGGCGCGCTGGGAGGCGCGCAGGCGGTCAGGGTCGTCGCGGAGAGCACGGAGGTCGATCACGCCCTGCAGGTTACCGGCCTCCTCTCCCGTCCGCACCGCGATATGCCTCCCCGGCAGCCCCGCCGGACGCCGTCCCCGCCCCGCCAAAACCGGTGGACAGCCGGCCCGCAGCGGCGCAGCATCGAGGCATGCCGCCTCCGCGCCCGGCCCTGCAGCACTGGCCGCTGTTCTCGCTCGTCCTGACCACGCCGCGGCTGGAGCTGCGCCTCCCCTGGCCGGACGAGCTCGACGCGCTCGCCTCGGTCGCGGTCCGCGGCGTGCACCCGCCGGACACGATGCCGTTCGTCAACACCTGGACGGCGAAGCCGGCCGGCACCGTCGCCCGCAGCGTGTTCACCCACCAGTGGCGGAATCTGGGGAAGTGGGCCGCCGACGACTGGCTCCTCCCGCTGACCGTCTTCGCCGGCGGGCACCCGATCGGGGTCCAGGACATCTCCGCCGCGGACTTCCGGTGCGTGCGCGAGGTGAAGACCGGCTCCTGGCTCGGCTCGGAGTACCAGGGCCGCGGCTACGGCGCGGAGATGCGCGCGGCGGTGCTCTTCCTGGCGTTCGCCGGTCTGGACGCCCAGACTGCGCGCAGCGAGGCGTTCGCCGACAACCCCGCGTCGAACTCGGTGTCCCGGCGGCTCGGCTACCGGGAGGACGGCACCGAGGTCTACGCCGTGCAGGAGCAGCGCCGGATCAGCCGGCGGTTCGTCCTCGACCGGGCGGGCTGGGAGCGGCACGCCACCGTCCCGGTGCAGCTCAGCGGGCTCGAAGGCGCCCTGGAGATGTTCGGCCTGGACGCAGGGCCGCAGGGTGCCGGCAGCGGCGCGGCCGGCGGCTGGGGCAGCTCTGCGGAAAAAGGGGCCGCGGAACCGCGTCATGACCGCTGCAGACCCCCGTGTGCGCTGGTGTAGGGCACCGAACAGGGGGAGGACGGCATGGCCAAGGCACGTCCCATGTACACGGGGGATACGCGGACCAAGGCGCAGTACGAACCGGCACTGCACGCCTGGCCGATGAAGTCTCTGGCGCAGATGAGTTCCGAGGAGCTGATCGCGGCACTGGAGCGGCTCGCGTCGGCTGCGCCGGAGGACGCGGCGCTCGCCAAGGCGCTGCGGGACGAGCTCGCCTCCGCGCTGCTGGACGAGGGGCTGCTCGACGCAGAGGCGGCGGCGCAGACGGCCGCGGATCCCTGGCAGCCGGACGCCGGGCCCTGCGCCCGCGGCGGGCGCACCGAGTGCGCCGACCGCGGCGCGGCGCTCACCGGCGGCCCGAGCGGGCCCCTTCCAGCCACTGCGCCGCGGCCCGGAAATCGCCCTCGGTGACGCCGTGCCCGGGGCGGGCCGCCGCGGCGGCCCGCTCCCCGGCGGCGCCCGGATAGCCGCCGGCGCGGGGGTAGCTGCCGAGGAACCGCACGCCGGAGCAGACCCGGTACAGGCCCATCAGCGCCTCGCCGAGGGCGGCGTCGGCGACGTGGCCGTCAGCGTCCAGGCAGAAGCAGTAGCGGCCCAGCCCGTCGCCGGTGGGCCGGGAGTCCAGGCGGGTCAGGTTGATGCCGCGCACGGCGAACTGCTCGAGCAGCTCGGCGAGCGCACCCGCGTGGTCGTCGGAGGGGAAGGCGACGATGGAGGTGCGGTCGGCACCGGTCGGCGCGGGGGGCCGGCCCGGCAGGGCGACCTCCACGAACCGGGTGGCGGCATCGGAACGCTCGCCGATGCCGGTGGCCAGCGGCACCAGGCCGTAGCGCTCGCCGGCGATGCGGGCGCACACGGCCGCGTCGTACGGGCTGCCCGGGTCCGCGACGGCCTGCGCTGCAGCGGCCGTGGACGAGGCGGTGTGCGTCTCGGCGTCCGGCAGCGCGGTCCCCAGCCAGCGGCGGCACTGCGCGAGGGCGTGCCCGTGCGTGGCGACGTGCTTGACGTCGTCGAGCACCGCGCCGGGGCGGGCGAACAGCGTGAACTCCACCGGCACCGCGGCCTCGGCAGTGATCATCAGCGGCGCGCCGAAGACGAGTTCGGCGGTGGTGGCGGGCACGCCGCCCTCGACGGAGTTCTCCAGCGGGACGACGCCGCTGTCGGCCGCACCGCTGCGCACCGCGTCGAAGACCGCCTCGACGCCGGTGCACGGGATGGCGCTCCCGGCACCGGCGTCGGGGTGCAGCACCCGCAGGGCGGCCTCCGTGAAGGTGCCCTCCGGGCCGAGGTAGGCGTAGCGATTCCGCATGTCCGCAGGCTATACCCGGTCAGGACCGCTGGGGCGGTACGCCGCCGTCGCGGGCGGTGAAGGTGCGGACGGGGCCTTCCTGGTGCTGCTCGGCGGAGTCCTCCGCGCCCGGCGCGCCCTTTCCGACGCGCCGCTCGGCTGCTGCGGCGCCGTGGCCGGCCGGGCTGCCGACTGCGGCGTGCGCCCCGCCGCGGGACCGCGCAGCGGCATCGGCGGCCCCCGCCGCCTCTGCTGCCTCTGCGGCGCCGGCGGCAGCAGTGCCGCCGGACTCGGCGGGGGCTCGCCGGCCGTTCTTCCGCCCACCCTGCTCGGCGCGCTGCCGGCCGCGCTTCCGCTTGCTCTGCGGTGCCTGCCGCGCGGCCGGCACCTCGATCGGCGCCGCGGAGCCCCGCGGCGCCGTGTCGAGGCCGTGGCCGAGGCGGGCGGCGCGGACCGCCCGGTACTCCTCCGGTGAGAGCAGGTCGTCGGGCCGCCCGCTGGACACCGCCTTGGCATAGGTGCGCGCCTCGGTCCGCCCGTTGATGGAGGTGAGCACCGCACCATCGCCGGAGGCGTTGAGCAGGGCCAGCGAGAACGACCGCGCCCCGGTCATCTCCTCCAGGGCGTCGTAGCGGACGAGTCCGACGTCGCGGACCGCGCGCGGGTCGACCCCGCCCCCCTCCGGCAGGAGGCGGCGGATCAGGGATCGGGTGTCGTGCAGGCTCTTGCGTGCGCTCAGCAGCGCCCAGCCGCCGACGGCGAGACCGATGAGTCCCGCGCCGAGGCCGAGCACGGCGAGGATCAATGTCAACACGGTGCGAGCGTATCGCTACGGAACGCGGCGAGTGTGTGACGAGACGTATTCTCTACGGCGACTTTGTACGAAAGTGCAGAAATCGGACAGCGATCTACGTTCCGTTGGGATGCCGCGCCCCGGAACAAGACCGTCCGCGCCGCCGCTCCGCCGCCCCTGGCGGGCAGAGCTCAGTAGGTCGGGCCGGGGCGCACCCGGCGCGCGGGGATCCGGCGCACCGCCGCGCCGGCGCGGCGGGCGGCGAGAGCGCGGCCGACGTCGGCGAACTGCCGGGCGCGGTGCAGCTGGGCGTGCAGGTCGGCGCCTGTGGCGCGGTGCTCCATCGGCACCTCGACCTCGACGACGCGCCCGCTGGAACGCAGCACGTCGATGGTGAGGCCGGTCTCCACACCGAAACCGGAAGCCAGCGGCAGCGCGGACTGGAACGCGGTGCGGGTCAGGCACCGCTGGCCGCTCAGCGGCTGCTCCGGCTCCCAGCCGGTGGCGCGGCGGATCCCGTCCCGCGCCAGGCGGACCACGAAGCCGTGCCCGCCGAGGCGCATCCGGGTGGCGGGGAAGAGGGCGACGGACATGTCGGCCTCACCCGCGGCGACCGGCTCGATCAGCGGCGCCGCCGCAGCGGCGGTGGCGCCGAGGTCGGCGTCGAGGAAGAGGAGGAGCCGGTGCTCCCCCGGCGGACCGAGGTGGCCGTCGGCCTCCAGCAGCCGGACCGCCTCCGCACCGCTCTCCATCGCCGCACCCTTGCCGCGGTTGCGCGCGTGCCGCAGCACGCGCGCCCCGGCCTGCAGGGCGGCCTCCGCGGTGGCATCGGACGATCCGTCGTCGACGACCACGGCCAGATCCACCCCTGGCAGGCCCCGCGCAGCGCGCACCGTGGCGGCGATGCGGTGGGCTTCGTCCTTGGCGCAGACGACGACCGCGGTTTTCGGTCCGTCCGCGGCAGCCATCAGCGGGGCGCGCTCGGCGACGCCGCGAGAGGCAGCCCGTCGATGGAGTCCAGGATGGTGAAGACGGCGTCGAGCCCGGTGATCTCCAGGATCTTCATCACCGCCGGACGCGGCGCGACCAGCACCAGGTCGCCCTCCTTCTCCCGGGCGCGCTTCATCGCCGAGAGCAGCACGCTCATCCCGGTCGAATCGCAGAACTCCACCCGGGCCATATCGACCGCGAGCCGGTCAGCCCCGTCGTCGAGCGCGCCGATCAGCGCCGTGCGCAGCTGCGGTGCGGTGTACAGGTCGATCTCACCGCGGACGGTCACCAAGGCGTGACCCGCGTGAGACTCGCTTGAGATCTTCAACTCCACAGTCGTGACTGTAGCGGCACGGGGACGCGCTGGCCACCTGGACGGCGGTGTTTCGCAGGATCAGCCGGACATCGCGCGCGTGGCGGACATTCCGGCCGCGCTGCCGACGCCGCTGGCCACCGCGCCACTGGGTCCGGCCTCCGTGTCGCCGCCGGGCGCCGGACTCTCGGCCGCTGCCCCGGCGGCCGAGGCGCTGTGCGCACCGGCGCCGTCACTGCCCCAGTCCGAGCCGACCGAGACCCGCAGCACGGCCCAGACCGTGGAGACCTCGCCATCGACCTCGGTGCCCCATTTGGCGGCCAGGTGCTCGACGATCCCCAGCCCGCGGCCGCCCAGTGCGGACAGCGAGGGGCGGGCGATGCGGGGGAGCGTGGCGGCGCCGCCGTCGCGGACGCGGATCTCCAGCCAGCCGCCGGAGGCGTCCCGCTCCAGCTCCCAGCCCACCTCTACGCATCCAGGCGGATACGGATCGGGGAGCGGCGAGGCGTGCCGCAGTGCGTTGCTGAGGAGTTCGCTGACGACCAGCGCGGCGTCACCGACGCGCTCGTCGGAGAGGCCCTCCGCCTCCAGGTCAGCGCAGAGCTGCTGCCGGGCGTCGGTCACGCTCGACGGCGCGCACGGAACCGGTACCGCCCTCGCCATGCGTTCTCCCGTCCGTCGCCTGATCGCCTCGGTCTCGCCGGCTGCCGCGCGGTCCGGACGGGGGTGCCGGCCACGAAGACTGCCAGGGCCGAAATGCCCCGATCCGGGGGCGGGGAAACACCCCCGCGGCGCTGGTCCGGGGCCCCGTCCTGGTCCGGCCGGATTACGGTCCTGCACGAAGCCGCCCGCAGAGCCGACGATTCAGGGCGTTCCGCCGTCCGATGCGGCCACCGCGCCGGCTGCGGGTAATGTGAATCTCATTCGCGTAACACCGGCCTCGGTGGCCCCCGCGACATCGCCGCCCTGGGCGCGCGCGAGCCGGCGCACGATGTAGAGGCCCAGCCCGATGCCGCCGAACCGCCGGCGGTCCCCGGCCTCCCCCTGGACGAACCGGCCGAAGATCCGCTCCTCGTCGCCGGGGCTGATGCCCACCCCCTCGTCCTCCACGTCGACGGTGAGCATCCCGTCCGCTTCGGCGGCGCGGACCGTGATGCGGCCGCCGTCCGGCGAGTATTTGACCGCGTTCTCCAGCAGCTGGCCCAGGATCACGTCGGTCGCGACCGGATCGCCGCAGGCGCGCGGCAGCGCCTCGGGCATCGCGGAGCGCACCGTGTGCCCCGGCGCCACCGCGCCGTAGGCGGCGACCGCGCCGGACAGCAGCCGCCGCAGGTCGAACGGCTCCGCACCGACGCGCAGGTCCCCGTTCCGGGCGGCCGAACCGAGCAGCAGGTTCTCCACCAGCCCCGCGAGGATCAGCGAGCGCTCGGCGATGGTGCTGACGGCCTCCTTGCGGGCGGCGTCGCCGAGCTGCTCCCAGCGCTGCACGAGGGTGCCGGCGAACCCCTGAACGACGGTGACCGGGGTGCGCAGCTCGTGCCCCGCGGTCGCCATGAACAGGTCCTTCTCCTCTTCGACCTCTTTGGCGCGGGTGATGTCGCGGAAGTCGACGACCCGCTCGCCCGCGTCGCCGCCCGGCACCTCGGTGGCCAGCACCTCCACCCACCGCCCGCTGGGCAACCGGTGCCGCAGCGGCCGCCCCGGGCCGTCCGGCAGCGGGAACGGCAGCGGCCGCCCGACCGCCGCCCCGGCGGGCCGCCCGGTCAGCTCGGCGGCGGCCCGGTTCCACTTGCGGACCCGGCCGGCGCCGTCGAGCAGAGCGATACCGTCCGCGCTGGAGTCGACGACCGCCTGCTCCTGCTCGCGCTGGCGCACCATCTCCTGGTAGGCCATCGCGTTGCCGAGGGCGACCCCTGCGTGCCCGGCCAGCAGTTCCAGCAGCTCCAGTTCGACGTGTCCGACCCGGCGGCCGCTGTAGAGCGCGTACAGCGCGCCGTAGGGCCGGCCCTGGACGTTGGAGACGCCGAGCGCGATGGTGTGCAGGCCGTCGAGGTCGGCCCAGATGAGGTCGTCCAGGCTGCGGGTCTCCCCGGTGGCCAGCAGGACGCTCTTCCCGCTGCGCAGCAGCTCCCCGAAGAGGCTCTCCTCCAGCGGCGCGGAGTAGCCCTTGAGGTGTCCGGACAGCCCGGAGAGGCTGACCAGCCGCAGCCGGTCGTCCTCGATGAGCACGAATCCGCCGGCGTCGGCGCCGGTCAGCTCGGTGAGGCTGCTGGCGATCCGGTCGAGGACCGCGTCGGCGTCCAGGTCGGCGCTGATGTCGGCAACCACATCGTTGAGCCGGCGGACCAGCCGCGCGCGCTCCACTCCGGCCGGCGGCTGCTCGGCGCGGAACACCTGGACCCAGCCCTCGCCCCGGCCGCCGCTGGCGGGGACATAGGCGGTACTCATCCGCACGCTGGCCTCGGTGCCGTCCCGGCGGAGCCGGCGGGAGGCGATGGCGACCGTTCCGCCGCCTCCGCGCACCCGCTCCCGGACCGCGTGCTCTTCCGCCCGCAGCGCGTGCGGAACGGCCGGCAGCACCTGGCCGAGCGCTTCACCAGCGGTCCAGCCGAAGAGCTGCTCGGCGGCGGCGTTCCACACGGTCACCCGGAGGTCGGCGCCGACCGCGACGACGGCGTCGGCCGCGCACGCCAGCGCTGATTCGGCGCCCGGCCCTGCGGGTTCCGTCCCCACCGCCTGCCTCCCGGTCCGTCACTGCCACGGACCGCCATGGTGCCACCCCGCCGCCCGGACGGCCCGGAGGTCTCGGCAACCTGCCGATCTCCGCCAGCATTCCGCACGCCGGGTACCGCCGCGCCGGGCGGTATGCGCGAGCGCAGCAGGAAGGGGAGGAGAGCGGACGGGGGGTGCGGTGGAGCGGGCCCGCCGGAGAGGCCGGGCGCATCCGGGAAACGCGCGGGGGCGGCCCGGGGCCTGCGCCCCGGATCCGCCCCCGGCCGTACCGCTCGGGACCGCTACTCAGGCGATCTGCGGCTCCGCACCGCCGTCGGCCTCCAGGGGGCGGCCGCTCAGCGCCCACGCCTGCATGCCCCCTGCGACGTTGACGGTGTTCCAGCCCGCCTCGTTGAGCGCGGCGACGGCCTGCGCCGACCTGCCGCCGACCCGGCACACCACGTAGACCTGGCGGTCCTGGGGCACCTCACCGGCACGCTGCGCCAGCGCGCCGAGCGGGATGTGCAGCGCGCCGGGCGCGTGGCCCGCGGCCCATTCGCCGGGCTCGCGCACATCCAACAGGAAACCGCCCTCGGGGACGGCTCCGACCTCGATCACGGGAACGCTCTCGCCCACCACTGACGCCTTTCCGATACCGCGGCCCCCGGGGGGACGGATGAGGCCGCTGGAGTCCGGGCCGCACGCGTTCGCGGCCCTCGGTGGAACCCGGTCCGGGCGCACCGCGTCCCAAGGGTATGCGTAGGTACAGCAGAGCGACCGCGGCGCTCCTCTCCGGCCTCGCCCTCCTGGGCGCAGCCGCGTGCGGGGGCTCCCCCGAGGTCAGTGCTCCTGACAGCGCGTCCAGCCCGTCACCGAAACCCGAGACCGAACTGTCGATCGAGATCGAGGCAGCCGACGGCGCCGGCGAGGGCTCCCCCTCCCCGGCCGCACCGGCATCCTGGACCCTGACCTGCTCGCCGGCCGGCGGCGACCACCCCGATCCGGAGGCGGCCTGCGCCGACCTCGAGGAAGCGGGCGCCGAAGGCTTCGAGGAGGTTCCGAAGGACTCCGTCTGCACGCACATCATGGGCGGCCCCGAGGTCGCCACCGTCACCGGGCACGTCGGCGGCTCCGACATCGACACCGAGTTCACCAAGGCCGGCGGCTGCGAAATGGACCGCTACGAGTCCATGGGATCCGTCCTTACCCCCTGACCCCCGACCCCCCGACTGATCGGACCGGCCGACCCGCAACCGGCCGGAGCGCGGAGGCGGACACCGGAGCACGGTGTCCGCCTCCGCCTCGTGGAACGGCCCCCTTCCGCCGGGCCGCCGGGAGAGCCCCGTCAGCGGCCGGGAGGAGCGCCTTCCGCGCCATGAGCTGCGTCACGTGGCCGGTCCCGGCCCCGCCCGGGTTTCGGACAGCGCTCCGGGCGCCGCCGTCGGCGCGTCGGGCAGCAATCGCCCGGAAGCGGAGCGGCAACTCTGCCGCACCACGGCGCCGCGGCTGCGCGGCGCACAGCGCGCCGCTGGCGGGCCGGAGAGCGCCCGCGGCGCCACGCCCGCGCGGCTGCACGCCCCCAGACACGACGAAGGCCCCGCCCTCCGGATGATCCGGAGCCGGGGCCCTGTACTGGTGGGCGAGGAGGGATTTGAACCCTCACGTCCTTTCGGACACACGGACCTGAACCGTGCGCGTCTACCGTTCCGCCACCCGCCCGAGTGACATATATATAGTGTGTCGCTCCGTGCGGACCGGATCTCTCCGTGCTTTCCGCCCGGCGACATGCATAAGGCTAGCACGGCCTCCGAGGCACTCTGCACATGGTTTTCGGTCGACCGGGCCACCCGCCGAGAGCGCGGCGGAGGCCGCTCGGGACGATACGGGGGATGCGGGTGAAACCGAGGACGCGAATACCCGGTTACGATCGGTCGAGACCGGAGTGGAGTAAGGGAGGTACCTCGTGGGAGTGCTCCAACGCTTCGAGCGCCGCCTTGAAGGCTTGATCGAAGGCACCTTCGCGCGGGCCTTCAAGTCCAAGTTGGAGCCCGTCGAGATCGCCAGCGCCGTCCAGCGTGAGATGGACGAGCGCGCCGCAATCGTGGCCCAGGGCCGGACCCTGGTGCCCAACGATTTCATTGTCGAGCTGTCCGCGGCCGACAACGAGCAGATGGACGCCATGGCCGACAGCATCGGCCAGGAGCTGGCCAAGCTGGCGCGGGACTACGCGACCGAGCAGGGCTACTCTTTCGTCGGACCGGTGCGCGTCCACTTCACCGCGGACGCTGATCTGCAGACCGGGCGCTTCCGCATCCGCTCCGGCGTGGTGCGCGGCTCGACGGTGGAGAGCGGCGAGATCCGCCAGCCCGTGGGCGAGCCGCAGCGCGGCCCGGCCACACCGGGCCGGCCCCGGCTGCTCATCTCACCCGGCGGAGCCACCGAGCAGAGCTCCGACGCGGGCCAGGGGATGCAGCAGTCGTTCGAATTGAACACGCAGGTCACCCTGCTTGGCCGGGGCACCGATTGCGACCTGCGGCTGGTGGACAACGGCGTCTCCCGGCACCACGCGGAGATCCGGGTCGAGGACGACGACGCCGTCCTGGTCGACCTGGGCTCGACCAACGGCACCTTCGTCAACGGCCAGCAGGTGCGCCGCGCCGGCCTGGTGGACGGAACGCGGATCAGCCTCGGCCGCACCACCATGACGTTCCGCCGCGGCGACTGAGCGGCTGGACCAGCAGAGCCGCTGCGGCGGTCCCGCAGCGGACCGGCGCACGGCCGGAGCAGTACAGCGTCCGCACCGCGCCGCACACCGCGGCAGGGTGCGGGCCGCAGTTCCCCGCAGCACCCGCAATCCCCCGCGGGCCCGGGATTCCCGGCGCTCGGAGTGAACCGAATCCGCCCCCTCGACGTCAGAGGGGGCGGACGCATACGCGCGAGTTCCACGACACGTCCGCCACCGGCGGAAGCGGACCTAGGAGAGCAGGAGCGGCAGCAGGACGGCGCTCGGCCGAGGGCCCTCGCGGCCCGTTGGGTTTTTCCACGGCGATCTCCTAGGGTTCGAGCCGAGAGAACGCGGTGGCGGTGGCCCGCCGCCCGCCAGAGCACGACAGGGGCTGAAGAACAGTTCGATGTCCGACTTGACCCTCATGCTGATCAAGATCGCCTACCTGGCGGTGCTTTGGCTGTTCATCATCATGGCGGTCGGTGTCATCCGCACCGATCTTCTCGGTCCTCCCGCGAAGGCGAAGCGGTCCAAAGGCCCCGGTCCCCGCCGATCCGCACCCGCAGCGCCGCGCCCCCCGCGCGGCCGCCGCAACGAGCCCAAGACGCTCGTGGTGACCAAGGGTTCACTGGCCGGCACCTCCCTCAACCTCACCTCACAGCCCATCACGATTGGCCGCGCCAACGACTGCACCCTGGTCATCGGCGATGACTACGCCTCCGGGCGGCACGCCCGGATCTTCCCCGACCAGGGCAAGTGGATCGTCGAAGACCTCGGCTCGACGAACGGCACCTACCTCGGCCAGCAGCGGCTGACCCGTCCCCAGCCCCTCGCGGTGGGCGATCCCATCCGCATCGGCAAGACCGTCCTGGAACTGCGCAAATGACAATCGCTCTCCGCTACGCGGCGTACTCCGATGTCGGGTGCCTCCGCGAAGGCAACGAAGACTCCGCTTACGCCGGGCCGTACCTCCTCGCGGTCGCCGACGGGATGGGCGGGCACGCGGGCGGGGAGATCGCGAGCGCGATCGCGGTCTCCACCCTCATGCCGCTCGACGAAGACGTGACCACCCCCGAGGAGATGACCTCCTCCCTCCTCCAGTCGGTCGAGGCCGCCAACAGCACCCTCGCCCAGCGCGTGCACGAAGAGCCGCGCCTGGAGAACATGGGCACGACCCTGACCGCGATGCTGTGGTCGGGCTCCCGGGTGGCCCTGGTGCACGTCGGCGACTCCCGCGCCTACCTCCTGAGAGGCGAGGAGTTCGGCCAGATCACCCACGACCACACCCTCGTGCAGACCCTCGTCGACGAGGGCAAGCTGACCGAGGAGGAGGTCGCCACCCACCCGCAGCGCTCGCTGCTGCTGCGCGCCCTCGACGGCCGCAGCCAGGTCGACCCGGACATCTCGGTGAGCGAGGGCGCGGTCGGCGACCGGTACCTGCTCTGCTCGGACGGCCTGTCCGGCGTGGTCAGCGCCGAGACCATCCAGCAGACGCTGCAGAGCGAGGCGAGTCCGGAGGCGGCGGCCCGCCGCCTCATCGACCTCGCCAACCGCGGCGGCGGCCCGGACAACATCACCGCGGTCGTCGCCGACGTCATCGACACCGCCACCGACCGCGGCGGCCCCACCCAGGAGACGTTCCTGGTGGGCGCGGCCGACCAGCGGCGCGAGCCGGTGATGACGCCGGACACCCCCGCGGGCCGCGCGCAGGGCCTCAACCAGCGCTCCGGCGACACCGCCGAGATGGACCGGATCGCCGGCGGCGCGGCCGACGACCGCGAGGACCCCGCGCCCGAGCAGCGCACCCGCCGCTGGTGGCCGATGATCGCCGTCTTCCTGGTCGTGGTCGGCGCGGTCGCCGCGGCCGGCTACTACTTCATCTCCTCCTACATCGACCGGCAGTACTTCATCGCGCCGAACGAGGACGGCAGCAGCGTCGCCATCTACCGCGGCCTGGACACCGACATCGTCGGCATCAACCTGTCGGACCTGCACGAGGAGACCGACGTCCGGCTCGACTCGCTCCCCGAGACCCAGCGCAACCTGGTCGCCAACGGCATCGATGCGGGCGACCTCGAGACCGCCGAAGAGCGCATCGCGGCGCTGCGGGCCGAGGCCGAGAAGTGCGCCGCCGACGCGAACTGCGCCGGGGGCTCCGACCCGTCCGACGCCGCGTCGGAGCCGGCCGGCTCCGGCAGCTCGGACCGCTCCGCCGACACCGGTTCGGGTGCGGCAGGCGGCTCCGCGGACCAGGGCGGCCAGGAGGAGGAACGCTAGATGAGCGCGGCCTCGAACCCTCCGCTGCCGCCGGTCAAGCGGCGCAACGCCGAACTCGTCATGACGCTCATGGCGGTCGGCCTGACGCTGTTCGCCATGATCGAAGCGGGCCTCACCCGCAACGGGGAGATGCCGCCGAGCCTCTTCCTCTACGCGGTGCTGTTCGGCGGGCTCGCGGTCCTCGCGCACGTCTTCATCCGCTTCTTCGCGCCCTGGTCCGACCCGCTGCTGCTGCCCATCGCCACCCTGCTCAACGGGCTCGGCCTGGCTATGCTGTGGCGGCTCTACGAGGCCACCGGCGACACCTCGGGCGGCAGCGCGATGAGCCAGCTGGTGCTCACCGCGGCCAGCATGGCGCTCTTCGCCGGCATCATCTTCTTCCTGAAGGAGCCGCGGACCCTCCAGCGCTACCCCTACATCATGGCGATCGGCGCGGTGTTCCTGCTGCTGCTGCCGCTGATCCCCGGTCTGGGCATGACCATCAACGGCGCCCGCCAGTGGGTCAACCTCGGCTTCACCAGCCTCCAGCCCTCCGAGTTCGCCAAGATCCTGCTGGTGGTCTTCCTGGCCGGCTACATGGTCAGCAAGCGCGACGTGCTCTCGCTGGCCAGCAAGCAGGTCCGGATCGGCGGGTTCAAGGTCCTCGACCTGCCGCGGATGCGCGACCTCGCGCCGATGGCCGCGATGTGGGGCTTCTGCATCATCGTGCTGGTCATCCTGATGAACGACCTCGGTACGGCGCTGCTGCTCTTCGGCACCTTCCTGGCGATGATCTACGTGGCGACCCACCGGTCGTCGTGGATCATCATCGGCCTGGCCGCGTTCTTCGGTGCCTGCGCCCTGCTCTACCCGTTCGTCTCGCACTTCCGGGTCCGCATGGTGACCTGGCTGGACGCGTTCAACCCCGAGGTCTTCTGCGTCGAGCAGGTCCGCGACAACCCGGACGCGTTCTGCATGACCTCCGGCAACTCCGAGCAGCTCGTCCAGGGCCTCTTCGCCCTCGCCGAGGGCGGCATCACCGGCGCCGGGTTCGGCGGCGGCCAGCCGGCCCGGGTGCCCGAGGTGCAGAACGACTTCATCTTCACGGCGTTCGGTGAGGAGCTGGGGCTGACCGGCATCATGGTGATGCTGCTGGCGCTGGCCCTGCTGGTGGAGCGCGGCATGCGGATCGCGCTGGCCGCCAAGGAGCTGTTCATCAAGATGTTCGCCTCCGGCATCTCCTTCCTCATCGCCTTCCAGACGTTCGTCGTCATCGGCGGCGTCACCCGGGTCATCCCGATGACCGGTGCGACGATCCCGTTCGTCGCCAAGGGCGGTTCCGCCCTCCTATCCAGTTGGATCATGCTCGCCCTGCTCATGCGCATGAGCAACAACGCACGCAAGCCCGCCCCCCAGTCGATCCAGGACGAGGGCGCCACCCAGGTGATCTCACGATGAACACGCCCATCCGGCGCCTCGCCATGTTCGCCATGGCGCTGTTCGGGGTGCTCCTGCTCAATGTGACCTACATCCAGGCGTTCGCCGCCGACAACCTGCGCACGCATGAGTTCAACGGGCGCCAGTTCACCGACCGGCTCACCCAGCCGCGCGGGCCGATCCTGGCGGGGAGCGAGGAGATCGCCTTCTCCGAGCCGCTCGGCAAGGAGGGCGAGGAGGATGACGACACCTACCAGCGCGACTACCCGGCCGGCGGCCTGTACTCGCACGTGGTCGGCACCTTCCCGCCGCGCGGCCAGGGCATCGAACTGCAGATGAACTCGCTGCTCGACGGCTCGGACGAGCGGCTCGCGGTGCGGAACTTCATCGACACGCTCACCGGCGACCAGCAGCAGGGCGCCAGCGTCGAGCTGACGCTGGACCCCGAGGCGCAGCAGGCCGCCGCGGACGGCTTCGAGTCGCTCGGCAAGAACGGCGCCGCGGTCGCGCTCGACCCGGAGACCGGCGCGATCCTGGCGTCCTACTCCAACCCGGGCTTCAACCCCAACGACGTCAGCAGCGCCAGCGACCCGGAGGCGTCCGACGAGGCATGGCGCCAGCTGGAAGAGGACGGCAACAAGCCGCTGCTCAACCGCGCGATCAGCGAGCGCTACGCTCCCGGCTCCACGTTCAAGCTGGTCACGGCCGCAGCGGCGCTGGAGGGCGGGGCCACGCCGGAGTCCACCATGGACGCCCCGGCAACGCTCGACCTGGGCGCACCGCTGCCGAACGCCTGGGACGGGCCGTGCAACGGGGGGCAGCCGGACACGCTGGCGCACTCGATCGAGCAGTCCTGCAACACGTCGTTCGCGAACTGGGCGATCGACGTGGGCCCGGAGGCGATGGCCGAGCAGGCCGACGCGTTCGGCTTCAACCAGGGCGACCTGTCCACGCCGATGCCGGCGCTGGAGAGCCTCTACCCGACCGAGGACGACCGGAACCTGCTGGGCCGCTCCGGCATCGGCCAGGCCAACGTCGAGGCGACGCCGCTGCAGATGGCCATGGTGGCCGCCGGCATCGCCAACAGCGGCGACGTCATGAAGCCGTACTACGTCGAGTCCGTCAAGGACTCCGACCTCTCTGAGATCGAGGGCCACACACCCGAGAAGCTGTCGACCGCGGTCTCCGCGAAGACCGCGGAGGACCTGACCCAGATGATGATCCTGGTGACCGAAGGCGAGGACGCCTCGGGGCCGGGAGGCGCGATCCAGGGCATGCAGGTGGCCGGGAAGACCGGTACCGCGGAGACCGAGAGCGGTCCGACGCACAACTGGTTCGTCTCCTTCGCCCCGGCCGACGACCCCCAGGTCGCCGTCGCGGTCGTCGTCGAACACGGCGGCGGCTCCGGCGGTACACTCGCGGCTCCGATCAGCAAGGGCATCATGGAAGCTGTGATCGACCAGTGAGCGAGAACGACGCCGGCGGCCAGGAGCCCTCCTCGCCCGATCCCGGGGCGGCGCCCCGCGGTGACCTGCTGAGCGGCCGCTACCAGCTGGACGAGCAGATCGGCTCCGGCGGTATGGGCACCGTGTGGCGCGCCACCGACACCATCCTGAACCGGCCGGTGGCGGTCAAGCTGCTGCACCCGGCGCAGATGGCGGAGCCGACGTCGCGCGAGCGCTTCCGGACCGAGGGGCGGATCACGGCGGGGCTGAGCCACCCGGGCATCGCCCAGGTCTACGACTACGGTGAGCAGGGCGAGCGGGCGTTCCTCATCATGGAGCTGGTCCCGGGCGAGCCGCTCTCCTCCATCCTGCGGCGCAACGCCGGCCTGGAGCCGGGCGTCACGCTGGACATCATCGCGCAGTCGGCGGCCGCGCTGGCGGCCGCGCACGGCCGCGGCGTGGTGCACCGGGACATCAAGCCCGGCAACCTGCTGGTCACCGAGGACGGCACGGTCAAGCTCACCGACTTCGGCATCGCCCGCGGCGACCAGTCGGTGACGCTCACCCAGACCGGCATGGTGATGGGCACGGCCCAGTACATCTCGCCGGAGCAGGCGTCCGGCCGCCCGGCCACGCACGCCTCCGATGTCTACGCGCTCGGCGTCGTCGCCTACGAGTGCCTCGCCGGGCAGCCGCCGTTCACGGCCGACAGTCCCATCGCGCTCGCGCTGGCGCACACCCGCGAGCCTCCGCCGCCGCTGCCGGACAGCGTGCCGCCGCAGCTGGTCGATCTGGTCACCACCATGCTCGCCAAGGCGCCGGACGACCGGCCGGAGTCGGCCGGCGAGGTTGCGCGGGTCGCGCAGATGCTGCGCGCCAACGCCGCGGGCGACCTCGGCGCCACCACCGCCATGGACCTCACCGACCCCACGCGCACCGTGCTGGCGCACGGCGGCGGGCCGGTCACCGCCAACCAGCGCCGCGCCGCGACAACGGGCGATCTCGCCCCGGCCGGCCGGGGGAGGCGGCGGCCGCCGCTTCCGGTGGTGATCGCCGCGGTCGTCGCCGCGGTCGCCGTCGTGGTCGGCGTCGCCTGGGCCGGCTCCATGTGGGGCGGGGACCCCCAGGACGGCCGCCGCGTCGGCGGCGAGCAGCCCGACTCCTCCAGCTCGGCGAGCCCGTCGGAGCCGGAGAGCAGCGGGCTGCCCTCGGAACCGGTCCCCACCGCCGACCAGGGCGACGTGGGCGGCCAGCCGCCGCCCGAGACCGGGCAGGACACCCCGCCGCCCACCGCAGAGGAGACGACGGAGACGCCGACGGGCGAACCGGACCCCGGCACATCGGAGCCCGAGGATCCGGGGACCACTCCGCCGCCGGAGACCAGTGACCCCGGCAACGGCGGCGAGGACCCGGGTACGGATCCGGGGGAAGGCGAAAACGACGACGCCAGCTGACCGGATGCCCGCACCACTCGCTTAAGGAACTGTTCAGGACATGTCACAGCCACGGCTTCTCGGTGGCCGCTACGAGCTCGACACGGTGGTCGGGCGCGGCGGCATGGCCGAGGTCCACCGCGCCCGCGACCTCCGCCTCGACCGCATGGTCGCCGTGAAGACCCTCCGCCACGACCTGGCGCGTGACCAGATCTTCCAGGAACGGTTCCGCCGCGAGGCGCAATCCGCGGCGTCGCTGAACCACCCGTCGATCATCGCGGTCTACGACACCGGCGAAGACGTCGTGGACGGCATCTCGCTGCCGTTCATCGTCATGGAGTACGTCGACGGCCGCACCCTGAAGGAGCTGCTCGACGACGGCCGCCGGCTGCTGCCGGACCGCTGCGCCGAGATCACCGACGGCATCCTCCGCGCGCTCGAGTACAGCCACCAGAACGGCATCGTCCACCGCGACATCAAGCCGGCCAACGTGATGCTGACGCGGCAGGCCGAGGTCAAGGTGATGGACTTCGGCATCGCCCGCGCGATGAACGACGACCAGGCGACGATGACGCAGGCGTCCCAGGTCATCGGGACCGCGCAGTACCTCTCTCCGGAGCAGGCGCGCGGCGAGCGGGTGGACGCCCGCTCCGACATCTACTCGACCGGCTGCCTGCTGTACGAGCTGCTCACCGGCGGGCCGCCGTTCACCGGGGACTCCCCGGTGGCCATCGCCTACCAGCACGTCCGCGAGGACCCGGTGCCGCCGAGCCAGGTGGACCCGGAGATCCCCGAGTGGCTGGACGCGGTCGTCCTGCGCTCGATGGCCAAGGACCGCGAGGAGCGGTACCAGAGCGCCGAGGAGATGCGCCAGGACCTGCAGCGCGGCCTGCAGGGAATGGCGCCCGCCGCGAGCACCATGGCGATGGCGGCCGCCGGCGCAACGACCACGCTCCCGCCCGCCGAGGACCGCCGGGACCGCTACGACGAGGACTTCGACGACGACGAGCGCAAGAGCCGCACCGCGCTCTGGGTCGTGCTGGCGCTCATCGCGATCGCCGCGATCGCGATCGGCGGCTGGCTGCTGCTCAACGGCGGCGGTGAGGACGACATCGCGGTGCCCGACGTGGTGAACATGAGCGCGGAGGACGCGGAGGCGGAGATCTCCGACGCGGGCTTCACCGGTTCCGTCACCCAGGAGCAGGAGACCAGCTCCGACGTTGACGAGGGCAATGTCATCGGCTCCGACCCCGGTGAAGGCACCGAGGTTCCGGCCGACACCGAGATCGTGCTGACCGTGTCGGCGGGCCCCGAGGCCGAGTCGGTGCCCAACGTGGTGGGCCAGACCGAGGAGGACGCGCGGGCAACGCTCTCCGACGCCGGCTTCGAGGTGGGCGAGGTGTCCACCCAGGAGTCCGACTCCTACGACGCCGGGATCGTGGTCGCGTCCGACCCGGAGGGCGGCGGCGAAGCTGCGCCGGGAAGCACCGTCAACCTGACCGTGTCCGAGGGCGCGGGCAGCGTCTCGGTGCCCGACCTGAGCGGGCTCACCCAGGACGAGGCAAACTCCCGGCTGCAGGACGAGGGGCTGTCCGCCTCCTTCAGCGAGCAGGAGACCGGCGATGCCGAGCCGGGCCGGGTCGCATCCCAGGATCCGGCCGCCGGCAGCGAGGTCGAACCGGGGACCGTGGTCAACGTCGTCATCGCCACCGAGCCGCAGGACGACCCGAGCGACGGCCCGTCGATCCCGGAGCTGCCGGGCGATGACGAGGACAACGGCGACGAGGACGGCAACAACGGGGAGAGCCCGTCGGACCCGGCCGGCGACTTTCCGTGGAACCGCGCTTGGGAGGAGTACGCCCGCTAGCACCCGGACCGGGCGGCTTCCGGGCGGAGCTCCGGGTCCGTCAGGCGCACGGCCCCGGCCGGCGCCCGGCGGACCCGCACGAACGGCAACACCGACCACCGCCGGGCGTACACTGGTCGCGACCAGGTCCGCCATCCCGGCCGAATCGTTTTGGAGCAGCGACCGTGCCCAAATCCCGCAGCGATCGCAAGAAGAAGGCCGTCTACACGCCGCCGCAGTCCTCGGCAAAGCCGAAGATCAGTCCGCGCTGGCTTGCGCCGACCATGATCGCGTTCGGCCTCCTGGGCGTGCTGTGGATCGCCACCTACTACATCGCCGGCGTCGACGGCACCATCCCGTTCATGGGTGATCTGGGCAACTGGAACCTCGCGATCGGCTTCGGCGGCATCATCGTCTGCGTCCTGCTGTCCACACGCTGGCACTGAGCGGCGCCGCCGCCCCCGGCTGCGGCCCGCACCCCGCTGCACCCACATCGGTGCAGTTCAGAGCGTTGATCGCAGTTCCGTAGCATCCGCGCAATCCGGGACATGTGCCTCCGCGTGACGGTTTGTCCACACCTTTATCCACAGGGGGTGGGCAGCGGGTCCGCGTGCGCCGCGGCGGTTCCGCGGCGGCGCCGGACCAGCAGCACAGGACCCGGCAGAACGGCAGAGCAGCAGGGGCCGGGCGGTTCTCCCGCCCGGCCCCTGCTGCTTGTCTTTCGGCCCGCCTCCGCAGGCCCGCGGTCAGACCGGCACCCACGCCACTGCGGCGAGTGCGATCCCGGCGAGCACCGCTGCGACCGCGATGCCGGCGGCCGCGTGGACGGCCGCCTGCTGCCGGCCCCGCGCACCCGCCGCGTTCCGCGGCAGGTAGGCGAAGGCGGCGGCAAGCACCGCTCCCACCGCCAGGCCGCCGATGTGGGCGGTCCAGGAGATGTTCGGGGCCATGAAGGTGATCAGGAGGTTGACCGCCAGCAGGCCCAGGATGAACCGCATGTCCAGCTGCAGCCGCCGGCCGATCACCAGCGCGGCGCCGAACAGGCCGAAGACCGCGCCGGAGGCACCGACGCTCAGCTGCGCCTGGCCGGTGGCGAGATCGACGGCGAGGGTCAGCACCGAGCCGCCGGCGGCGCTGAGGATCCACAGCGCCGCGTAGCGCACGTGGCCGAGCCATTCCTCGATCTGCCGCCCGACCGCGTACAGCGCGAAGCCGTTGAAGGCCAGGTGCAGCACGCCGCCGTGCAGGAACGCGGCGGTGAGCAGCAGGTACCAGTCGCCGTGCACGGCGATCCGCCACGGGTTCATGGCGAACAGCCCGGTGAGCTGCCCTCCGCCGACGGCGTCATCCGCGGTCTGCGCGACGAAGCCGGCCACCATCAGGCCCAGCAGCGTCCACGTGACGTAGGGGGCCCGGGTGGGCCGGCCGCCGAACACGGTCTTCGCCGACCGGACACTCCGGTTGCCCTCCGCCACGCACGCGGGGCACTGGTGCCCCACCGCCGCCTCGTTCATGCAGTCGGGGCAGATGGGGCGCCCGCACCGGGTGCAGGAGATGTGGGTCTCCCGCTCCGGATGCCGGTAGCACCGCGGCACCGCTGCCGTCCCCGGCGCCGTCTCCTCGTCAGCAGACATCCGTCATTCCCGCCCGGAACGCCTAGCGCTGGATTTCGACGGAGTCGATGCGGACGTCCTCCAGCGGGCGGTCCTGGGGGTTGGTCTCCACCTCGGAGATCGACTGGACGATCTCCTGGCCCTCGGTGACCTCGCCGAAGATGGTGTGCCGGTCGTTCAGCCAGTCGGGGGTGCCGACGGTGATGAAGAACTGCGAGCCGTTGGTGTTCGCCCCGGCGTTGGCCATGGCGAGCAGGTAGGGCCGGTCGAAGCGCAGGGACGGGTCGAACTCGTCCTTGAACTTGTAGCCGGGGCCGCCGCGCCCGTTGCCCAGGGGGTCGCCGCCCTGGACCATGAAGTTCTCGATGACACGGTGGAAGATGGTGCCGTCATAGAGCTTGCCGTTGCTGGGCTGGCCCGTGGTCGGGTCGATCCACTGCTTCGAACCCTCGGCGAGGCCGATGAAGTTCTCCACCGTCTCCGGGGCCTTGTCGCCGAAGAGCGCCACCACGATCGTGCCCTTGTTGGTGTTGAGCCGCGCCGTGGGCCGGCCGTTC
The DNA here is from genome assembly GCF_054779695.1 of Nocardiopsis coralliicola. Taxonomy (NCBI): domain Bacteria; kingdom Bacillati; phylum Actinomycetota; class Actinomycetes; order Streptosporangiales; family Nocardiopsidaceae; genus Nocardiopsis; species Nocardiopsis coralliicola. The sequence continues at coordinate 13,736 of NZ_BAAGXT010000054.1, read as the reverse complement.
GCGTCGGTCACCCAACTGCCTTTCCGTTGCCTGTCCGTACCCGCCCCACGTTACCGGGCCTGCGCCGTCGCGCCTCCCGCGGTGCCGAAATCGCCCGGCCGCACCTCGGCTGCACCCGCAACCGGACCGGCTGAGGGGTGGATGTGCCGGGCCCGGGCCACCCGCGCCCGCGTTCCGGATGTCCGCACTGCCGTTTTGCGCAGTGCCCGGAACCGGCGCCCCCCGTGGCAGCGGCGGCGGGCCCGCGCCCCGGTCCGGGCGGCCGCGATCGGCCCGCCGTGTCGGTCACCGCTGCGGGGGCACCGGTCGGCGTATGTTGAGATAACACGTGCATAACGCCCGCATCGGGACGCTGCGCTCCGCAGCGGAGCCGCGCGGTCCGGCGGCGCTCCGCGGGACGCGGCGGGCGGGCGGGCCGCTGCCGCAGCGGCGCCGGTGTGATCCGGCCGACCCGAAAGCGCGTGCATGAGACGTCGATCTCAGGGCACGTGCGTACCCAGATCCTTCAATGCAAAGGAGAACACCGTGGCCATCACCATCAGGCGCCGGGCGAACGACTTCGACACCGATGCGGCGCTGGCCCGGCTGCACGAGCTCCGGGACCAGCTGGGCGACCAGTTCGGCCCGGCGGCCGACCAGGCGCGGGCCAACGCCGAGCGGGGCCTGCACCGTGCGCGCGGGTGGACCGCGCCGCGGCTGCACACCGCTGCGCTCCGGGTGGAGGACACCTACGCGCCGCGCGTCTCCGATGCGCTGCACACCGCGGCACGGCGGGTCGAGCCCAACGCGGCCCGCCGGGGGCTGATGGCGGCCCGGCAGGGCCGCCGCCGAATCCCCCGCGCCGTCCTCTTCGGCGGCGCCGCCGCTCTGGGGGCGCTGGCGCTGTACGGCGCGGTGCGGCTGCGCCGCGCTGCGCAGGACGCGGAGTGGCAGGAGAACCTCGACCAGGCCCGCGAGCAGGTCCGGGAGACCAAGGAGCAGCTGGCGGACAAGGCGAAGAGCGCCGCGCAGGGCGATGCCGCCGCTGACGGCGCCGAGGCCGGCTCCGATGGCTCCTCCGCGGCATCGGGCGTCAAGGTCGGCGCGAACGGCAGCCGCCGCAAGTAGCCCCGCAGGCGCGGGCTCCGCCGGCCGCCGCGGCCGGGGGCACGCGCCGGACGAAGCCAGGAAACGGCCGGGCCCGCTGCAGGAGCAGCGGGCCCGGCCGTTTTGCGCGGCGTAGCGCGGCGGATGCCGCGCCCGGCGGAGGTGCGCTACCGGTCGCGGACCGGGCGCCAGGTGAGCGGGTACTTCCAGCCGCCGCCGAGCAGGCCGACGACGCCCGCGATGGCCGGCATGATGAGCCAGCCGAGCAGCAGCAGGAGCGCACCGAGCATCGGCAGGATGAGGAAGAACAGCGCAAACCCCACGATCGAGCCGATCACGACGGTGAGCTGGTAGTTGAGTGCCTCCATCGCGTGCCGGCGCACGAACGGCGACGCGTTGCCCTGCAGCAGGAGCACCAGCAGCGGGCCGACCGGCAGCAGGAAGTAGCCGGAGGCGTGCGCGGCGGCGCTCCACAGCCGCTCCGAACCGTCCGGCGGCTTCTCGGCGGAGGGGGCGGCGGTGAACGGGCTGCCGAACGGGCCCGGCTGCTGCGCGGCCGGGGTGATGTCGGTGAGCAGCGGCTCCAGCTCTGCCGGGAACTTGGCGGACATCGCGGTGGAAAGCCGCTCGTCGAACTCGTCTTCGTCGAGGCGCCCGTCGGCAAACGCCTGCTGGAGGCGCTCGGCGGCGGCATCGCGGTCCGCGTGTGTCAGCCGGACCTGCGGAACCTGCGAACCGTCGCGGCCTCCAGGCCGCGGAACCGGGTCATGCACTACCACGCTCACTCCTCCCCGCGCTCCTGGCCGACCGCACCGGCGGACTCGTACGGCCGACCCTCCCAGCCCATCAAGCCGGCCCGCCCCCGGGCTATCGGGGAACCCCCTGAGGCGACCCTGAATCCCAGACTATCCGCCGAACCCCCGCCGCAGCGGCCCTGCGGGCACCGGCCCCGATCAGAGCAGCCGCCCCAGTTCGGCGGCCTGCTCCCGCAGGACGGGGAGGAAGGACGTCCGCATCTCGTCGATCGAGGCGCGGGCGCTGAAGGTGCTCGCGGTCATCGCGGCCCGGGTGCGCCCGGAGGCGTCGCGGATGGGGACGGCCATCGAGCGGACGCCGAGCTCCAGCTCCTCGTTCGTGAACGCGGCGCCTTCCTCGCGGGCCAGTTCGATGCGGCTGCGGATCTCCGCGATGGTGACCACCGTATTCGGGGTGGTCCGCACGGGGGCGCAGGAGGCGAGGTAGGCGTCGATGTCGCCGTCGGACAGGCCGGCGAGGAGGACGCGCCCGGAAGCCGAGGCGTAGGCGGGGAGCTGCGCGCCCAGGCGGACGCCGGTGGAGACGATCCGCTGCACCTCGGCGCGGGCCACGATGACCGCCGAGCCGCCGGAGTAGACGGCGACCGAGACCGACTCCGCCAGTCCGTCGCGTGCGGCGAGGATGAAGCTCTGCGCCAGCGTGGGGAGGTCGTCCGCCTCCAGGTAGGACGCGCCGAGCCGCATCATCCTCGGCGTGGGGCGGAAGGTGCTGCCGTCCTGGCGGAGGTAGCCCAGCTCACTGAGGGTGAGCAGGCAGCGCCGGGCCGCCGCTGGGGTGAGTGCAGCGGCCCGGGATGCCTCGGTGACCGTCATGCTGGGCCGCTCGGCAGTGAACGCCTCGATGATCGACAGGCCCTTGGCCAGTCCGGCCATGCCCTCGGGGCGGCGCTGTGCGGAGGCAGCCGGCTCGGACGCCGGCCCGGGTTCATTTCGATCTGCAGCCACAGTTTCGTTATACGAAACCTACCGGCGGTCCGTCAAACCGGAGCGGATGTCCTCAGGCCGCAGCCGCCCGGAGCGCATCGGCGGCCACGTCGTGATCGTAGAGCCAGGCGCGGAGCGTGCCCGCGTCGGCGATCTCGGCATCGCGCTCGCGCAGGTCCGCGTACTGGGAGTCGTACCGCCGGCCGTTCGCGCGGGCGCCCTCCTGCACCTGGGAGGTCCGCGGCAGGCGGAGCTTCTCATAGGCGGCGAGGGCCCGGGGCGCCGTGCCGCGCCGGCAGGCCCCGAGAAGGACCCCGAGGGCGACGCCGTCTTCAATCGCCTGATTGGCGCCCTGGCCCAGGTGGGGCAGCATCGGATGCGCCGCGTCGCCGAGGAGCGTGATCCGCCCCGCGGTCCACCGCGCCAGCGGCGGGCGGTCGAACAGGCCCCACCAGTAGGTCTGTTCGACACGGTCGAGGAGCGCGGTGACCATGGGGTCCCATCCGCTGAACGCCGCGCGCAGCTCACCGGGGTCGCCGGCGCCCGACCAGCTCTCCGCGACGGCTTCGCCGCGCGGCAGGAAGCCGACGTAGTTGATCAGCTCGCCGCCGCGCACCGGGTAGACCATGAAGTGCTTCCGGTCGCCCATCCAGACCATCTGCACGCCGTCTGGAATCTCGGGGACGTCGGCAGCGCGGATCAGGCCGCGGTAGGCCACGTGGCCGGAGTAGACCGGTGCCGCCGGGGCGGCCACGCTGCCCTGCAGCACCGAATGGATTCCGTCGGCGGCGATGACGGCGTCGGCCTCCGCTGTGGCGCCGCCGGCGAAGTCCAGGCGCACGGTCGCGCCGGATTGGGTGGCACCGGTGCAGCGGGCGCCGGTGCGCACGGTCCCTTCGGGAAGCGCGTCGGCCAGCAGGCCCAGGAGATCGGCGCGGTGCATGCCGATGACGCCGTGCGCCCCCTCGCTGTCGGCCGTGCGGATCGCACCCACCTCAGTGCCGTCGGCCCGGCAGTAGCGCGAGCCCTCGCCCACCCGTCCGCCGAGCCGTGCCAGGTCCGCGCCGAAGCCCATCCGCGTCAGATGCCGCAGGCTGTTCGGGGTCATCAGGACGCCTGCGCCGACCTCGCCGAGCGCCGGCGCCTGTTCGTAGACCGTGACGGCGATGCCCTGGGCGGTCAGAGCGTGCGCGGCGGCCAGGCCGCCGATCCCTCCGCCGACGATCGCCGCTCGGATCGGGTCGTTCACCGTGGCCCCCACTCCATGTTTCGCTTAGCGAATTACATTCGCCTTGTTCGGCACCGTACGAGCTCCCCACTCAGCCTGTCAACGCCCCTGGACCCCCTCGCGAGCACGCACTCCATACCAGCTCACTCCTGGATTTTCGGTTGCGCATGCACTCTTGACAGCCATCCGGAGAGGTGGTGATGTGATTCGCGTAACGCAGGCAAGTTTCGTTATTCGAACACAAGGCGCTGCCGACTCGACCCGTTGCCACCGGGCCTGGCGCGCCCAGCACCCAGACGCATGCGGCACTCGTCTGTGCCCGACCGCGAAAGGCGGCCGTCCATGACTCCGCACCCCCTGCTGCGGGCGGGCTCCAGCGCCCTGCTGATCGCCGGGGCACTGATCCCGCTGGCCGCATCCGGCTTCACCGGGATGGCGCTCGCCGAGCGCCCCTGGGCCGCGGCCGCACTGGTGCTGCTCTGGTCCGCCGGCCTCGCCCTCGGCTACCGGGCGTTCGCCCAGGAGCGCGGTCGGCCCGGCGGCCAGCCGGCGTGGCTCCGGATCTGCGCCTACGTCGGCGCATCGTCGGCGACGCTGCTCCTGCTCGGCATGGTCTTCGGCTTCGCGTTCCATCCCACCGTGGGCACCTCCTTCTTCGGCACCCACTTCACAACGGTGCTGATGGTGACCCTCGCCGTCATGGGCGTGCAGATCACGGTGGAGGACTGGAAGGACGTGGTGCGCAACGCCCGTGTCGTCTCGCTGGTCGTGGTGGTGCGCTGGCTGATCATGCCGCTGACCGGATTCTGCGTCTCGTTCGTGGCCTTCCGCGCCTTCCTGCCCGAAGAGACGGCGACCCCGCTCGCAATCGGCATGATGCTGCTGTGCACCTCGCCCCCGGGAGCCGCCTCCAACAGCCTCACCCTCATCAGCAGGGGCGACCTGGCGCTCTCGGTGTCGGCCACGGCGATCAACGTCCTCGTGGCGCCGTTCCTGCAGCCGCTGCTGATCCGCCTGTTCGTCGGCGGGGAGACCAGCGTCGACACCGTCGGGATGTTCCTCGACCTCGCCGGCTACGTGCTGGCGCCGGTGGTGCTGGCGAGCCTCGCCGGCGCTCTGTTCCCGCGCGCGGTCGCGCGGATCAAACCGCTCCTCGCCCCGATCGCCGTGGTCTCGCTCGCCCTCGTGCTGATGGGCACGCTCTCCAAGGGAGCCGAGACCATCCTCGGCAACCTCGCCGTGCTGCCCGCGGTACTGGCGGCCTGCATCGTGCAGGGGGTGCTGGGGCTCTCCCTGGGCTACTACGCGCCGAAGCTCCTGGGCTTCAACCGCCGCCAGCGCATCGCAGCCAGCTACGAGGTGGGGGTGGAGAACGCGGCCATCGCCCCCGCACTGGCCGCGACCTACTTCAATCCGCTGGCCATCGTGCCCGCGGTGGTCTACGGGAAGACGCAGAACCTGCTCGCCGCGGCCGTCTTCGCCAAGAAGTTCCTCCGCGACCTGGAGCGGGATGAGGCGCGCGCGGCCGAACCCGGCGCCGGGGATCCGGACGGCGCCGCTGAGCGGTCGGCGCGCTGAACGGTCCGCCGCCCCGGGCCGGGGCGGCGGACCGCCACGGCGGCGCGGTCAGTTCGGCGAGGGGGTCAGCAGCACGAAGGCGGCGTGCGCCGGGTCCGAGCAGGCGGCGATACGGCCGACCCCGGGCGCGTCGTCGGGGCCCATGTAGACGGTGCCGCCGGCGCCGCGCACCCGGTCGACCGCCGCGTCGCAGTCGGCGGTGTAGAAGACCGGGTGCCAGTCGGCCGCGCCACCCGAGGGCGCCAACTCGTCGGCGCCGACCTGCATCAGGCCGCCCTGGTTGCGGTCGTCGCCGGTGCCGCCCGGCCGGATCAGCGTGTAGGTGCCGCCCCCTTCTGCGGGCATCGGCATATCGGTGTACTCCCAGCCGAGCACCGAGCTGTAGAACGCCTTCGCGCCCCCGGCGTCCGGAGTCCACAGCTCGGCCCAGCCGAAGGTGTCCGGCTCGTCGACCGCGCCGAAGGCGGAGTTGTCCGCGGAGTGGATGACCGCGAACTGGCCGCCCTTCGGGTCGCTGAGCTGGGCGAACCGGCCGACCCCGGGGATGTCGCCGGGCTCGGTGCGCACGCGCCCGCCGGAACCGGCGACGGCCGCCGCCACTGCGTCGGTGTCGTCGACGGCGTAGTACACGGTCCACGCCGACCGGGCGCCCTCGTCGAGCCCGCCGACCGCCGCAGCCACCCGCCCATCTTTCTGGAAGAGCAGGTATTCGCCGCCGCCCATCGGGTCGAACGTATCCCAGCCGAAAACCGCGGTGTAGAAGGCCGCGGCCGCCGGCACATCCGGCGCCCCCAGGTCGAGCCAGCACGGCGACCCGGCCAACATGTCGGTGGTGATCATGGTGTCCTCCTCAGCGGGCCCGCCCTGAGCCCCGCCCAGACAATGACGTCAGCCACCGACCATTCTCATCGCCCCCGGTCCGACCTGCGGCAAAGCCCTCGGCCGGATGTCCCCAACCGGCGTTATGCGGACCCTCCGCACGGTGACGGAGGGGGAATGAAGGCCACCACGGATATCCCCGCCCGCCTCGACCGCCTCCCGTGGAGCCGCTGGCACTGGCTCATCCTGGTCGGCCTGGGCAGCGTGTGGATCCTCGACGGCCTCGAAGTCACCATCGTGGGTGCGATCGGCTCCCGGATCACCGAGCCGGGGAGCGGCCTGGGCATCACCGAGGGCCAGGTGGGCATGGCGGCCTCGGTCTATGTGGTGGGCGCCTGCCTCGGATCGCTCTATTTCGGGCACCTGACCGAGAAGTACGGGCGCCGCAAGATCTTCCTGGTCACCCTCGGCGTGTATCTCGCGGCGACACTCCTGACCGCCTTCTCCGGGTCGGCGCTGTGGTTCTTCTTCTGCCGCTTCTTCACCGGCTTCGGCATCGGCGGCGAATACGCGGCGATCAACTCCGCCATCGACGAGATGGTCCCGGCCCGGCTGCGCGGCCGGATCTCCCTGATGGTCAACGGCTCCTACTGGCTCGGCGCGGCCGCGGGCGCCGCACTGGCCTACCCGCTGCTCAACCCCGACCTGCTCCCGGAATGGATCGGCTGGCGACTGCTCTTCGCCCTGGGCGGGGCGCTCGGCATCATCATCCTCATCGTGCGCCGAATCGTCCCGGAGAGCCCGCGGTGGCTGGTGATCCACGGCCGCACCGAGGAGGCCGAGCAGGTGGTGGGCGCGATCGAGGACGCTGTCGAGCGCGATACCCACCGGGACCGCCTGCCCGTACCGCACGGCACGCTCACCCTGGAGCAGCGCAGCACCACGCTGCTGCGGGAAGTGGCCCGCACGATCGCGGTCACCTACCCGCGCCGGACCCTGGTGGGGCTGTGCCTCTTCGCGGGCCAGGCGTTCCTCTACAACGCGGTGTTCTTCACCCAGGCCCTGGTACTGACGGCCTTCTTCGGCGTGGGCTCGGACACCGCCCCGCTCTTCATCATCCCGCTGGCGCTGGGCAACTTCCTCGGCCCCGTCCTGCTCGGGCCACTGTTCGACTCGGTCGGCCGGAAACCGCTGATCTCGGGGACCTACATCGGCTCCGGGTGCCTGCTGGTGGCCACCGGCGCGCTCTTCCAGGCGGGGCTGCTGGACGCGGTCACCCTGACCCTGTGCTGGTGCGCGGTGTTCTTCTTCGCCTCCGCCGGCGCCAGCTCGGCCTACCTCACCGTGAGCGAGGTCTTCCCGATGGAGACGCGCCCCCAGGCCATCGCCCTCTTCTACTCGGTCGGCACCGCCCTGGGCGGCATCGTGGGCCCGACCCTCTTCGGCGCCCTGATCGAGTCGGGCAACCCGGCCTCGGTGGCCCTGGGCTACTACATCGGCGCCGCTCTCATGATCGGCGCGGGCCTCGTCCAGCTCCTCCTCGGGATCGAGGCCGCCCGCCGCTCCCTTGAGGACATCGCCGAGCCCCTCAGCAAGAAGTCCATCACCTCTTCCTGACCCGGCCTCCGGCCGCACACCCGGAGGCAGAACCGATTGACTTTCGCAATCGGAATCGCCATCCTCGAACTGTCCTAGAAACGAGATCAGTTGGGGTGAGCGATGACCGCTCCGCACATGACCGCGGTGCTGGTTCCGGGCGCCTGGATGGGCGCGTGGATCTGGGAGCCGACCGCGGAGCGGCTGACCGCCCGCGGTATCCGCGCCGAGGCGGTGACGCTGGACGGGCTCGCCGCCGGCACGGCGCCCGCGGACGCCGCAGCGGTCCGGCTGGAGGACCACGTAGGGCAGCTCCTCGCCCACGTCGGCAGAGCCGCGGGGCCCGTCGTACTGGTGGCGCACTCCTACTCCTCGACGGTGGCGGGACAGGTCGCCGACCGGGCCGGCGGCAAGGTCGCCGGCTTGGTCCACTTCGGCGGGTTCCTGCCCGCGGACGGACGCTGCCTCCTGGACGATTGGGGCGCGTCGGCGGAGGACCGGGCGCAGGAGCAGGCGGACATCGCCGCCGCCGGAACCCTGTGGCTGCCTCCGCAGCGCGCGATGCTCGCCGGTGAGCCCGGCCTGAGCGAACAGGACCTCGACGTCCTGGCGGACGGGTTCACCTCCCATCCCGGTCGGACAGTGACCGACCCGGCCCGGATGGGCGCCCCGGTCGCTGCGCAGCCCGCGACTTACGTCGCGCTGTCGCCGGAAGGGGAGGAGGCCGCCTGGCGCAGTGCACCGGCGGCCGCGCGCGGTGCAGCAGCCTGGCGGAAACGGCATATCGCCTCGGGCCACTGGCCGATGCTCTCCGCCCCGGAGGAGGTGGCCGATCTCGTCGCCGAAGAAGCCGGCCACTACGCCGGCCGCGCTGCGCAGCAGCCGTCCTGAACGGGCGCAGGGGCCCTTCCGAGTGGGAGCAGGCCCCGCGCTCCGCAGTTCCGCAGCTCCGCAGCTCCGCAAGGAGGAAGCAATGGCCATCACCGACCGCTCAGGCTGTCCCATCAACCTGGCGATCGAGCTCTTCGGCGACCGCTGGACCCTGCTGATCCTGCGCGACATCATCTTCGCCGACCGCCGGCACTTCCGGGAGCTGCTCCGCGGCTCCGAGGAGGGGATCACCACCAGCATCCTCGCCGACCGCCTGGACCGGCTCGCCTCCGCCGGCATCCTGGTCCGCGGGAGCGACCCCGCGCACAAGCAGAAGTCCCGCTACAGCCTCACCGCGAAGGGCGTGGACCTCGTTCCGGTCCTCGCCGCCATCGGCCAGTGGGGCGCCCGCCACTGCCCCGCCGACGCGGACAGGGCCGCTGCCGCGCGCGAGCTCCAGTACACGCTGCCCCCGTCCTGGTCCCATCTGATGGACGCCCTCCACGCGACCCACGGCACGGCCGCCGACCAGGTCTCCACCCCCGAGTAGAAGCACCGCTCGCCGACCAACCCGCACCACCGCGCCGCACCGTCCGGGCCCAGCCGTCGCCCCCGGATACACCAACGAGTGGCGGCCGCCCCCCCCCCGGAGGGGGGGCGCCCCCCCTCCCGTGGGAGGGCGGCCGCCACTCGTTCGCCTTGCTGTGTGGTGGAGCCAAGGGGAGTCGAACCCCTGACCTCTGGTATGCAAAACCAGCGCTCTGCCAGCTGAGCTATGGCCCCGGACGGGGTAAGCATACCGGGTTCGGATGCCGCAGTGGCCGCCGGCCGGTACAGCCGGACTGCACAGCCGACAGCCACCGACACGCTCGGTGCCGTGGCTGACCGGTCTGCGGCAGGCTAGTTCTCGCTCGCGGCGGTAGCTTCCGTCCACAGGTCGAGCTCGGCGCGGTCGGCCTGGATCTTCCGGTAGACGGCAAACGCGCCGAGGGCCACTAGCACCAGCACGATGATCTTCTTCACGGCGTGGACCCCTTCTTCGATCACGGACAACTTCAGGTGGTAGGACGCAAAGCTCGGACGGCGGACCACCGAGCGGAAGGCGTCAGTAGAGCACTTTATGGGGTTGTCTCCCTGCAGACTAGCAACCCCCCGCACTGCTCCTCGGACGCGCCGTGCCAGCCCCATGCGCCCCACCCGGCGCAGAAAGCCGATTTTGCGCTTCTCTGCCGCGCGTTTCCCCGAAGTCCCGCCCGGATCCGCGCTCAGGTGAGCAGCGAAAGCCGCTTGAGATTGGTCATGCTCTCCTCCGGCGTGAGCGCGCGGCGGGTGAGCTCCGACCACACGTTCCGGCACGCTTCGACCTCGTCGCCGCTTTCGACGATCGCGCCGCCCTGCGGCGCCTCCACGAAGCCGAGCGACGGCTCGTCGTCGTCGAACTCCAGCAGGGTGAACGGTCCGCACGCGCCCGGGTGCGGACCGGCGTCGGTGGTCAGCAGGCGGACGGTGACCCGGCGGTCGGTGCGCACCAGGTCGATGATCCGGCGCAGCTGGAGGTGGAGGAGGTCGGCGTCGGAGGAGACGCGGCGGAGCGCGTCCTCCTCGATCATGGCCTGGTAGCGGACGAGCCCGTCCCGGTCGAGGATCTCCTGGCGCTTGAGATAGGCGGCGACCATGCGCTCCACCGCCGACGCGCCAAGGCCGCGGCTGCGCCCGAGGAGCGCGGTGTACTCCGGAGCCTGCAGGAGGTCCGGGATGACGATGCCACCGTAGGAGTCGATCGCCGCGGCGCCCGCCTCATTTCCCACGTAGGCGGAGGAGAGAACGTCCTCGTACTCGGTCCACCAGGGCCGCAGCCGCGATTCCCGGACCAGAGTGAGCACCGCTTCGCGCTGGCCGCCGGTGACCCCGTACAACTGCAGCAGGGCGGAAACCTCGGTGACCGACGGCCATTTCCGAATGCCCGTCTCGATATGGCCGAGCTTCGCCGGCGACCATTCGAGCACCTCGGCAACGTCGCTGAGGGTCATACCCGCTTGCACGCGCCGCCGGCGCAGTTCGGCGCTGAGTCGTCGGCGGCGGACGGTGGGACTGGTCATAGCACTGATCCGTACACGGGGGACACCGTTCTCGTGGATCGAGCGGGGACGTCGAGCGGGGGTATGCCGGCGAACCTGTACCACTAGCGTGAGCCACGGAATTCCTAGAAATCAACCGTCTCTTCCGGATTGCTTCCCGGCGCAGCACCGGATTTCCGGCGGTTCCGCACGCTGCGCGCCCGCGGACCTGCAGCGCGGAATCCCCACCGCGCTCCGGCTCCCCGCTGCGCACGACCGCACCCCCCGCCCCTGCCGGAGAGGCCGGTTGACCGCTGCAGCGGCATTGCGGGGCCCTGGGCCCCGCCAACCGCGTAGCATGCTCGCGAAGGGCACCCCGAGGGGTGCTCCTGCCCGCACGTTAAGGACGTTCATGAGCCACCCCATCGATGATGCCGAGCAGCTGATCGCGAATGCCGAGGAGGAGTTCCCTCCGTCCCTCCGTTCGCGCCTGATCGCCAAGCTGCGCAAAGGGGAGCACATCGACGACGCCGCGCATGCGCTCGGCACCTCGCCGCGGCACGTCTTCGCGGCCGCGCGGATCCTGGGCGCATTCGGCGACCAGCTGGACGCCACGCTCGCCGCGGAGCGCGACCCGGACTTGCCGCACGGCACCGTCACCGGATACAACAAGCGGTGCCGCTGCCCGGAATGCCGCTCCGCGGTGCATCGCCGGTTCTGATCCGGAGCCGCCCGCGGGCCCGCCCGCGCCCCCGGCCGGCTCCGCCGCCGCAGCGCCCTCGTTCCGGAGAAGTCTGCGCGACCACATCCGGCTAATCACGCTTATCGATCTTGAAGGCGGGGAAACCGCTCAGCATGAACGAGCGCGTTGACTGGGCCACGATGAGCGACGAAGAGTTCCTCGCCCTGGTGCGGCAGCTGATGGACCCTCCGACTCCCGTGGACGACGACGAGTAGCGTCCCCTCCTCCGCCGGACGCCCTGCCCACCGCGGCTCTCCGCTGCGGGGGAGCGTCCTGCGCTCCAGTCGGCGCACCGCCGTCGGCGGAGTGTCGGCGGCACCGCCCGCGCGGCCGCGGCCGCCGCGCGGCCATTGCGGTGTGCGTGCACGCCGCCCGCTGTGCCGTTCCGCGGGCACCAGTCCCCGTGGATTCGGGCTGACTCGAAAGCCCTTTACGGACAGATCTCTATGTCGACATTGGGGAGCCCGAGCGCAGCACCGGGGCTCGCCGGCTAGGGGTCCGGGATTGCCCGGTCGATCCGCCCGCGCAGAGCGCGCAGGTGGCCGGCCAGCTCTGGAGGGTCTTCCACGGTGAAGTCCCGCCCGATGTAGAGCAGACCCACTGCGACCGACGCCAGGTCGCTGCCGCCGGCCGCGAAACGGCAGCTCTTCTCGTCGATCGGCGTGATGACCCCGTACACGGGGGAGAGGAGCTCCACCGCCTCGTCCGCAGGCATCTCCAGCCGTACCCGCGCCGTGATGGCGTGCGCCGAGGTGGTGATGGAGCGCAGTACGTAGTCGGCCGGATCTTCCGGTGGTGCGCGCCGCGGGCCCCGGGATCCGGTCCCACGGGGTTCCGACATCCGATCCAGCCGGAACACGCGCCAGTCAACGCGGTCGGTGTCCCAGGCCAGCAGATACCACCGGCCGAAGGCGTGCACGATGCGGTTGGGCTCCACATGCCGGCGGGTGAGGGCACCGCCGTGGTCGCGGTACCCGAAACGCATCCGCTCCGCGTCGCGGCAGCACCCGGCAGCGACGGTGAGGCACTGCGCGTCGATCTCCGGCTCGATCCGGGCGACCGAGTCGGTCTGCGTACTGATCGCGTCGACCCTGCGCCGCACATGGGAGGGGAGCACCTGCTCGATCTTTGCCAGGGCCCGCGCAGAGACCTCTTCCACTGCGGGGAGCGCTCCGGCCGCACCAGTCCGGAGCCCGACCGCGACCGCGACCGCCTCAGCGTCGTCGAGCAGCAGGGGAGGGAGCCGGCTGCCGATGCCGAGCTGGTATCCGCCGGCCAGGCCGGGGGCGGCATCGACGGGGTAGCCGAGTTCGCGCAGCCGCTGGATGTCGCGGCGCACCGTGCGGTCGGTCACGCCGAGCCGCTCGGCCAGTTCCGGCCCCGTCCGTTCCCGGCGGCTCTGCAGCAGGGAGAGCAGCTCCAGCAGCCGGGCTGAGCCTTGCGAGGACATGCTCCCCCTCTTCCCGCCGAAACCGGCAGCGGGATCGCGACCGGCCTGAGCAATCTACCCGGGGACGGACATTGCGCTGTCTCTCGCCACCGCAGCGGAACGCGAAACCGCCTCGGAGGAAGGCGGCGGGCCGCCATTTCCCTATTTCCAGAGACAGGATTTCACATGTTCACAAGTGTGGGCAAAAAAGAAGGGAGGAGCCAGAGAACCAAAAGCCCTCCAACCCCTCCCCACCACAAAAAGGCGTGGCAGCGACCTACTCTCCCACCCCCACCATGGAGGCAGTACCATCAGCGCTGGGAAACGTAACGACCGGGTTCGGAATGGGACCGAGTGTAGCCTTCCCGCCATAACCACCACGCACAAACAACGATTCACAGACCCCGCACAGCCAGAAACACCCACCCACCCGCAAAAAACGGGTCCAATGGATCTTCCCAACCAACGGGAACCAACCCCCCCACCCCACACAAAAAGCGGGGCAAGAAAATCAATCAGTGTGCGCGAGCACCCAGCATCCGCGGTGGACAAGCCCTCGGCCTATTAGTACCGGTCAGCTCCACCCCTCACA
>NZ_BAAGXT010000053.1:0-38284 GCF_054779695.1 Nocardiopsis coralliicola | reverse complement strand
CCTCCGCCGCGCACCGGCGCCGCACCGCCCGCGGCGGGTGCGGTGCTGTGCGCGGGCGGCGCAGCGCTGTGGCTGGCCAGCGCGCGGCGGGCCACCGACCCGGTGCTGCCGCCTCGGCTGCTGCGCGACCGCGCCGTCGGCATCCCGGCGGCCATCGCCTTCCTGATCGGCGCCGCCCTGTTCGGCTCCATCGCCTACATGCCCGCCTATCTGCAGATCGCACTGGGCGCGTCGGCGCTGGAGGCGGGGCTGCTGGTGACCGCGCTGATGGGCGGCGTTCTGGTGTCCACGGTCGTCTCCGGCCGCCTGGTCACCCGCACCGGGCGGTACCGCGGCTACCCGATCGCCGGAACGGCCGTTGCCGCGGCCGCCCTGGTGCTCCTGTCGCAGCTCGGCTCCCAGCCGGACCCGCTGCACGTCACCGCGGTGCTGGCGCTGCTCGGACTGGGTATCGGCCTGGTCATGCAGATCATGGTGCTCGCCGCGCAGAACGCCGCGGGTCCGGCCGACACCGGACAGGCGACCGCGGCCGTCACCTTCCTCCGCCAGATCGGCGCCAGCGCCGGTGTCGCCGCGTTCGGGGCACTGCTCACGGTGCGCTTCGGCGCCCTGCTGCCGGACGCCCTGGCGCAGCGCGTCGGCGGAGCCCGGCTCGGCGCCGAGGTGCTGGACGGGCTCGCACCGGGCGAGCGCGCTGCCGTCGCCGAGGCGTTCGGGTCCGCGCTGCCGCCCCTGCTGGGCATGGCCGCACCCCTGATGGGGGCGGCGTTCGTACTCGCCCTGCTGCTTCCGTCGCGCCCGCTGCGCGACACCCCCCACGCGGACCCCGCGGGCCAGCCGCCGCAGCGGCGGGGCCGGCGGTCCGCCCACCAACGCGAGGAGCTCCGATGACCGACACCGCACCCGCCGCCACCGCGGTCGCGCCGCTGAGCGCGTTCTCCGCCGCCGACATCGACCTGGTCGGCGGCAAGGCCGCCAACCTCGGCGAACTCATCGCCGCCGGGCTTCCGGTGCCGGACGGTTTCGCCATCACCACGAACGCCTATCGGGCCGCCGCCGCGCACGCCGGCCTGGCACCGGGCGCGGACATCCCGGCGGAGCGGCTGCGCGCCGGTTTCGCCGCCGCCGAGGTCCCGGAGCCGCTGCGCACCGAAATCCGGACCGCCTACGCCGCGCTCGGCGGCGGCCCGGTTGCGGTGCGCTCCAGCGCCACCGCCGAGGACCTTCCGGGTGCGGCCTTCGCCGGACAGCAGGACACCTTCCTCAACGTGACCGGCGCCGACGCACTGCTGGACGCGGTCCGCCGGTGCTGGGGATCGCTGTGGACCGACCGCGCCACCGCCTACCGGGAGCGGATCGGCATCCCCGGCGACACCGTCGCCATCGCCGTGGCCGTGCAGAAGATGGCGCCGGCCGACTGGGCCGGCGTGCTCTTCACGGCCGACCCGGTCACCGGCGCCCGCGACCGCGTCGTCGTCGACGCGGGCCAGGGCCTGGGCGAAGCAGTCGTGTCCGGCCTGGTCACGCCGGAGCACGACGTCCTCGACCGGTCCGGGCGGCTCCTGCAGCACCGGCCGGGCCGCGGCGAGGTAGTGGTGCGCCCGGTGGAGGGCGGCGGTGTGGCCGAGGTCCGCGGCTCGGCGGCGCCCCCGCGCATGCCGCGGGAGGCCCTCGCCGCGCTGGTCCGGCTCGGCGTGCGGATCGCCGAGCACTACGGCCGGCCGATGGACGTGGAGTGGGCGGTCGCCGGCGGGGAGCCGCACATCCTGCAGGCCCGCCCGATGACGGCCGTCCCGCCGCCCCCGCTCCGGCTGAACCGGCGCCAGCGGCTTGTCGGGCCGACCCTGCTCGACATGTTCACCGAGCGGCCCTATCCGATGGACGTCTCCAGCTGGACCGGGGCGCTCCTCGGCCACGTGCGCGCGATGGCCGGCGGTCTGGCCGGGATGCACTTCCCGCCGCTCGCCGACATCCTCACCGAAGAGGACGGCATCGTGACCGCGTTCGTGCCGCCCTCACCGCGGCCGACCCGGGCCACCCCGCGGCGCATCGCCGGCACGCTCCGGCGCAGCCGCCGGTTCGCGGCCGGCCGGCTGACCGCGGACCCGCGGTTCGCGGAGTTCGAGCGCCGGCTGGCGGAGCTCTCCGCAACCGACCTCGCCGCGCTGGACTGGGCGGGCCTGCGCGGCCTGCCGCGGCGCGCCCTGCAGCTGGTCGATACGGTCACCGCGCTGCGCATCGACTATCTGCCGAGCTGGATCGTGCCGATGGCGCGGCTCCAGATCGTCCTCGCCGTCCTCGGCCGCCGCCGCGACTCCGCCGACCTGCTCTACGGCGCGGTCACCAAGACCGAGGAGACCAACCGGGAGCTGGAGCGGCTCGCCGGGCAGGTCCGCGCCGACCCGGAGCTGTCGGCGGCCTTCGCCGAGCACTCCCCGGAGGAGCTCGCGGCGGCGCTGGACTCCACCGGTGCGGCCGGGGGCGAACCGGGCGGCGGGTGCGGCGGTGCCGGGCCGGCGGCCCGGGACGCGGCGCTGCGCGGCTTCGCCGCGGATTTCACCCGCTTCCTCGGCGCCTACGGCAACCGCGAGACCACCAGCGCGGTCTACGTCTCCACACCCTCCTGGGGCGCCGCCCCGCACGTGCCGCTCGGCCTGGTCAAGGTGCTCGCGAGCGCGCCGCCGCAGCACGACACCGGCCGCGCCGCCGCGGCGCTGGACCGGCTGCTGTCCCACCCGCTGCTGCGGGCCGGCGGACGGGACCGGGTGCGGCGGCTGGTGGAGCGGGTCCGCGCCGGCGTCGCGGTGCGCGAGGACACGCACTTCCACTTCACCCGCGTCCAGCCGGTCCTCCGCCGCGCGCTGCTGGAGATCGGTGCGCGGCTCGCAGCCGACGGCGTCCTCAGCGCACCCGGCGACATCTGGCACCTGCGCCTGGAGGAGGTGGAGGCGATCAGCGCGCTGCCCGCGCCCGGCGCGGAGCGGGACCGGCTGCGCGCCGCGGTCCAGCACCGTGCGGCGCGCCGCGCCGAGATGGCCGGGGTGCGCCTGCTCGACCTGCACACCGCGGGCCTGGCGCCCGCAGCCGAGGGCGGCGCACTGGCCGCGGGGACACCGGCCTGCGGCGGAACCGCACAGGGACCGGTGCGGGTCGTGCTCTCGGCCGACGACTTCGGCAGGATGCGCAGCGGCGACATCCTCGTCTGCCCCTACACCAACCCGTCCTGGACGCCGCTGTTCCAGCGGGCCGCCGCAGTGGTGGTGGACTCCGGCGGCATCGGCTCGCACGCCGCCATCGTGGCGCGGGAGTACGGCATCCCGGCGATCATGGGCACCGGGAAGGGCACCGCGGTGCTCGCCGACGGCGTGCAGGTGCGGGTGGACGGCGACGCCGGCCGCGTGTACCCCGCCGAGTGATCCGGCCTGCGGGCCGGGTGCGCCGCGCCGGACCTGCGCCCCGGCCCAGCACGCAGTGCCGATCGAGAGGAGACCCCCACAGTGGCTGACCAGCCAGATCCCGCTGTCCCGCCCGGCGCGCCCGGGCCGGACGGCGCAGGCTCCGAGGCCTCGGCTGGGGCAGCGGGCGGGGCGCCGCTCGCGAAGCGGCCGCGGCGCCGCGGGGAGGCGCTGCACCGCGCGATCCTGGACGCGGTGATCGCCGAGATAGCCGAGCACGGCTACGCGAAGCTGACGATGGAGCGGGTCGCCGAGCGGGCGGGGGCCGGCAAGGCGTCGCTGTACCGGCGCTGGCCCAACCGCCCCCGGCTCGTGCTGGACGCCGTGTACGCCCGTATCCCCGCGGCCGCGGACATCCCCGACACCGGCTCGCTCCGCGGCGACCTCCTGGCCCTCTTCCGCCGCCTCTCCGAACTGCTGCAGAGCCCGCTCGGGGAGGCCATGCGCGGCGTCCTCAGCGACCTCCTCGACAGTGAGGAGCTGGCCGCGGAGGTCCGCACCGCCTCGCGCGGGCAGGGGGTGGCCTCGGTGCGCGCGGTCGCCGAACGCGCGGTGCGCCGCGGTGAGGTGGCGCCGGAGGCGCTGACGCCGCGCCGGCTCGAAGTCGGCCAGGCGGCGGTGCGCCACCGGTTCCTCTACTACGGTCCGCCGATCCCGGACGACTACCTCGTCTCGCTCGTCGACGAGGTCGTCGTGCCGCTGTTCACGCTTCCGCCGCCCGCCCCGGAGGGCAGCACGCCGGGGGCGGCTGCTCCGCCGCAGGCAGGCCCCTGGTGAGCCGCCCCGGCGTCCGCGCTCCGGTGCGGCTCTCCGGAGGCGGCGGGGCGGTCCGCAGCGGCTGCGTCCGCTCCGCCGGCGCCGTCCCGCCGCGGTGGGCGGGCCCGGGGACGGGGGCGCGCTCCGGCTCCGCGCCGGCGAACATCTCCGCCAGCGTGCTGCGCCACGCGTTGCCGCGCGTGCCCGGGTAGAGGCACATCACCGCCAGGCAGTACTTGCTGATCCGGCGCGGGCGCACACCGAGCGCACGCAGCGCCCGGTCCGCCCCGGTTCCCGGACCGGCAGACTTCGACTCGGCCAGCACCCAGCCCGGCGGGACCGCGACCCGCTCCCGCCCCACGGTGAACTCGAGCTGGTCGTCGAGCGTGAGGCGGGCGCGGCCGGACCGGTCGACCAGGGTGCGGCGCCGGTAGGTGGTGACCGCGGAGGGGGCCAGACCAGCGGGCGGCGCCATGCCGTAGGCCTCGTCCAGCGCCGCGGCGAGGAACTCCCCGGCCTCGGGGGTGAGCACGCCGAGCCGGTCGGCGGGGTGGGCGGTGCGCTCCTTGACGGTGGTGCTGCGCGCGCCCTCGGTCTTCACCTCGAAGGTTGCGGTACCGGAGTCGAGGTAGCCGCGGGTGCGGATCTTGAAGCGCCGCCGCCGGCCCTGCGCGTGCTGGCGGTAGGTGAGCAGGTCGGGGGTGTCGAAGTAGGTGGAGCTGTAGCGGAAGCCCCGGCGGCCGCCGATCTCCAGCTCGGCCCAGTCCCCGCCGGCGGCGAGGCGGCGCTCCAGCCACTGGGCGGCACGGTGCGGCACGAGGTACTTGCGGTCGACCCGGGTCTGCAGCTCGGCGAGCGCCACAACCTCGTCCAGGCCGATGGCCGGCAGCAGCGCGGTCCGCTGCTGTCCGCCGGAGGCGGCCGTGCTCATCGGCGCACCGCCGTCCGGAGGCGCTCGCCCGGGGTGCGCCGGGCGCCGGCCGGCAGCGGTCCGGGACCGGACGGCACTGCGGCAGCGCGGCAGCGGACGTCGACCACCATGGTCTCCCGCACGTAGTCGACCTCGTCAACGATCGCGGCGAGCACCGGCCGGCCGAGGCGCCGCTCCAGGTCGGCGCGGAGCGCGGCCTCTTCGCGGTGGACGACGTCGAGCACCACCACCCGGCGCTCGGACAGCGCCGCGACGCGCGGGTGGTCGGCCGCGTACATGACGGCCAGCAGCACGGCGCTGACCAGCCCCGCGGCGAGCGGCATCGCCGCCGCTCCGATGCCGTTGACCAGGCCGAGCGCCAACGCGATGAAGTAGTAGCCGACTTCGCGCTGGGTGATCTCGCCGGACCGCAGCCGGATGATCGAGAGCACGCCGAACAGCCCGAAGCCGACGGCCAGTTCGACCCGCTGGTTCATCAGCAGCACGCAGACGGCGAAGACCCCGGCGTTCAGCGCGGTGTAGGCGAAGAGCAGGTCGGTCCGGCGGTGGCGGCGGTAGTACAGGGCGAAGGCCAGTACGGCCACGGCGGCCAGGTCGATGGCGAGTGCCGCCAGGATGCTCGGGCTCACGGTTCCTCCTACAGGCGGCCGCCGGGGTTGGGGTTCCGGGGCCGCTTACGATCTTCGGCACCCACCATGAGGGGTCCGTGAGCCGATGATGAGAGCCCCTTCATGGAGCGCATGCTCGCCAATGCCGGCGCAGGCACCGGGGGAGGGCGGCCGGGGCCGCGGGCGGGTGCCCGCGGAGTTCAGGAGCGGCCGGAGCCGGGGAGGTCCGTGCCGAGGTAGGCGCGGACGAGGTCCTTGCACTCGGCGATGGTCCGCGGATCCCCGCGGGGGTCGGTGCGGAAGGCGAGATCGAGGACGGCGTCGGCGGCTTCCACGGCCACGTGCAGGCGCCGCCGCTCGGCCGGCCCGGGTTCCCTCCCGAGCGCCGCGGCCCCCACCGCGACCAGGCGCTCGGCGACCGGCGCATCGCGGTCCGGCCGGGCCGGAGCGCACTCCTCGCCCGGTTCGGACGGGATGAAGGCGAGCACCCCGAAGCCGGGCACCGCGCGCCGCAGCCGAACGTAGACGTCGACCGCGGCGACGGCGACCTCGGTCCAGGCGTGCGGCGCACCGCCGGCCAGCTCCTCGGCCACCCGGTCGCCGTAGACTTCGAGGTTGCGCGCCGCGAGCGCTCTGACCAGGGCGTTCTTGTCGGCGAAGAACTGGTAGAGGGTACCGATCGGGAGGCCGGCGCGGCGCGCGGTCTCGGTCGTGGTGAGGCGGAGGTAGCCGACCTCGTCGAGGAGTTCCGCGCACGCGTGCAGCAGCCGCTCCACCCGCTCCAGGCTGCGCCGCTGGGCGGGGCGGCGGCGGAGCGCGGACGCGGTCCAGCGCGGCGCCGCGGAGCGCAGCGGCGTGGCGGTCTCGGTCGCGTCGGTGCCGGTCATGGGCCCATTCTGCCGTGCCCTGCGGACAGTGTGCGCGGCAGATGGCGCATTGCGGCCCCGGACCCGGGGACCACGGCCGGCTCACCCCGAGCCGGTAGGTGCATATTGTTGTATATTCAAAAAAGTTACTATTAGTCGCCTCCGCACCGCGCCCCGGGAGACGCCCATGACCGCCGCGCACGGCTATCCGCACCTGTTCACCCCGCTCGACCTCGGCCCGTTCACGCTGCCCAACCGCGCCATCATGGGGTCGATGCACGTCGGCCTCGAAGAGGCGCCGGGCGGCTTCGAGCGGATGGCCGCGTTCTACGCCGAGCGCGCCCGCGGCGGGGTCGGCCTCATCGTCACCGGCGGCATCGCCCCCAACGCCGACGGGCGGCCGTGGGACGGCGGCGCATCGATGTCCTCCGAGGCCGAAGCCGAGCAGCACGTGCAGGTCACCGAGGCGGTGCACCGCGAGGGCGGCCGGATCGCCATGCAGATCCTGCACTTCGGCCGCTACGCCTACCACGGCGGCCTGGTCGCCCCCAGCGCGCTGCGCGCGCCCATCAACACGCTCACGCCGCGCGCCCTGGAGTCCGACGAGGTCGAGCAGACCATCGGGGACTTCGTGCATGCGGCCGAGCTCGCCCGCACGGCCGGCTACGACGGCGTGGAGGTGATGGGCTCGGAGGGCTACCTCATCAACGAGTTCAC
This sequence comes from Nocardiopsis coralliicola, assembly GCF_054779695.1. Taxonomy (NCBI): domain Bacteria; kingdom Bacillati; phylum Actinomycetota; class Actinomycetes; order Streptosporangiales; family Nocardiopsidaceae; genus Nocardiopsis; species Nocardiopsis coralliicola. The sequence continues at coordinate 30,951 of NZ_BAAGXT010000053.1, read as the reverse complement.
CTCCGCGGCCACCAACCAGCGGACCGACGCCTGGGGCGGCACGCCCGAGGCGCGGCGCCGGCTGCCGGTGGAGATCGTCCGCCGCATCCGCGAGCGCACCGGGCCGGGCTTCGCGATCATCTACCGGCTGTCAATGCTCGACCTGGTCCCGGGCGGCGCAGAGCTGCCCGAGGTGCTCGCGCTCGCCAAGGAGATCGAGGCGGCCGGCGCGACCGTCATCAACACCGGCATCGGCTGGCACGAGGCGCGCATCCCGACGATCGCGGCGTCGGTGCCGCGCGGTGCCTTCAGCTGGGTGACCCGGTCGGTGATGGGCGCGGTGTCCGTCCCGCTGGTCACCAGCAACCGCATCAACACCCCGGAGACAGCCGAGCAGATCCTCGCCGCCGGCGACGCCGACCTCGTCTCGATGGCGCGGCCGCTCCTCGCCGACCCGGAGTTCATCGCGAAGGCGCAGGCCGGCCGGCCGCGGGCGATCAACACCTGCATCGGCTGCAACCAGGCGTGCCTCGACCACACGTTCAGCCTCAAGATCACCTCCTGCCTGGTGAACCCGCGGGCCTGCCACGAGACCGAGCTGGTGCTCGCGCCTACGGCAGCGCCGCGCCGGGTCGCCGTGGTGGGGGCCGGGCCGGCCGGGCTGGCCACCGCCGTCTCGGCCGCCGAGCGCGGCCACCGGGTGGTGCTGCTGGACTCTGCCGACCGCATCGGCGGGCAGCTCAACCTGGCCCGCCGCGTGCCCGGCAAGCAGGAGTTCGACGAGACGATGCGGTATTTCGGCGAGCGGCTGGAGGAGCTCGGCGTCCAGGTGCGGCTCGGCGCCGAGGCCACTGCGGAGTCGCTGGAAGCCGAAGGCTTCGACGACGTGGTGGTCGCCACCGGCGTCACCCCGCGGACGCCCGAGATCGACGGCATCGGCCACCCCAGCGTCGTCGGCTACACCGACGTACTGCGCGGCACCGCCGAGGTCGGCCGCACGGTCGCGGTCCTCGGCGCCGGCGGCATCGGCTTCGACGTCGCCGAGTTCCTCACGGACGACGGCGACGGCGCGGCCCTGGACCCGGCCGCGTTCTTCGAGCGCTGGGGCGTCGACACCGGCTACCGGAGTCCGGGCGCACTCGCCGCGGCGCGGCCGGCCGCGCCGCCGCGCACGGTCCACCTGCTGCAGCGCAAGACCTCCAAGCCCGGCAAGGACCTGGGCAAGACGACCGGCTGGATCCACCGGGTGGAGCTGCGCAACCGCGGCGTGGAGATGGTCGCCGGCGCCGCCTACCGGAGGATCGACGACGCCGGCCTGCACATCACCGTCGACGGCGAGGAGCGCGTGCTCGACGTCGACACGGTGGTGCTGTGCACCGGCCAGGAGCCGCGGCGCGGCCTGTACGAGGAGCTGACTGCGGCGGGAGTGCGCGCGCACCTGGTGGGCGGCGCCGACGTGGCGGCCGAGCTCGACGCCAAGCGCGCGATCGACCAGGGGACGCGGCTGGCGGCGGAGCTGTAACGCGCGGCAGGCGCCCGGCCCGTCCGGAGTGAAGGGATAGCGTTGGGGCATGGCTCTGCGCAACGCGGTGATGGCGGCCCTGCTCCAGGGCGAGGCGTCAGGCTATGACCTGTCCAAGCGGTTCGACACCGCGACCGCCGACTTCTGGACCGCAACCCCGCAGCAGCTCTACCGCGAGCTGGACCGGATGGAGGGCGAGGGGCTGATCGCGGCCCGCACCGTGGAGCAGGAGCGCCGTCCCAACAAGCGGGTGTTCTCGCTGACCCCGGAGGGCCGGACCGCCCTGTATGAGTTCACCGGGGCCGCGCCCCGCCCGACGGCGATCCGGGACGAGCTGCTGGTGCAGGTCCAGGCGGTCGACGCGGGCGACGGCGGCGCCGTGCGCGCCTCCGTCGTGGAGCGCCGCGAGCGGGCCCGCGCCAAGCTGGCCCGCTACGACCGGATCCGCGACCGGCTGCTGCAGGGCCGCTCCGAGGAGGAGTACCTGGCCGCCACCGACCACGTCGGCCCGTACCTCACGCTGCACCGCGGCCGCCTCTTCGAGGAGGAGAACATCCGCTGGGCCGATCAGGTCCTCGCCATCCTCGACCGCCGCGCCGCACAGCCCGCGCGGTAGCGGTCCGACCGGTCAGCCGGCGGGCTGGGATGCAGGCATTACCAGCAAGGGCGGCTTCGCCGGCAGTCTTTCCGCTCTGTTCCACCGCTTCAGGGTCTCGTGTGCGGCCAGTGTTTCTCTGCTGATCGCGGGGCGGGGGCGGGGGCGGGGGCGGGTAAGACCATAGGCTCCCGTTCCTCGGTAGCCGGCTTTCCGGTGTTCAGTGCGCCGGACAGGCGCAAAAGCAGCAGCGACGGCGAAACTGGGCAGGGGCTCAGGTCGGCGGCCGGGCGGCGGGCTGGTCGCGTGGCGGAGGTGGGGGACAAATGCCAGGAAAACAGACACTGCGACGGGGTCCTGAGCACGCCACCCAGGCAAGGGGCGCCCTCCTCCCCCCCTGCAGACCCTGTACGCAGAGCCGATTCCGCACCACTCCGACCTGCGCAAGTACGAGGTCACGCAGTGTCGCGGTGTCCGATTCCCGCGCACACGCCTTTTTTGCGGCCTGGTCGGCGAAAAGGCGGCAACCGCGGCGGCAGGATGCCCCACTTTGGGTGATGTGAGACAGCAGTGATCTCGCCACTCCGCGAAATGGAACGCGCCGCGCTCCTGCGCGTGGGCCCCCGAACCGGACACCGGCGCCCCGTCGGTGACCGTTGCCCGGTTTGGTCCGATATTTCGCCACGCAGAGTGAAACTGGCCCGGAGATTGGGCCGCGGAACGCTCACACCTCCCGGGTTTTCCGCGCATCCGCCGTCGAAAAGTTGGGAGTCGTGGCGCCGATGGGGTGTTACCAAGGGTTCGCGAACCCCCCGCGCTTACCCGGCCGGCCAGCCGCCGACCCTGCAACCCCTGCAGTCCCGCTATCCACACCAGTCACACGAGTCACGCCCGCCCCGCGCCCCGCCGCCGCCCGGCCGCCCACCCGCGGCGCCGGCCAGCCTCGCCGTCGCTGCCGCTTTTGCCGTTGCGACGCACTGAACACCGGGCAGTCGGCCGCCGAGGTGCGGGAGCCTACGGTCTAAGCCGCCCCCGTGCGCCCCGCCCCACGACCCGCCGGCGCCCGGCCGCCGCGCCGAGCTTCCGGCCCCCTCGCCGTCGCCGCCGCCTTTGGCTTGTCCGACGCACTGAACCTCAGCTGGCCGGCCGCAGAGGAGCGGGAGCCTTCGGTCGCATCCGGGCCCCGCGCGACCAGCGCAAGCTCTGGCCGCGCGCCGCCCCCGAAACGGCGGGACAGAGCGGAAAGACTGCCGGCCAAGCCGCCCTTAGCGTGATGCCGTGAGCCATGCAGGTCAGACTGGCGCGGAATCGGGCTCGCCGAGCAGGGTCCCTAGGGGAGGAGCTCTTCTGCTTGGCCGGTGCTTGAAGGCCCCCGTCACGGTGTCCGTTATGCCGCCATTGCCCCCAGGCCGCCCCGCGACTGCGAGTCCGCCGATACCTGCCCCCCCCGCATCAGGCAGCCCAGAGAAGGCGAGCACGCGTCCGCGCTCCGCCGCTGGAATCCGCGGCCGGTCAGCCGACGGGGAGGAACGCCGCGATCTCCGCGGCGACCGCCTCGGGTGCGAGGGACGGGGCGAAGTGCATCTGGCCGGGGATCGCGGCAGTGGCGGCGTTGGGCAGGGCGGCCGCGAGTCGGGCGAGGACGTCGGGCATCGGCTGCCAGGTGTCGGCGCCGCGCAGGACCAGGACCGGGACGCCGATGGCCGACCAGCGGTCCATACCCCCGGTGTCGGCCGCCATCGACTGCAGGTCGCCGATCCAGCCCGGCGCGTCCGGCACGTCCGACGGCGCCCCTCCGACGCCGGTCCCGGCGTCCGCGGGCGGCAGCATCGCCGCCGGCACCCGGGCCACCTTCTCGGCGAGGAGGCGGTCCGAACGCGCCCGCTCCCCGCGTTCCACCAGCCGCCGGTAGTCCGCGAGGACCGGTTCGAGCTCCGGTCCCGCGGCGTACAGCGGCGGCTCCCAGAGCACCAGTGACCGGATCTCGATCCCGGCGGCCGCGGCGTGCAGGGCGGCGGTCGCCCCGTAGGACAGGCCGACCAGGTGCACCGGGCCGCCGATGGAGCCGATGACCGCGCGCAGATCGGCCGCTTCGTCGGCGAACCGCTTCGACGCGCCTGCCGGGCCGCTCGGCGCGTACCCCCGGCGCGCCGGCCGGTACACGGTGAACCGGTCGTCCAGGCAGCGGGCCAGCGGAACGCCGGAGTGCAGGCCGCCGCCGGAACCGTGCACCAGGACCAGCGGCGGACCGGAACCGGAGTGCTGCACGGCGATCGCGGTGCCGTCGGCGGAGCGGACCGGCGCAGCGGGCCTGGACGGCCCGCCCTCTCCGGAACCGCCCCGCCCTTCGGACCCTGGTGCGCTGCCCAGCGCTGCTCTTCCCATCCGGACATCCTGGCGCGCCGGCCGCGCCGGATCCACTGGATTTCGGCTGCGGCCACCGGAGCGCCGGCCCCCGCCGCGCCGCCCGCGCAAGCGCCCCCGCCCGGAACCCGGGCAGGGGCGCGAACGGCCCGGCGGGCCGCGTCCGTGTCCTGCACGGCCGGTGCCCGCGCGGCGGGTTACATCCCGTCCGGGTCCGGGCCCAGGCGGTTGCCGGAGTCGAGCGCGGAGACGCGGGCGACCTCGGCGTCGCTCAGCGCGAAGCCGAACACGTCGAAGTTCTCCGCGATGCGCGACGGCGTCACCGACTTGGGGATGGCGACGTTGCCCACCTGGAGGTGCCAGCGGAGCACCACCTGCGCCGGGGTGGCCCCGTGCGCCTGGCCGATCTCGGCGAGCACGGGCTCGTCGAGCAGGCCCTTGCCCTGGCCGAGCGGGCTCCACGCCTCGGTGGCGATGCCGTGCTCGGCGTGCAGGGAACGCATCTTCTCCTGCGGGAAGTCCGGGTGCAGCTCGATCTGGTTGAGCGCCGGAACCACGTCGGCCTCGGCCAGCAGGCGCCCCAGGGTGGCCTCGGTGAAGTTGGAGACGCCGATGGCCTTCGCGCGGCCGCTGGCGTAGATCTCCTCCAGCGCCTTCCAGGTCTCGACGTAGGTGCCCTGGGAGGGCACCGGCCAGTGGATCAGGTACAGGTCCACGTACTCCAGGCCGAGCCGCTCCAGGCTCGCGTCGAAGGCGCGCAGGGCGGCGTCGCGGCCGTGCTCGTCGTTCCACAGCTTGGTGGTGACGAACAGGTCCTCGCGCGCGATGCCGGACTCGGCGATCGCCCGGCCGGTCCCGGTCTCGTTCGCGTACACCTTCGCGGTGTCGATGCTGCGGTAGCCGACGCGCAGCGCCTCGGCGACCGCGGTGTGCGCCTCGGCGTCCGGCACCTGCCACACGCCGAAGCCGAGCTGCGGCATGGACAGGCCGTTGTTGAGCGTCACAAACTCCATGTGCGGAGTCTTCCTCTCGTCGAGCTCTGATGGGTTTCGCGGGGATGGCGCGGTTCGGGGCGGGCAGAACCCGCTCAGGGCGTCCGGAGCAGGCCCGCGGTGACCGCCTCCGCGGCCGGCGGAAGCAGGCGCTCGGCGTCGGGGTGGTCCTCCAGCCCCACGACGACCGCCACGCAGATCTCCGCCGCGTCGGCGGGGTCGGCCGCGCTGCCGGCCTCGGTGAAGAGCCCGGCCAGCAGGGCGCGCACCTGCTCGGTGAAGTCGGCGCAGATGTCGGCGAACAGGCGCCCCTTGGCGTCCAGCAGCTCCGCCGTGTGCGGCGAGTCGCCGCGCAGCCGCAGCACCAGGCCGAGCTTGGCGCCGAGTACACCGCGGATGCGCTCGCCGGCCGGCCCGGGAGCCGCGGCGGCAGCGCGGGCGCCGGCGAGCGCCTCGTCGTGGAACCGCTGCGCCAGCCTGCGGAACGCGTCGTCCTTGCTGCGCACGTAGGAGTAGAGCGCCGAGCGGGACAGGCCCACGGCCTCGGCGATGTCGTCCATGGTGGTGCGGCGCACGCCGTAGGCGGACAGGCACGCATAGGCGCCGTCGAGGATCCCGTTCAGGCGGGCCTGCGCGCCCGGGGTTTCGGCCTCGGTGCCCATGGTCCGCCCCCTTCCGCCTCGGCCCCCTTCAACGTTTCGACATTCTGTGCACAGAATGTCGAAACGTCACCTGTCCGCATCGTAGTCCCTGGTGGCGGCCGCCGACAAGCGGGACCGGGCCGCCTCCGCCCCGGCTGACGCCGGCGACGGCGTCAGCCGGGGCGGCGCGCTTCGATGAGGAACCGGGTGGCGGTCGCGCGGAAGGCTCCGTCCCGGGCGATCTGCGCGTGCAGGGCGCGCAGCGGCCCGCGGTAGGCGTCCGCGCTGAAGCCGGGAACCATCCACACCACCTTGCGCAGGAAGTGCACGACAGCGCCGATGTCGAAGAACTCCACGGCAAGGTCGGCGGTGCGCAGGCCGGTGACTTCCAGCCCGGCCGCTTCCGCCGCCTGCCGCGCGTGCTCGGGGTCGCGCCGGCCGCGCACCTCGGGCGGCTGCGGCCCGAGGAAGTACTCCACCAGTTCGAACACGCTCGCCGGGCCGACCTCCTGGGACAGGTACGTCCCTCCGGGAGCGAGCACGCGCGCGGCCTCGGGCCAGTCGGCGCTCACCGGGTGGCGGGCCAGCACCAGGTCGAACGCACCGTCCGGGAAGGGCAGCGGGGCGCCGTCCGGATGCATGACGACCACCGCGCCGAGCGGGTGCAGCCGGCCGGCTGCCTCCGCGGCGTTGGGCGGCCACCCTTCGGTCGCTGCGGTGGTCCGCGGCAGGGGCGCCGCGCCGGCGAGCACCTCTCCGCCGCCGGTCTGCAGGTCGAGGGCCGAGTCCGCACGGGACAGCCGGTCCCGGATCAGCCGCTGGTACCCCCACGGCGGCCGCTCCTCGGTGGCCCTGCCCTCGAACCAGGAGAAGTCCCACCCCTCGACCGGAGCGGCGGCCGCCTCCGCCACCAACCGGTCGAACTCGGCATCCGCCGGCTCCTCGCCCGCGGCCGGCCGCGCGGGTCCGCTTTCGTCAGCCATGGGCCGACCCTTTCACCGCGCGCGGCCCGCCTGCCAGCGCATTTCCCGGCGGCGCCGATCCGCAGCACCGCCGGACCGCCGCCGCTGCGGACGGGCCTCCCCTGCTTCCGCAGACCTCTCAGCGCACCCACCGGTAGCGGTGCTCCGGCCGGCCCGCAGAACCGTAGCGGAGCCGCAGCTCGACCCGGCCGTCGCCGCAGAGGTGCTCGAGGTAGCGGCGGGCCGTGACGCGGGAGACTCCGGTGCGTTCGCCGACTTCGGCGGCGCTGAGCTCACCGTCGGCCTCGCGCAGCGCCTGGGCGACCAGGGCGCTGGTGGCGGCGGTGAGGCCCTTGGGCAGAGCACCGGCCGGAGCGGGGCGCAGCAGGCCGAACAGGCGGTCGACCTCGCCCTGGGTGGCTTCGCCGGAGCCGCGCAGCCGGCGGCGCGCGACGGCATACCGCTCCAGCTGATCGCGGAGGGCGCTGAGCGGGAAGGGCTTGAGCAGGTAGTGGACGGCGCCGCCGTGCAGCGCCGCACGCACCTGGTCGAGGTCGCGCACCGCAGTGATGACGAGGAAGTCCACCGCCGCGCCGGACGGCACCGCCCCCGCGCGGACCTCCCGCAGCACCGCCATTCCGGGGGCGTCGGGCAGGTAGAGGTCGAGCAGGACGAGGTCGGGGCGGAGCCGGGCGATCTCGGCGCGGGCCGCGGCCGCGGTGTGCGCGGTGCCGACCGCGGTGAAGCCGGGCAGCGAGTCGACGAGGTCCCGGTGGTTGCGCGCCACCCGGGCATCGTCGTCGACGACCAGGACCCGCGTCTGCGCGCCGCCCGGGCCGGAGGGCGGTGCTTCGGCCGCTCCGGGCGGCGGCTCGCCGGTCATGGCCTCTCCTCCCGCCAAGGCGTGTTCTGCCCGTGTCCCTCGCCGGCACGGCGGGCGGGGCCGCCCGCTACCGCGGGTCCGAAGCCCGACGGGGCCTCGGCACCACTGCCCTCGCCCGCCCGGCGGGGCAGATAGGCGGTGAACACGGCGCCTTCGCCACCGGATTCGCCGCCGGCTGCGCCGTCGGCGGCCGGCCCCTCGGCCGCGTCGGCGTGGAGCGCATCGGGCGGCAGCATGCTGATGCTGCCGCCGCGAGCCTCGCAGACCTGCCGGACGAGCGCCAGGCCGAGCCCCCGCTCACCGCTGCGGGACGCCTTCGTGGTGAAGCCGAAGGCGAAGATCTCCTCGGCCAGCCCGGCGCCGACCCCGGCCCCGGAGTCGACCACCCGCACCTCGACGACACCGTGCGGGAGGCCCTCGGCGTCGGGGTAGTCGCGGACGAACACCTCGGCCCAGCCGCCCGGACCTCCTTCGGCGGCCGAGTCCAGCGCGTTGTCGACGAGGTTGCCGAGCACGAGGACTGCGTCCGAGCGCAGCTCCGGCGCCAGCGGCTCGGCGACCCGCGACATCGGCGAGAGCCGCAGTTCGACCGAGCGCTCGGACGCCTGCGCCGACTTGGCGAGCACGATCGCGGCGAGCGCCGGATCGGCGATGCGCGCCGAAACGTCGCCGCTGGTGCGGGCGTGGGCGACGGAGAGGTCGTCGAGGAAGGCGCGGGCCTCGCCGTGCGCGCCGAGCTCCAGCATGCCGGCGAGGGTGTGCAGCCGATTGGCGTATTCGTGGGTCTGGGCCCGCAGCCCCCGGGTGGCGGTCCGCACGCCGTCCAGTTCGCCGGCGAGCCGGTCCAGTTCGGTGCGGTCCCGCAGAGTGACCACGGCGCCGGCGTCGGCGCCGCGGATGCGGACCGGCATCCGGTTGGCGACGAGTACGCGGGCTCCGGACAGCACCACCGTGTCGGCGCCGCTGCCGTGACCGCCGCCCGCGGGGGCGGTGCTGCCGGCGGCGGCATCTTCGGCGCCCTCCAGCACGTCGAGCAGCCGCTCGGGCAGGCCGAGACCGCGCAGCGGGAGCCCCTCGCACTCCGCAGGCAGCCCGAGCAGGGCGCGGGCCGGCTCGTTGACCAGCGCGACGCGGCCGCCGGCGTCCACCGCGAGAACGCCTTCGCGCACCGCGTACAGGAGCGCCTCGCGCCCTTCGAGCAGCGCGGTGATCTCGGCGGGCTCCAGGCCGTGCGTCTTCGCGCGCACCCGGCGGGACAGCAGCCAGGCGCCGGCCGCGCCGAGCGCGAGCGTTCCGGCGACGGTGCCGCCGATCAGCGGCAGCGCCGCGGCCGCCTCCGATTCGGCGTCGGCGTCGAGCAGGCCCACCGAGACGTAGCCGAGCACGGCACCGTCCTGGGTGGCGTCCCGGCTGCCGTCGCGGATGCTGTCCGCCATGACCGGCACCTTGGCGCGGATGGTGCGGCCGCGGGTACCGGTCTCCACACCGGTCCACTCCTCGCCGTGCGCCGCCGGGCCGGGCGGGGTCGAGACGCGCCGGCCGATCAGCTCCGGGTCGACGTGCGAGTGCCGGATCCCCTCCGGGCTGGCCACCACGATGTACTCGGCGCCGGTCTCGGCGGTGAGGCGCTCCGCCAGCGGCGCGATCCGCTCGGCCGGGTGGGAGCCGCCGAGCGCTTCGGCCACCTCGGGCATCTGGGCGACCGACCGGGCGATGGTCAGCACCCGCGCGGTGTAGTGGCGGTCCATGGCCCGGTCGTAGTGGACCAGCCACAGCGTGCCGGTCGCGGCGAGCACCAGCGTCAGCACCACGGCGAAGCCGATGAACAGCTCGCCGGTGAGGGTGGTCCGGCCACGGTGGGCTCGCACAGCCATACGGGAACTCCAGGGGAACGGTGCGGGCGGCCGGCCCAGCGGGGCGCGGCCGCTGGGAAGGGGGCGGCGCAGGCCCGCTCCGCGACCAATACGACCAGTATGACGCCAGCGTTAACAACGCAGGCCCGCGCCTGTGTCCACCCTCACACTGTCCTGTGGCCCGGACTGCACTGCACCCCTACCGGGCCGGGAATTGCGAGGAAGGAACTCCGATGAGGTTGCCCAGCGCCCTGGCCAGGGCGGCGGGAGGCGCCGCGGCCCTGGCACTCGTCGCCGTCGCTGTGGCGGACGTGGCGCGCAGCGCCGAGTCCGGTACGGGAGCGGCCGAGAAGCTGCTGCTGGTCGCGCCGGCCGCGCCCGGCGGCGGGTGGGACATGCTCGCCCGGGAGATGCAGAACGGCCTGCGCGAGGAGGGCCTCCGCTACAACGTGGAGGTCGACAACGCCGAGGGGGCCGGCGGCACGATCGGCCTGACCCAGACCGCGAACCGCGCCGGCCAGGACAACGTGCTCACCATGACCGGCCTGGGCATGGTCGGTGCCGTGGAGACCACCGGGTCGCAGCACACCATGGACGACGCCACCCCGATCGCGCAGCTGGCCTCGGAGTACCTGGTGGTCGTCGTGCCCGCGGACTCCCCCTACTCCGACCTCGACGACCTGGCGGAGGCGTGGCGGTCCGAGGCCGGGACGCTGCCGGTGGCCGGCGGGTCGATGGGCGGCGTCGACCAGATCTTCGCGGCGCGCGTCGCGGAGGGCATGGACGTGCCCCCCGGCGGCATCAACTACCTGCCCTACGCGGGCGGCGGCGAAGTCCTCACCTCGCTGCTGTCCGGCACCTCCGAGGTCGGGTTCGGCACGCTCGGCGACTTCACCGACCAGATCGACGGCGGCCGGCTGCGCGCGCTCGGCATCTCCTCCGGGGAGCCGATCGACGGCGTGGACGTGCCCACCCTCACCGAGTCCGGCTACGACGTGGAGATGTCGAACTGGCGCGGCGTCATCGCACCGCCCGGGCTGTCCGACGCCGAGGCCGCCCGGCTGGAGGAGCTCACCGCCGAGCTGCGGGAGTCGCCGGCGTGGGCCGACACCCTCGAGCGCAACCGGTGGACCGACACCTACCAGGACCGTGAGGACTTCGCGCGCTTCATCGACGACGAAGTCGCCATGGCCCAGGAGACCGTAGAGGAGCTGGGACTGTGAGCCCCCGACGCAGCAGCGGAACCGCCGCCTCCCCCGGAGCGGCGCCCCCGGAGGGGACCGCGTCCGGTGCCGCCCCCTCCCCCGAGGACGGCGCGGCGGCCGGCACCGCCCGCGGCACCACCGCGCCTGAGCCGGACGGCGCGGCAGAAGCCCGCTCCCCCGAGGACACCCCCGCCGGCGGCGGCACCGGTACCGCGGCCCCGGATCCGGAGGAGACGGAGTGGACCGGCCGGCAGGCGTGGTCCTTCCCCGCGATCACGGCGGCGTTCGGCGCGGTCTGCCTCTACGGCGCGGCCACGATTGAGACGCCCCCGCACGCCGCCTCCCCCGGCCCCGCAGCCATGCCCGCGGTCGTCGGCGCCCTGCTGCTGGTGACGGCCGCCTGCATGGCCGCGGTGGTCCTCCGCACAGCGCGGCGCGGTACCGCCCCGGCGCCCGCGGTGCCGACCGCGTGGCGGCCGGTCCTGCTGGTGATCGCGGCGCTCGCGGTGCACGCCGCGGTGCTGCCCGCGGTCGGCTGGCTGCTGTCCGGCGCCGCCCTGTTCTGGACGGTCGCCTACGCGTTCGGAGCGCGCTCCCCGGTGCGCGACACCGCCGTCGCCCTGGCCATGTCGGCCGCGGTGCAGGTGGGCTTCTCTCTCGGGCTGGGACTCAACCTGCCCGGCGGTGTTCTGGAGCTGGTGCTGTCGTGATCGAATCCCTCTCCCTCCTGCTCGGCGGCTTCGCCAATGCGCTGAGCCTGGCGAACCTGATGTGGGCGTTCGTCGGCGTGCTGCTCGGCACCGCCGTGGGCGTGCTGCCCGGCATGGGCTCGGCGATGGCGGTGGCGCTGCTGCTGCCGGTCACCTTCCGGATGGACCCGACGGCGGCGTTCATCCTGTTCGCCGGCGTCTACTACGGCGGCATGTTCGGCGGCTCGACCACCTCGATCCTGCTGAACACGCCCGGCCAGTCGTCGTCGATCGCGACGACGTACGAGGGCCACAAGATGGCGCTCAAGGGGCGCGCGGCCCAAGCGCTGGGCACCGCGGTCATCGGCTCGTTCATCGCGAGCATCATCGGCACGCTCGTCGTGGCGCTGTTCTCGCCGGCGATGGTGGCGCTGGCGCTGCAGTTCGGCCCCGGCGAGTACTTCGCGCTGACCGCGTTCTCCTTCGTCGCGGTGGCCGCCGTCGTGTCCGGGTCGGCGCTGCGCGGCATCGCGTCGCTGCTGATCGGGCTGGCCGTGGGCATGGTCGGGATCGATACCCAGAGCGGGGCCGCCCGGTTCGACTTCGGTCTGCCTGTGCTGCTGGACGGCATCGACATCATCATCGTCACCGTGGGCCTGCTGGCGCTCGGCGAGGTGCTCTACGTTCTGGCGCGGGGCAACGCGGCCCCCGACCTGAGCTCGATCCGCTCGGGCACGCCGTGGCTGAAGCGCCGCGACCTCCGCAGGTCGATCGGCCCGTGGGCCCGCGGCACCCTGCTCGGCTCGGGCTTCGGCCCGATCCCGGGCAGCGGCGCGGAGATCCCGACCTTCCTTTCCCTGGGCCTGGAGCGCAAGCTGGCGGAGCGCCGCGAGAAGCGCGGCGGGGCCAAGAGCGAGTTCGGGCACGGCGCCATCGAAGGCGTCGCCGGCCCGGAAGCGGCCAACAACTCCAGCGCGGCCGGCACCCTGGTGCCGCTGCTGGGCCTGGGGCTGCCGACGTCGGCGACGGCCGCGATCATGCTCGCCGCGTTCCAGCAGTACGGACTGCAGCCGGGCCCGGTGCTGTTCGAGCGCAACGCCGACCTGGTGTGGACGCTGCTGGCCAGCCTGTTCATCGGCAGTGTGCTGCTGCTGGCGATCAACCTGCCGTTCGCGCCGCTGTGGGCGAAGCTGCTGAAGCTGCCGCGGCCCTACCTGTACGCCGGCATCACCCTGTTCTCGGTGCTGGCGGTGTATGCGATCAACGCCTCGACGGCGCACCTGGCGATCCTGCTCGCGGTGGCGCTGCTCGGCTTCGCGATGCGCCACTTCGGCGTTCCGGTGGCGCCGGGGCTGATCGGCGTGGTGCTCGGGCCGATCGCGGAGAGCGAGCTGCGGCGGGCACTGGCGGCGTCGTCGGGCGACCCGGCGATCCTGGTCGGCTCGCCGATCTCGATCGGGCTGTACGTGCTGATGCTGCTCGCCGCGGCGCTGGCGGGCGTCTCCACCGTGCGCAAGTCCCGCGCCCGGCGGGCCCGCGCGGCCGCCGCCGCGTCGGCGGAGGACACCCCGGCCGGAGTCTGACCGGGCCGGGCCGCAGGTTCGGCCTCCGGCCCGGACAGGGCCGGTCCGGCCGCGGCGAGGGGCCGCACCGCTATCCGTCCAGCGGTGCGGCCCCTCTGCTGCTGCGACCGACCTCGGCCGGCGGACCGTCAGTGGCCGTGGCCGCCGGCGGGGACCGGGACGTCGGGGGCGTCGATGGTGCGCGGCGCCTCGTCCTCGGTGCCCGGCTCGACGACGGTGAACTGGCCCATCATGCCGTTGTCCTCGTGTTCGAGCATGTGGCAGTGGTACATGTACGGCGTCTCGGGGTCGGTGTGGTCGCCGAACTGCACCGCCAGCCGGACCGTGGTGCCCGGCGGCACCTGCACGGTGTCCTTGCGCCCGGCCAGGTAGGCGGGTGGCGGCGCGCCGTCGATGTCCATGACCTGGAACGCGACGTCGTGGATGTGGAAGCTGTGCGCCACCGACGGGTTGGACACCTCCCAGACCTCGACGGCGCCGGCCGGCACCACTTCGTCGATCCGGGCCATGTCCATGGCGCCGCCGTTGATCGTGCTCGTCCCCTCAAGGCTGAAGGTGCGCACCGTGGCGCCGTCCTCGGGCACGATGTCGGCCGTGTCCACCAGCTCTCCGGGGACCGACGGCGAAGTCTCCGGAGCGGCGCCGGCGCGCACTTCCAGCACGTCGAAGGTGTCCTCGGCGCCGGCGATGCGGTTCTCCAGGCCCGAGCCGGAGTTGCGGGGCGGGAAGCTGCGCAGCAGCGCCTCCTCCCCTTCGGCGAAGTCAACGACGATCTCGGCGCGCTCGCCCGGCGACAGCGGTATCCGGTCCACCTCGGCGGGCTCGCGCAGCATCCCGGTGTCGGTGGCGATGACCTGGAAGGACCGGTCGTCGGTGAAGCCGAAGTCGTAGGAGCGGGCGTTGGACCCGTTGAGGACCCGGAACCGGACCGCGCCCGCGGGGACGTCGAGGTAGGGCGCGTGTGTGCCGTTGACCAGCAGCGTGTCGCCCATCAGGCCGTAGAGTTCCTGAGCGCCGAGCGCACCGGGCCGCAGGTCGAGCTCGCCGTCCGGGGTGAACCGGCGGTCCTGCACGATCAGCGGGAAGTCGTCCACGCCGTACTCGGAGGGCAGCGAGGCGGGCTCTTCGCCGTCGTCGACGAGGATCATGCCGCTGACGCCGCGGTAGACGTGCGGCCCGGTGGCGCCGTGCAGGTGGGGGTGGTACCAGAGGCTCGCGGCGGGCTGGTCGACCGTCCACTCCGGCGACCAGGTCTTGCCCGGTTCGATCATCTGATGCGGGCCGCCGTCCATCGCGGCGGGCACCCGCATGCCGTGCCAGTGCAGCGTGGTGGGCTCGGCCAGGCTGTTGGTGACGTCCATGGCGACGTCGTCGCCGCGCTCCAGCCGCAGCGTCGGGCCGAGGTAGGCGCCGTTGACACCCCAGGTCGGCGTGGACACGCCGGGCAGGAGCTCCGATGTTCCCGACTGGATGTCCATCGGAAAGCGCTTGCGGCCCTCGGCGTCGGTTGTGGGCTCCAGCACCGGCGGCACCGCCAGCGGGGTGGCGAACTCCAGTGAGTCCGCGGTGCTGGTGTGGGCGCTGGTGTAGACGACGGCGGCGATACCCGCGCAGGCCGTGAGCAGCACGGCAGTCACGAGCGAGATCCACACGGCCAGCCGCCGGGCGATGCCGCGCTTCGGGCGGCGCCGGGGCGGCACCGGAGGGTGGATCGGGTTACCCATAGCGTTCTCCAGGGGGATGCAGTGCGGGACCGCGGAGCGGTGCAGCGCCGGATGTCCGCAATGCCGTGAATGTAGGAGTGCGGTCCGCAGCGGCACATCGTCCGCCGGATGTCTCCCGCCTACGCCGGGAGATGTAGGGGGCGGGCCCGGCGGTCGTAAGGGCGGGGGATCCGGACTCCAGGGGCGAAACCGGTCCTGCACGGGGCCCAAAAAACGAAAACTCCTCAGATTCGGTGAACCGGTTCGTTATCTCCAGCATCCAATGCTGTGTCGGTAAGGATTCGACTTTGGAGGACCCCATTCACCGCAGGACCAAACTCGGAATCGCCGCGGCCGCATCCGTCCCCCTCGTCCTCACCGGGGGGATCGCGTTCGCCGAATTCAACGACGCACCCGCCCAGCCGGCGGCAGCGCCCGGCGACGGCGCTGAGTCCCCGATCCCGCCGGTCGACGTGAACGGTGACGGCACCGCCGACACCGTGGTCTCCGGTACCCGCGACGGCGGCGAGGGCGCCAGCTACGCGGGCGTGCTCCTCGGCGGCGAGGACGGGCTCGACCCGGAGCGCTCCTCCGTGGTGGACCGCGCCGACCTGGGTATCCCGGAGGGCGGCGAGGACGACACGGCGCTGGACCCCATCGGCACCGGCGACCTCAACGGCGACGGCCACACCGACCTGATCCTGGACGCCGGCACCGGCTACGTCGCCTGGGGCGGTCCGGACGGGCTCACCGGCGAAGCGGTCGAGCTGCCGTGGCTGAGCTACGACGACCCGATGGCGCTGGCCGCCGTCTCGCTGGCCGTGGCCGACATGGACGGCGACGGCAGCACCGATGTCGCGGTCCTCGACCACGTCCAGGGCAGCCCGGTCGGCGAATACGAGACGGCCTTCCACCGCGGCCCGTTCGACGAGTCCGGCGCGCCCGCGGCGACCGAGCCGCTCGAACTGCCCGCCGAGGCAGAGGACGGCAGCATCGAGGCGTTCGACGCCGACAGCGACGCCTCCGCCGACCTGCTGCTGCGGCTGAACGCCGACGAGTCGCCCGTCTCGCACATCGTGCTGCCCTCCACCGAGGCGGGTCCCGCCACCGGTGACCCGGTGGAGACCCCGGCCGGGCACGCGATCGCCACCGGCGACACCGACGCCGACGGCACGACCGACCTGCTGATCGGCGCGCACGGCATCCCCAACAACGAGAACCCGCCCGGTGACGACGACCCCGAGCTGCACCCCGGCCGAGTGGACGCCTACCTCGGGTTCGACACCGGCGCCGAGCCGGTGCGCACCACCCGCGACTCCGAGGGCGTCCCGGGCGACGCCGAGGACGCCGACGGCTTCGGCTCCTCGGTCGCGACCGGCGACGCCGACGGCGACGGCTACACCGACACCGCCGTAGCCACCGGCCCGTTCCACTCCACCAAGGCGTTCACCGTCCTGCCCGGCGGCCCGGACGGCCCGACCGGCGCCGGCTCGGCGACCGTCACGATCGACGACCCCAGCGGCGGCTGGTGGAACATCGACACCTTCGCCGACGTCAACGGCGACGGCATCGACGACCTCCTGCTGAGCACCGCCAGCCTGGAGGAGGCCGGCAGCAGCTACACCCTCTACCTCGGCACCGCCGACGGGCTCTCCGAGGAGCCCGCCGCCGAGTTCACCACCGAGGGCCTCTGACCGGCGCCCGGCGGCCCAGCCGCCGGCTCTGACACAGCGCGGGGCGGAGCCGCAGTACGGCTCCGCCCCGCTTCTGCTGGGCCCGGCCGATCACCAGGCCACGCTGATGGCGCCCGTCGCCAGGGCCGCCGCCGTCATCACCGCGGTGGTGCCGAACGCCCAGCGGAACAGGAACCGCTGGTGCTCGCCGAGCGAGACCCCGCACAGCCCGATCAGGATGAACGTCGCCGGCGTCAGCGGACTCAGCGGGAACCCGGTGGTCATCTGGCCGAGGATCGCGGCGCGGCCGATCTCCACCGGGGCGATGCCGAAGTGCGACGCGCTCTCGGCCAGCACCGGGAGCACGCCGAAGTAGAACGCGTCCGGCGTGAAGACCAGGCTCAGCGGCATCGAGGCGAGCGCGACGAGCACCGGCAGGAACCCGCCCACCTGCTCGGGCACGACCGCCACCAGGCCCTCGGCCATGCCTTCGATCATCCCGGTACCGGTCAGGACACCGGTGAAGACGCCGGCGGCGAAGATCATCGTGGTCACCAGCACAACGCTGCGGCCGTGCCGCTCGAGGAACGCCTGCTGGTCGCTCCACCGCGGCATGTTCACCATGGCCGCGACGGTGAAGGCGATGACGAACAGCACCGGAAGCGGCATCACCTCGACGACGAGGGACGCGATCAGGACCACCGTCAGCAGGAGGTTGGCGGCCATCCGCACCCCGCCCGCCGGCCCGAGGCCCTCGGCGCGGCCCTCCCCCGCTTCCGCGCCGCCCGCGGCCGGCGCACCGGAATCCGCAGCGCCGCCCCCCGCCGCCGCGCCCTCGGCCGCGGAGCCTTCCGGTACGGCCTCTACGGGGACGGCGTCTGCCGGAGCCGGCTCCGCGGTGCCGCCCAGGGCCGGGGCCGCCAGGGCGAGCCGGCCCAGCCGGGCCCGCTCCTTGCGGCCGAGCCACCAGGCCGACGCGAGCACCCAGGCGATGCCGGCCAGCATCGCGGGCACCAGCGGCGTGAAGATCTCGGCGGAGGTGGCGTCGAGCACCGCCATGGCGCGCGCCGTCGGACCGCCCCAGGGGATCATGTTCATCACGCCCGCGCCGAGGCCGACGACTCCGGCCAGGAGCAGCCGGCTCATGCCCAGCCGCCGATAGACCGGGAGCAGCGCGGTGACGGTGATGAGGAAGGTGGACGCCCCTTCGCCGTCCAGCGCGACCACCATGGCGAGCACCGCGGTCCCGACGGTCACCCGCATCGGGTCGGCCTGGGCGATGCGCAGGATGAGCCGGATGACCGGGTCGAACAGCCCGGTCTCGATCATCAGGCAGAAGTAGAGCACCGCGAAGGCGATCATGATGCCGGTGGGCGCGACCGTGCTGAGGCCCTCCAGGATGTGGTCGCCGAGCTCGGGGCCGAAACCGCCGATGAGGGCGAAGGGGAGCGGCACCAGCACGAGCGCGGCCAGCACCGAGACGCGGTTCGTCGCCACCAGCACCAGGAAGACCGCGATGGTGCAGAGCCCGAGGACAGCCGTCATCCGCCCAACACCTCCAGATTGTCCGGGCTGCGCGCCCGAGTTGCCCAGATCACAGGGAATGCGGAACGAGTGTCCTCATCTGGGGGACGGCCTGTCCAACACAGAAAGCCGATAGGGCTATGCGCCCCGGGCATGGACGGCGGACCGCCCGGCCCGGGGCGGCGGGTCAGATGGCGCCCTCGGCGCGGAGCGCGGCGAGGCGCTCCGGCGGGATCCCCAGCCAGTCGCCGTACACCAGGTCGTTGTCCTCTCCGAGTTCCGGGCCCGTGCGCCAGACGTGCCCCGGGCGCTCGTCGAAGCGCGGCACCACCCCCTGCATGCGCACCGGGCCCAGGTGGCGGTCGTCGACGGTGACGATGTCGCCCCGCTCCGCGTAGACCGGATCAGCGGCGATGTCGTCGGCCGCGAAGATGCGCGAGGCCACCACGTCGGCCTCGGCCAGCGCGTGCAGGGCGGTCTCGGCATCGCGCCCGGCGATCCAGCGGCGCAGCTGGGCGCCGAGTTCGGCCGCGCCCGCCGACTGCTGCTCGACGGTGGCGTACTCCTCCTCGGGCAGCCCGAGGAGGCGCACGACGTTGAGCACCGACCGGCGGGTCGCCGAGGTGACCGTGATCCACTCGCCGTCCGCGCTGGGATAGGTGTCGATGACCGCGGCGGGGGCGACCGGGAGCCGGTTGCCCTGCCGCGACGGCGCCTCGCCGAGCTGGTCGTAGGCGATGATCTGCCACTCGACCAGCCGGAACAGCGGCTCGAAGAGGGCCAGGTCGATCCACTCCCCGCCGGCGCCGGGGTCGCGCTCCCTGCGGTAGAGCGCGGCGAGCACGGCGTGCGAGCCCATCAGGCCGGCCACCGCGTCGCCGTGCGAGAAGCCGGTGTGCACCGGGGGGCCGCCGGGCTCGCCGGTCAGGTGGACGACGCCGCTGCGCGCCTCCCCCGCCTTCCCGAACCCCGGAGCGTCGGCGAGCGAGGACGTCGCCCCGAATCCGGAGATCTGCAGCACGACCGCGCGCGGGTTGCGCTCCCGCACGGTGGCCGCGTCCAGCCCCCACTCCCGCAGCCGCGCGGCCCGGAAGGTCACGATCACGACGTCGGCCCAGTCCACCAGCTCCCCGGCCACCTCGCGTCCCGGCGCCGTGCGCAGGTCGAGCGTGACCGAGCGCTTGTTGCGCCCGGAGACCTTGAACCAGAGCCGGACGCCGTCCCGCTCCGGCCCCATGGCGCGGGCCGCATCGCCGTCCCCGGGCGGCTCCACGTGCACGACGTCGGCGCCCATGTCCGCCAGCAGCGACCCGGCCATCGGCCCGGCCACGACGTGCGCGAACTCCACTACCTTGAGCCCGTCAAGCTGGCCCCAGCCGCCCGTCTCCGCTCGGGCGCGCCCGCCCTCGGCGCTCTGCCGCTCCACTGCGCCTCCTCCACGCCGGCCGCGCGGCGGGCGTGTCCCGCCGCGGCTTGGGGTCAGCATGCGTGCCGGTGCTGAGCTCCGTCCAACATCGAAAGTGCATGGGGCGATGCACCCGCTGCGCGGTCCCGCCGCGCCCGCGCCGAAGCCAAGCGCAGGGCCGGCCGGCGGATCAGGCCGCCCAGGCCACGTCGTCGGGCAGGTCGAACGCTCCGGCGCGCAGTTCGTCGAGGAGCTGGAGGAAGCGCAGCGCGGCGCCGGACAGCGGCCGGTCCACCGGCCACATGACATCGAGCCGCCGCCGCACCGCCGGCGCCTCGAGCGGCCGGTGCTCGACCGCGGCGAACCCCACCAGAGCGCGGACCAGGGCCGGCAGCGCGGTCACCCCCGTGCCGGCGGCGACGAGCCCGCCGGCGGTCGCCACGCTGGTCGCCTCGACGGTGCCGGGTCCGGGGCTTCCGCCGGAGCGCGCGAACGCCGCGTCGGTGAGTGCCCGGACACTGGAGTCGGACTCGAGCGCGATGAACCGCTCCGGGCGCAGGTCGGCCCAGGCCAGGGCGGACCGCTCGGCCAGCGGGTGCCCGCGCTGCACGACGGCGGCGAACCGGTCGTGGACCAGCGGCAGCCCCTGCAGCCACGGGGCGCCGTCGCCGGAGGCGGTGATGGCCAGGTCGGCCCGGCCCTGTTCGAGGTCGGCGAGGACCGCGCGGGAGAGCCCGTCGCGCACGGCGACGTCGATACCGGGCCAGCGCTCGCGGAAGGCGACGACCACCGGCGGCAGCAGGACCGCGGCGGCCGACGGCAGCGCGGCCACCGTCACCGTTCCGCCTCCGCCGTCGACGAAGCACTGCAGCCGCCGCATCCCGGCCCGGTGCACGCCCAGGACGTGCTCCGCCACGTCGAGCAGCTCCTGCCCCTCCTCGGTGAGGGCGACACTGCGCGAATCGCGCAGCAGCATCCGGGCGCCGAGGACCCGCTCGATGTCGGCCACCGTCCGGCTCAGCGACGACTGCGACACCCGCAGGTCCTCGGCGGCAGCGGTGAAGCTCAGCCGCCGCGCCACCGAGGCGAACACCGAGAGCTGCCGCAGAGTGAGGTCCATGGCCGAGAACCCTACGCGCCCGGCGGGGCCCGCCCGCGGCAGGGACCGACCGGATGATCAGGCGCTTCGCAGCCGGGGGCGGCCTCCGGGCGGCAGCGGACGTCCGCTAGCGTCACCGGGACGGGCAGACCGGACCGAAGGGCGGGACCATGGGCGCACGGCACTCCAGGAAGGCGGCGGCCCGGACCCGGGCGGAGATCGCGCGGCGGTGGGCGCCCCGGGGGCTGGGTGCGCTGTTCACGGCGGCGGGGATACTGCATTTCGCTGCACCGCGCCCGTTCACCCGGATCGTGCCCCGCGGGCTGCCCGCGCCGGAGGCGCTGGTCGCCGCGAGCGGCGCGGCCGAACTCGTCTGCGGCGCCGGGCTGCTGGCCGGACGCCGCTGGGCCGGCCCGGCCAGCGCCGCGCTGCTCCTCGCGGTCTGGCCGGCCAACGTGCAGATGGCGCTGGACGCCGACCGGGGGCGCATCCCCGGGCCGCTCGGCAACCGCGCCCTGGCCTGGGGCCGCGTCCCGCTGCAGATCCCGCTGATCTGGGCGGCGCTGCAGGCGCCGGCGGCCGATGGCGGCCGGGGCTGAACAGCGGCGCAAAGCCCCGGGCGCGGGGGCGCGCTTACGCCCGCGTTACGCCCTGCGCGCGTAGCGTGGAGGCAACGGCTACCCCGGTCTGAGGTGGACATGATGGGTCAACTGCAGCGCCTGCTCCGGCGCGTCCTCACGCTCGTCCGCAAGGATCCCCACAAAGCCGACCGGCACCTGCACACGGCGGCCGATGCGGTGAAGAGGCGCACCGGCGGCAAATACGACCGGCACATCAACAAGGCCGCCGGCGCGGCATCGAAGTACCTGCGCAAGCAGGCCCGCCGGCCCGGGCGGGGCTCGCACGGCCCGGTGCCGCCCTACCGGCCCGACGGACGCGACCCCCGATGGGACCGGTGACGCACGCCGCGCTCCGGGCCGGCCGCCTCCTCGGTGGCCAGAAGGCCCCGGGCCGGAACCCTTCGGTTCCGGCGCGCTCGGGCGCCGCGGTAGAACCGCTCGCCCCCTCCGGGCGGGCGCGGCCCCGCCCCACCTGCCCGGGTGCGGCACCCGCCTGCAGCGCACCGGCGCGGGCCCGGCGATGACCGGCCATCGGCACCATCGGCACCCGCCCTCGTTCCCGCCCGTCGCGAGCACGGACGCCGGGGAGAGGGCCGGGTCCGGTCACGGCTCCAGGCGCAGAGCCGCCGAGGCCGTGCCGCAGCCAGCCGGGAAGTGCCGTCTCCCCTAGCCTGGACGGTCCGCCTTCGGCCGACCGCGGCAGGCACCACCACTGGAAGTGAGGCTCCATGACCACCACGCCCCCCGCCCGCACTGAGGACCTGCGCGCCGAGATCGCCACCGCGATCTCCACCGGACGCGAACTCGGCCCGGAGTTCGACAGCGAGCTCGCCGACTCGCTGGCCACCCGCATGGAGGCGGAGGTCGCGCCGAAGGGCGAGGAGAAGGAGAAGCAGGAGACGCGCCTTGTACGGACGCGCAAGGTTGCGGGGTGGGGCGCGCTGAGTATCGGGGCCGCCGCATGGGCCGCCGAGTCCACCCCCGAGGGAATGGCGTGGGGGATCCTCGCGGTGGTCGCGGTCGTGCTGCACGTGGTGCGCTCCTGGCGGTCCTGACCCGCCGCCCGGACCGGGCCGCCGGCGCGCACTGCGCGCCCCGTCCGCCGCGCCGCCGGCTCACCGGCAGACCGCGTCCACGTCCAGGAACCGACTGCGAGGCGGTGCCCGCCCCCTTCCGCCGCCTGCAGGGGTTTCCGCCCGTTCGGGATCCGGCTCCGCCGTGGTCCGCCCGGCACCGGAGCGGCAGGGTACCGCCGGCGTACCAGCGGGCACGGCGCCCGTGCGCGGGCCGGAGGGGAGCCGGCGGACCCCGGACCGGGTGACCGGTCGGGCCGCACGGCACCTGGTGGCTGCCGCGTGCGGGCGCCTCGGCCACCGGGACAGCACCGGGGCGATCGGGGACCGGGCCCGCGGCCGGCATCGGAGCGAACCCGGAGCCGGCACGCGAAAAACCCCGGGCCGGAAGCGCTCTCACGCCTCCGACCCGGGGTTGTGCTGTGCACCAACAGGGACTTGAACCCCGAACCCACTGATTAAGAGTCAGTTGCTCTGCCACTTGAGCTATTGGTGCCGGTCCGGCCGCGGAACTCCGCGCCTGTCGACGGGTTCTACTGTACCGGACTCCCGGGGGTGGGGCGGACGCGCCGGAGGCGGTGCCGGTCACACCTCAGCGGGCGTCGGCGACACCGGTGGGCGCCGCGTCCGGAGCGGTGCGCAGCCGCGCGGCTTCGGCGCGGGCGGCGGACGAGGCGGCCGGGCGGGCCGCGGCGGCATAGGCGCCGGCGAGGCTGTCCAGGGCGTCGGCGAGGAACGACGGCCAGCCGCGGGTGCGCCAGAGCGCCACCGACTCCTCCAGCGTGGCCACCGCGGGCCCGGAGCGGCCCTCGGCCAGGTGGATCTCGCCGATCAGGGTGAGCGAGTCGGCGAGGTGGTGGTCCATGCCGTGGCGGCGGCTCAGCTCGGCTGCGGTGCGGGCGGTGGCCAGCGCCGCCTCGTCGCCGACGGCCGTGTACAGCCGGGTCAGGTAGAGCAGTGAGAACACTTCGGCGTAGCGGTCGCCGAGCGAGCGGGCCATGTCCAGCGACCGCAGCAGGTTGGTGCGGCCGGTGTCGATCCGGCCGGAGAGGCACTGGGCTGCGCCGAGGAACTGCATCGCCGTCGCCTCGAACCGCGAGTTGCCGATCAGCCGGGCGAGCTCCAGCGCCTCGGTCAGGTGCCCGATCGCGTCCTCGATGCGCTGTCCCTCGTAGGCGGCGATCGCGAGCACGTGGTAGGCGCGGGCCTGGCCGCCCAGGTAGCCGATGCCGCGGGCGCGCTCCAGGGACCGCTCGGCCGCCTCGGTCGCGGCCTGGTGGCGGCCCTGCGAGACCAGCCCCCAGGTGCGCATCACCAGGGCGTCGCAGATGCCCCGCGGCTCGTCCAGCTCGCGGAAGAGCGCCTCGACGCGGTCGGCCTGCTCCAGCATGGCGCCCATGGCATCGCCGGGCGCGCCGGGCGTCACCCAGGTCACGAGGTCGGCCATGCCGCGCAGCAGCGCGGCCTCGCCGAACCGGTTGCCGGCGGCGCGGCAGGCGGCGAGCGCCAACTCGTGCGTGCGGCGCCAGTCGTCGAAGCGCCCGCGCACGTCGAAGTACTTCTCGATGCTGCCCGCCAGGTCCCAGGCGGCCTCGTCGCGGCCGAGCTCGCACGCCTGGCGGACCGCGGCGGCGATCGCCTGCCACTCGCCGTCGAACCAGCCCATCGGGTCGTTCAGCGCCTCACCGGCGGCCTCCGACGGCAGCGGCCAGCGGTCCGCTCCGCCGTGCAGGGTGGCGTAGCAGGCACCTGGGATGTACTCGGTGGCCTGCTCGGCCAGCCACAGCCAGGCGCCGAAGGCGCGGTCCAGCGCCGCGGTGTGCTCCGGGTCGGCGAGGCCGAGCTCGCGCGCGTAGAGCCGGACCAGGTCGTGCATCCGGTACCGCAGCCGGCCGCCCCGGGAGAACTCGGTGACCAGCTGGGCGTCGACCAGCGCGGACAGCGGCTCCGCGGCCTGCTCGACACCGACGTCCAGCAGCGCCGCGACGGTCCACTCCGCGGCGTCGGGCACGTCCAGGGCGCCGAGCAGCCGGAACGCCCGCTGGGCGCGGCCGCCCAGGCCCCGGTGGCTGAGTTCGATGGAGGCGCGGACAGCGCGGTCGCCGGAGGAGAGCTCGTCCAGCCGGCGCCCCTCGTCGCCGAGCATCCGCACCATCCGCTCCAGGGGCCACTGCGGCCGGGCCGCCAGGCGGCCGCCGACGATGCGCACGGCCAGCGGCGTGTAGCCGCACAGCCGCACCAGCGCCGCCGCGTCCCCGGGCGCCGCGGCGACCCGCTCGGGGCCGACGATGCGGCCCAGCAGCTCAGCGGCCTGGCCGGGGGCGAGCACGTCGAGGGGGATGTGCCGGGCGCCGTCGAGGCCGGTGAGCCGGGCCCGCGAGGTGACCAGCACCGAGCAGCCGGCGCCGCCGGGCAGGAGCGGCGCGATCTGCGCGGCCGACGCCGCATCGTCGAGGACGACGAGCATCCGCCGTTCGGCGAGCAGGCTGCGGTAGAGCGCGGCGCGGTCTTCGGCCCCCTCGGGCAGCGCGGCACCGTCGATGCCCAGCGCGTGCAGGAAGCCGGCGAGCACCCGGGCCGGGTCGACCGGTGCTTCGGCGCCGCGGAGGTCGGCGTAGAGCTGGCCGCCGGGGTGGTCGGCGGCCGCCGCGTGCGCGGCGTGCAGGGCCAGCGACGTCTTGCCCACCCCGCCCATGCCGGACACGGCGACGACCGGCACGCTGCCGGGCGGGCGGCCGGCGGCCAGGTGGGCGCGGATCTCGTGCAGGTGGTCGCCGCGCCCGGTGAAGTCAGCGAGGTCGGCGGGGAGCTGGGCGGGCACCGCCGCGTCCCCGCCGGCGGGCCCGCCGGCGGCAGCGCCCGCCCGTGTCTCGGCCGAGCGGCCGCCCGGCGCGGGCGGCGCATACGGCGAGTCCAGTGCGGGCTCCTCGCGCAGGATGGCGGTGTGCAGTGCGCGCAGCTCCCGGCCCGGGTCGACGCCGAGCTCCTCGGCGAGGAGCTCGCTGCCGCGGCGGAACACGTCGAGCGCCTCGGGGGCGCGGCCCGTGCGGTACAGCGCGAGCATCAGCGCGCCGCGCATGCGCTCGCGCAGCGGGTGCTCGGCGACGAGCGCGGTGAGTTCGGCCACCAGCCCGTCGTGGCGGCCCAGGTCGAGCTCGGCGCGGACCAGGTCTTCCGTCGCCGACCAGCGCTCCTCGTCCAGCCGCGCGGCCTCGTCGCGGATGCCGGGGGTGTCGGCGATGCCGCCGAAGGCCGGGCCGCGCCACAGGTCGAGCGCCTCGCGCAGGAGTTCGGCGGCGCGGTCCAGCGACCCCCCTTCGGCGGCGGCCCGGGCCCTGCGGCGCAGCCGCTCGAACCGCGCGGCGTCGAGGTCGGCAGGGCCGGCCTGGAGGCGGTAGCCGCGCACCTCGCGGGCGATCTCGGGGGCGCCGCCGAGCGCCTGGCGGAGGTGGTGGATATAGACCTGGAGGCTCTTGTGGGCCGACGGCGGCGGCGCGCCGTCCCAGAGCGCGTCCTTAAGGCGGTCCTCCGGGACCGGCGCGGAGGGCGAGCAGAGCAGCAGCGCGAGGAGGCGCGTCAGCTTCGGTGAGAGGCGCACCGCGCGCTCCCCGCCGCCGGCGTCGCGCACTTCCACAGCGCCCAGGACCGCGAAGCGCATGCACGTTCCTTCCCTGGAGCCTGCGGGCCGCCGGGCCCGCAGAGCCGTCCTCGAGCGGATGCACCGTCCCCGGAATGGCACGCCCGCCCCCGTGCTTGCGGGGGAGGCGTCGGAGGCCCGCGGGGCCCTCCGCTGGGCTCCAACCGTAATGCAACCGGGATCCATCCGGCACCGGACAGAATCGCTGCCTGAGGGGGACCCCGGGCCAGTACGGGGACGCCCCCGGACCGACCAGGACGGCGTTCGGAGCAGAGGGGAGCTCCGAGCGGGGAGGTACGGGGGACGGTACGGCGGCGGCTCTCGGCCGGCGGGACAAGCCCGCGCCGGCCGGGAGCCGGCGTCGTTGCAGGGGCCGCGCCCCCCCCGGTCAGCCGGAGTCCGCCCGGCGGCTGGGCGCCGGTACCGCGTCGAGGAAGGCGCGGGTGGCGGGCGACGGGTTGAAGCTGCTCCATGCCAGGTACTGGACGCGCGTGGGGCCGTCCGCCACCGGGATGCAGCGCAGTACCGCGCCTGCCGCAGCCATCCCTACGGCGGGTGGGTCTACCTCAGTCCGCCGGCCGTTCTCGAACCGGGGGCGCGCACCGGCCGGTACCGGCGCGGCACGACCACCCTGCTGGTCGACGAGGCGGGCGGCTCGCGCATCGCGGCCGGCGACCTCGCGATCGCGGTCCTCGACGAACTCGAGAAGCCTTCGGGAGAGCAGCACCTGACGGTCGCCGGCTGACGCGCCGGGCGCCGCAGACCCGGCGGCCGCGGGCCCGCCCGTGCAGCCTCTCCCCGCCGGCAGCCGGCGCACGGGGCCCGGCCGCACGGCCGGGCCCCGTGCAGCGTCACCGCTTCGCGGTCCGGCGCGCCGTTCCGGCGGGGCGCCGGCGGCCGCGTGCGCGCTTGGCGGACCGCCCGGTGAGCCCGGACTGCGCCAGGCTGGACCGCACGGGGGCGGGAGAGGAGGAGTGCTTCCGCGCCCGGTAGGCGGCGGCCTTCCTGGCCAGCCATCGGAAGGGGGCGAAGTCGGTCGGTTCACTACCGGCTTCCGGGTGCCATTGGACCCCCATTGCCGGCCACTTCCCCGGCGACGCCGACCGCGCGCCCTCCGTCTCGAGTGCCTCGGCGACCCCGTCTTCGGCGCGGGCCACCACCCGCAGCCCGCCGCCGACCCCGGAAACCCCCTGATGGTGGAAGGTATGGACCTGGAACTCCGTGGACCCGGAGAATTCGGCGAGCGCGCTTCCCTCGTGCAGAGTGACCCGGTGCAGCGAGAACCCGGTCGCGGACTTCTGGTGGATATCGGTGTGCACGACGTCGGGGAGGTGCTGGTGCAGGTCTCCCCCCTGGAAGACGTTGAGCATCTGCATGCCCCGGCAGATCCCCAGTACCGGCATCCTCTTCCGTTTCGCCGCCGCGACCAGGGCGCGCTCCGCCGCATCGCGCTCGCCGTCGGGGGCGCCGGTGTGCGGGCTCCGCTCCGCACCGTAGTTCTCCGGGTCTATGTCCGACCCGCCCGTGACGACCAGCGCGTCGAGGTTCCTCAGGTACTCGTCCGGATTCTCCGCGACTTCCCGGACCGCCGGCAGAATGTAGACGACCGCGTTCGGGGCGATCTTGTCGCAATAGTCCTTCCGGGCGACGACGGCCTGCTGCGGAAATCCCGGAGAGTACTCGATGTTCTGCACGGGGGCTGTGATCCCAATAGTGATCATCCGGTTGGATTCCTGTCAGTTTTCGGCGTTTCGGGGGGGGGCGGCCGCCAACCACGGTGTACGCCGCTTTCCGCCCGGCGGCAAGACCGGCGGCCGCGCAACCGCGAGCTGAGAGAGAGCCGAATCCGGGAATGTCGGCGCCGCACACGGCGGAGTAGCGCGGGCAGCGGCTCGACCGCATGGCCGCCGAGCGGCCGCCGGCGCGGCCCTTCCGAAACGCTCAGGAGCGGGCCGGGGCCGCGCGCCCCGAGCCGGGCGCAGTACCGGCCCGGAGAATCAGGGGCCGGAGCAGAACGAAGCCCCGGGCCAGGACCACCGCCATGGCGGCCGGTTCCCAACCCGGGGCTTCTTCGGTGCACCAACAGGGACTTGAACCCCGAACCCACTGATTAAGAGTCAGTTGCTCTGCCACTTGAGCTATTGGTGCCGGTGTACCGCGGGGCTGTCCGGATGGACGCCCTGCGCGACGGAGTTGATTCTAGCACCGCCCGCACGCGCCGGCGAACGCCTTTCCCGGGGGCCTCGCCGGAGCCGGCCGGGGGTGGGGAGCCCGGCCTGCGGGTGCGCGTTGCCTGCCCGGACCCGGAAACCGGGTCCGGGCAGGCAGCGCGCGGGGGGCTTGGCTCAGCTCCAGGTCATGACCACGGCGACGATGATCGCGATGGCCACGAGCGCGCCGACGCCGGCGAGCACGTAGGGGGTGACGGGGCGGCGCGGGGCCTCTTCCGGCTGCTGGTTCTCCGAGACGAACCGGCGGAACATCGTCGTCGATCCCGCGGGATCCTGTTCTTCAGTGTTGTCTGGCATGCGGTTGACACTAGCGACTCCGAGCCCCTTGTGCGCACCCCCCGGCGGGAACTCGTCCGGTCACCGCAGGTCCCGCACCGCAGCGGTTTGCGGCGTTCAGCCCGCAATCAGCCCCGAGTGGGCGGACTCCGGAGCCCCGGCCGCGCGCAGGGCGAGGCCGGCCGCTCCGAGGGCGCCGTCGCCCGCGGCCAGGGGGGCGGCGCCGATGCGCTCGGCCACCCGGGCGCGGACCTGTTCGGCGACCGGCCCCGCGGAGAGGACCGACCCGGCGAGGACCGCCGCCGGCGCGGCTGGGCCGCCTGGACCGCCGGCCGCGGGGGCGACGACGCTGAAGGTCTCCACCAGCCGGTCGGCGGCGGCCGCGCAGACCTGCGCGGCGGGGCCGGGCCCGGCGGCGGCCGCGGCGGTGACGTCGGGGGCAAGCGCCCCGAGCTCCGCGGGCGGGCGCGCGTAGACGGCGCGCACGATGGCCTGGGGGTCGCCCGGAGCCGCATCCAGCGCCGCGGCGAGCCGGCCGGTGAGCACGGTGGGCGCGCCGCGGCCGTCGAGGGCGGCGAGAGCGGCGCGCAGCCCTTCCAGCGCGATCCACACCGCCGACCCGGCGTCGCCGAGCAGCCACCCGTAGCCGTCGCAGCGGGCCGCGACGGCACCGCCGGCGATGCGCGCCGCGACCGCGCCGGTGCCGGCGATCAGCACCGCGCCGTCCGGACGGGCGGTGCCCGCAGCGAAGGCGATGGCGATGTCGTCGGTGACCTGCGGTTTGACGCCCGTCCCCGGCCCGTCCAGGCCCGCTTCGGCCCAGGCCCGCTCGGCCAGTACGACAGCCCGCTCGTGCCCGGCCGCGGACGCGCCGGCGGCGCCGAGCACGGCGGCGCGGACGCTGATCTCGCCGGCGGCCGCGCGCGCCGCGCCGGCCGCGGTGCGCAGCGCTTCGGCCAGAGCGGCGCCCGGGTCGGCACTGGAGAACTGGTTGGCGCCACCGGAGAGCCCGCGCCCGAGCACCCGCCCATCCGTTCCGGCGACGACGCACCGCGTCGACGTCCCGCCCGCATCCACCCCGACCACCACGTCACGTGTCATGCCGCCGACCCTAAGGCGCGCGGGGGGCCTCCACCAGGCCGGGCCGCGGCGGCGCAGCGGCGCCGGCGGCGCCGCGCGGGCTGGCGCCCTGCGCAGCCGGCCCCCCCCGCGGATTCCGCGGCTCCCCCTCCTTCCGGCGGCGGGAGAAGCGGACACTCCGAGTGAAAGCAGACCGCCAGCACGTTGAAAGGCGGCTCTTGCACAGTGGAGACCCTCGGAGGGGTCCGGCCGGTACTTCCCCGCGGTCGGCAGCCGCTCCGGGGGCGGAGCGGGGCGCAGCCTGGCCGTACGCCACGGCGTCGGCCGCGCGTGGGGAATCGGATCCCCGGGGCCGGAGGACGGACGGCCGCGGGGTGCGGGCTCGGAGTTCTTCCGGCCCGCGCCTGGCAGGGCGGGCGTGGGGATGGCCGCCCTTGCCAGGCACCCGCCCCCGGCGCCGCACCGTCCGCTCCTTTTCACGGCATGGGGGCCCTGCACACGCGGGGGTCGGGAAAGGGGCCGCGGCGCCGGGGGCGCGGCTCACGGGGAGCCGGGGGAACCGGGGGTGCCGCGGGGGCCGGATCCGTCCGGGGCTGCCGACGGGGCAATGAGGAATCGCGGGTCGCCGCCGAGCGCGGCGGCCATCCGCGCGGCGGGGGCCTCCTCATCGTCCCGCTCCAGCCGCCCCACCCGCTCCGCCAGGCCGGCCAGCTCGGCCCCCGGGTGCGTGGACAGCCACGCGGCGGCCGTGCAGAGCGGCAGCGGCAGTCCGCCGGCGAGCTGGACGAGCCGCTCGGCCGCGCGCGGTTCTGCATCCACCCGGTCGGCGCCGACGCGGCCGCGCAGCAGCTCCACCCCGTCGGCCGCGTCCAGGGGGCCGACGCCGACGGCGGTCAGCCCGTTGCGCGCGATCAGGTCGCCCATCCAGGTGCCGGCGGCGACCAGCACCGCGCAGCCGTCACCGCCCGGCAGCAGCGGGCTGACCTGGCCGGAGTGCTGGGCGTTGTCGAGGACGACGAGCACCCGCAGCGGTGCCGTCACCGTCCGCAGCAGTGCGGAGCGCTCGTCGAGGCCATCCGGCAGGGCTCCGCCGACGCCGAGTGCGCGCAGGAAGCGCCCGGCGACCGCCAGCGGATCACCGCCAGAGCGCAGGTCGGCGAAGAGCCGGCCGTCGGGGAACCGCTTCGCCGCGGAGTGCGCCCAGCGCAGCGCCACCGCCGAACTGCCGCCGCCCGGCCAGCCGCCGAGCAGCACCCCGGCGCCGCGCGGCGGATCCGGCAGCCGGTCGTCCACCGCGGCGAGGTGGGCGTTGCGGCCGGAGAGCCCGGACGGCGGCTCCGGCAACTGCGCGGGCGCGCTGCG
>NZ_BAAGXT010000052.1:0-39955 GCF_054779695.1 Nocardiopsis coralliicola | reverse complement strand
CCGGGGGCGGGCCGCCCGGGCCGCCGGCGCACGGGGTGCCGGCACCCGGCGTCGGGGCGCCGGGGCGCTGCGGCGCGCCCGGACCGGTCGGCGTGCCGTGCCCGGGGAACGAGCTGTGCGCACCGTAGGGGTCGTTGGGGCCGGGGGGCGGAACGGGCGGATTGGGAGACCCCATACTGCTCCTGTCGTCGACGCGGCTCACGATCAGGCCGATCGCCGCCGCCTGGGGGATCGTCGCGGATGCACTCGACCGCGCGCGAGCGGCGCGAGCCCGGCCGACGACCGGCTTTCTCCCCCAACCGTAGGGCCTCAGCGGCAGCAAAATGTCCTGGGGGCCGATGGAATTCGTCGATTCGTCCACGTCCGGTCGGCAGTGGAACCGGAACGGGCCCCGGGGGAGTCTCAGACTCCGGTCCCCTCCCTGAGCGCCGCAAGCGCCCGGGTGACAGCCGCGCGCACCTCCGGCGCCGCGGCGTCGACCCCCTCCTCGGGATGCGACCGCCACTCCACCGCCGAGCCGCCGGGGCTGCGGCGCGCGACGAGGCGCACTCCGCCGCCGGGCACGGTGACGCGGTGCGAGGCGAGGATGGTGGCGGTGACCCGCTCGTGGACCACTCCGGCCAGCTGCCCCGGATCGCCGGCGGCCACCACCTGCTCGCCGCGGCCGGCCTCGGTAACGTGCAGGCCGTCGTCGTCCCAGTGCGCGCGGTCGATCTCCTGCCAGGGCACCCGCCGCCCGCCGGGCAGGTGCAGCGCGAGCGTGGTGGCGACCAGGTACCCGGCGCCGCCCTCCAGGGGCGCGGAGTGGGCCAGTACGCGCTCCCCCCGCTCGGTGCGCAGTCCTGCTCGGACCCCGGCGGGGAGGGGGTCGGGTCCGAGGCGGCGCAGCCAACGCATGGCTTCAGTTTAGGGGGCGGCGCCCCGCTGCGCCCGGGCGGGAGCGTGCCGGGGTGCGCGAAGGGCCCGGCGCAGTGCGCCGGGCCCTGCCCCTGCGGCCTGTGCCGGCGGGCCGCGCGGTCCGTCAGCGGTGCTGTTGCTCGGGGACCGTGCCGAGGACGATGTCGATCTCGGCCTCCTCCTCGGCGCTGGGCCGCCCGAAGAAGTCGCGCGCCGACGTGACCGGCAGCCGCTCTTCCACCTTGTGGTAGACGGCCCGCCCGGCCCCGGCAACCTGCCCGCCCACCGTGCCCGCGGCGTTCTGCACCGCGGGACTGGACACCACCTTGCGCGCCGTGCGCGCGATCTGCTCGTAGCGCTCGCGGCCGGCGCGGGTACCCAGGACGTACCCCACCGCGAGTCCGGCGGCGAACGTGATCCGGTAACGCATGGGACCCCTCTCGGTGTCGGTTCTCGGTCTCGGTACCGACGATGGGTCTGACGGTACCCCGCTGCAGGCCCGGAAACCTGTCACGAGCACGCTGCCAGGTGCGCTAGAGTAAGACGCGTCGCCAACGGGGCAGGGCCCCGGCAGCGGCGGAAAAGCCATCCCGCGTAGCTCAATCGGCAGAGCAGCCGGCTGTTAACCGGCAGGTTACTGGTTCGAGTCCAGTCGCGGGAGCAGGAACGCAGCGGGTCCTTCCAGAGAGATCTGGCGGGGCCCGCTCTTCGTGCGCCCTGCGCCCCGGCTGCGCCGGTCGGCCTGGCTGCGGCCGGCCTCCGGCAGGGCGGAGCCGGGCCGACCACGCGTGCGGCGGATGCCGCGCGGCCGCGGGCGGGTCTGGCCCAGCGGGCGGGGGGCCGGGGCTACGGCTTGCGGGCGACACCGCCGGAGATGAGCGCCCGGTTGCGGGCCGGCATGGTGTAGGTGCCGCGGCTGACCCCCGATTCGGCCGGCCGCCAGTCGTTGAGCGGGGCCAGGCCAGGCTCGACCAGCTCCCAGCCGTGGAAGTACTCGGTGATGTCCGCTGCGCTGCGCCACCAGCCCTTGCCGAGGCTCTCCAGGAACGCCCGCTGCAGCGCGACGGCGCGCCGGTTGCCCTCGGCGTCGTCCTCGGGGGTGGGGCAGTGGAAGTGGCTGATCGCGACGTGGCTGCCGGACGGGAGTGCGTCGAGGATCGCCTTGCTGCACGCGGCCGGGTCCTCGCTGGGGGCCAGGTGGTGCAGGATGCCGCCGAGTACGAGCGCGACCGGGCGGTCGAGGTCGAGCAGCCCGGTGCCGGTGGCCGCCGCCAGCAGTCCGCCGGCGTCGGTCAGGTCGCCGCGGACCACGGAGGTGACCGTGTCGGCCTCCAGCAGCGCCCGGCCGTGCGCGAGCACGATGGGGTCGTGGTCGACGTAGACGACGCAGGGGGCCGGGCGGCCGAACTTGCGCGCGGTCTCGGCGGCGACCTCGTGGACGTTGCCGTCGGTGGGCAGCCCGGAGCCGATGTCGAGGAACTGGTCGAGGCCCGCCTCGCCGGCCATGTACCGGGTGGCCCGCTGCACGAACGCCCGGTTGCCCAGCGCGAGGTCGGTGACGCCGGGCACGGCGTTCTCCGCGTAGCGCGCCATCCGGCGGTCGGCCTCGAAGTGGTCCTTGCCGCCGAGATAGTAGGAGTACACCCGGGCGACCGACGGCTCTTCCATGTCGATGTCGGGCAGGCTGAGGTACTTCTGCGCCGAGTTCTTCAGGAATTCCGGCGGGTCGATTCCGGGCATCGGCCACCTGCCTCCGCGCTCGCTGGGGGTGCGACTACGCCTCGGAGTGTAATGCGCACAAGTGCCGTTGGTAACCGGCGTGACCGGTCCGTGTCCTGGGGCGCGTCCGGAAGGCGCTCCGGCCCTCCCCAGCACCGGTCCCGCGGCCCGGCCGGCCTGCGCGGAGGCCGCAGTCCGGAGCGGCATGCGGCGGGGCCGGCGCGCCGCGCGCCGGCCCCGTCCCTTCGCTGAGCCTCCTGCCGGGCCCGGCGGCGCTCCGCTCAGCCCCGGGGCGCGGGGCCGGTGATGGCGCGGCCGGCCCAGTCGGGCAGCGGCGCCGACAGCGCGGCCAGCCGCGCGGCGACGTCGTCCGGGAACGGTGCCGACCGCCCGGACACGCCGTCCACGTGCAGCGCGAGGAGCTCCTCGGTGGCCCGCTCGGCGCCGTCCACCAGCAGCGTGTGGCAGAGCCGCAGCTTCTTGCCCTCCACCGCCGCGACCGCGGTGGCGACCTCCAGCTCGGCGCCGGGCGGCACTTCCCTCAGGTAGCGGACGTGCGCTTCGACCGTGTACAGCGAGCAGCCGGTCGCCTCCCGGTAGGCGGCGTCCAAGCCCACCCGGTCCATCAGGGCGTCGGTGGCGAAGCCGAACACCAGGACGTAGTAGCCCTCGCTGAGGTGGCCGTTGTAGTCGATCCACTCGGGCCGGACTGGTGTGCGGTACACGGCCGGCGCGCCGGTCACGCCGGACCGTCCTGCTGCGCGCCCGCGGCTTCGGCCGCTTCGGCGGCGTCCACCTCGGCCAGCGCCCGCATCACCGCGATCATGCGGCGGTCGCGCTGCTCGATGAGGCGCTCGGTGGAGCGGCCCGCAACGACCTCGTCGGTGCCGGCCACCATCGCGTCGCGCAGCTCGCGGGTGAGCTCGGGCGCCTCCAGCCGGGTCCACGGCGACTTCAGCGACGGGCCGAAGTGGTCCAGCATGTGTGCCATGCCGCCCTCGCCGCCGGCCAGGTGGAAGGTGAGGCAGGGACCGAAGAACGCCCAGCGCAGACCCATGCCGGCGGTCATCGAGCGGTCGATCTGCTCGACCGTCGCCTCGCCCTCGGCGACCATGTGCAGCGCCTCGCGCCAGGCCGCCTCCTGGATCCGGTTGCCGATGAAACCGGGGAGCTCCCGGTCCATCTCGATGACCTCCTTGCCGGCGGCCGCATAGAACTCCGCGGCCCAGCGCACCGCGGCGGCGTCGGAGGCGTCGCCGCCGACCACCTCGACCAGCGGCACCAGGTAGGGCGGATTGAACGGGTGGCCGACCACCAGCCGCCCCGGGTCCGCCGCCTTCACCTGCATCTCGGTCATCGAGTAGCCGGAGGTGGAGGAGGCGACGACCACGCCGGCCGGCGTCGCGGCGTCGATCTCGGCGAGCAGGCTCTGCTTGAGTTCGAGCCGCTCGGGTGCGCTCTCCTGGACGAAGTCGGCGCCGGACACCGCCTCGGCCAGGGTGGGCGCGACCGTCAGCCGGTCCGGCGCCGCGCCGGGCGCCAGGCCGAGCCGCTCCAGCGCAGGCCAGGCGGAGTCGACCAGCGAGCGCAGCCGCTCCTCGGCGTCGTCGGCCGGGTCCCAGGCGACCACGTCGTAGCCGCGGGCGAGGAAGTGGGCGACCCAGCCGCCGCCGATGACGCCGGCGCCGATGCAGGCGACGGTGCGCACCTGGCCGGGGTCGACCGGGGCGGCGACGGAAGTGGGCTCGGGCATGCGCGAATCCTTAATCGTGCGGGGATGTTCCGGGAGCGGGGGGCGGAGATGCGGGCGCGGGGGGCGGGCGCCGCAGTAGGGGAGGGCCCGCGGTCAGGCCGCGGCGCTGCGCAGCTTCAGCTGGGTGCGGGCCTCGTCCGGGCTGACCACGCGGGCGCCGAGCGCCTCGATGATGCCGCGGGCCTTCTCCACCAGCTGGCCGTTGGTGGCCTTCACGCCGCGGCTCAGGTAGAGGTTGTCCTCCAGGCCGACCCTGGCGTGCCCGCCGAGCAGGATCGACTGCGCCACCCACGGCATCTGCATGCGGCCGATGGAGAAGCTCGCCCACTCGGCGCCGGCCGGCAGCAGCCGCACCATCGACTGCAGCACGCCCGGGTCGGCGGGTGCGCCGTAGGGGATGCCGGTGCACAGCTGGAACATGCTCGGGTCGTCGATGAGGCCCTCGGCGTACATCTGCTTGGCGAACCAGAGGTGGCCGGTGTCGAAGATCTCCAGCTCCGGGCGGACGCCCAGCTCCTGGATGCGCTTGGCGCCGGCGCGCAGCATGTCCGGGGTGGAGATGTAGACGTTGCTGCCGTCGCCGAAGTTGAGCGTGCCGCAGTCCAGCGTGCAGATGTCGGGGAGGAGCTCCTCCACGTGCGGCAGCCGCTCCAGGCCGCCGACCAGGTCGGTGCCGGCGCCGAACGCGAACGGGTCGCCGGTGCCGATCTCCAGGTCGCCGCCCATGCCGGCGGTCAGATTGATGACGATGTCGGTGCCGGTCTCCTTGATCCGCTCGACGACCTCCCGGTAGAGGGCGTTGTCGCGGGACGGCGCACCGGTCTCGGGGTCGCGCACGTGGATGTGCACGGCGCTGGCGCCGGCCTCGGCGGCCTCCACCGCCGAGGCGGCGATCTGGGCCGGGGTGACCGGCACGTGCGGGCTGCGGCCCACGGTGTCGCCGGCGCCGGTCAGCGCGGCGGTCAGGATGACCTCGGTGTTCATGGTCTCGTTCACGGAGACTCCCGTTCTGCGTTGCGCGGGCCGGGGAGCGGCCCGGTGTGCGGGTGGGGCGGGCGGGCCTCGATCTCGTCGGCGACGAACACGGAGAGCTCGGCGCGCATCCGCTCGGCGGAGCGGCCGGGCCGGCCGGTGAGCACCTGGATGCCGAGGCCGTCGATGAGCGCGGTCAGCCGCACCGTCATCGACTCCGGATCGAGGTCGGACCGGAAGGCGCCGGAGGCGGCGCCGTCGGCCAGCGTGCCGGCGATGGTGTCGTGCCAGCGCTGGTAGGAGGCGGCGTGCAGGCCGCGCAGCTCCGGGTGGAGCGCGCTCTCGGTCCATACCTGCAGCCAGATCGACCACTCGCGGGTCAGGTGGCCCGGCGAGGGCAGCTGCAGGGCGATCAGCCGGTGCAGCCGCTCGCGGGCGTCGGTGAGGCCGTGCAGTGCGGCGACCTGCCGGTCGAACGCCTGCTTGACCGAGGAGCGCAGCGTCTCATCGAGCAGGTCGCGCAGCGTGGGGAAGTGGTAGTGGATGGTGGCGCCGGAGATCCCGCACGCCTCGGCCACGTCACTGGTGCGTACCGCGTGGTAGCCGCGCTCGGCGATCAGCTGCCAGGCCGCGTCGATGATCTGCCGACGGCGGCCGTGGTCGCGGGCCGCACGCCGGTCCGCCGCGTCCGGGGGCGGCGCCGCGGGCAGGGTGCCGCCCGGCGGGTCGGCCGAGACCGCCTTCACCGGCGCGGTGCCGTTCAGCAGCCAGTTCACGGTGACGCCGGCCGCGTCCGCGATACGGACGAGCTCCTCGGGGGTGAACCGCCGCGTGCCGTTCAGCGACTTGGACAGCTTGGTCGGCTCCAGGCCCATCCCCGCCGCGAACTCGCGCTGCGGGCGCCCGGAGCGCCGGATCAGATCGCGGACCCGGCCGCGCAGTCCCGCCTGGGGGTCCCTCGGCTCGCTCACGGTTGGCGACCGTACCCCGCCGTCGCGATTATCGCAACGCGAAGGCGGGCCGAAAGTGCCCAACAGGCGCGTTGAAATGCGGTCTGTCTGCGATGTTGCGACCAAACTGGTTGGTCATTCAGGATGGGGCGGGCGGCGGAATCCGGGCAGGCTCCGCCGCCGGCCCCCTCTCCGGCCGCGGGCGGGGCGCGCTCAGATCTGCGGCAGCCCGGTGTAGTTCTCCGCGATCGACGCCGACATCGCCGCGGAGGAGGCGATGTAGTCCAGCTGGGACTCCTGCATGCGGTGGTCGAACGGCGAGGCGTCCGGATCGACGTGCAGCATCGACGTCATCAGCCAGGAGAAGTGCTCGGCCCGCCACACCCGGCGCAGCGCGGTGGCGCCGTAGTCCCGCAGCGGGCCCGGGACGCCGCCGTGCCACGCGGTCAGTGCGTCGGCCAGCAGCATGACGTCGCGCAGAGCCAGGTTGAGGCCCTTGGCCCCGGTGGGCGGCACGATGTGCGCCGCGTCGCCGGCGAGGAAGAGCCGGCCGTGGCTCATCGGCTCGGTGACGACGCTGCGCATCGGCGTCACCCCGACGTCGGTGACCGCGCCGCGGGCGGGGCGCCAGTCCGAGCCCTCCAGGGCGAGCCGGGTGTCCAGCTCGTCCCAGATCTGCGCGTGCGTCCAGGACGCCGGGTCGGTCCCGTTGGGCACCTGCAGGTAGAGCCGGCTCACCTCGGGCGTGCGCATGCTGTACAGCGCGAATCCGCGCGCATGGCGGGAGTAGATCAGCTCGTCGATCGCCGGCGGCGCGTCGGCGA
Organism: Nocardiopsis coralliicola; assembly: GCF_054779695.1. Classification (NCBI taxonomy): domain Bacteria; kingdom Bacillati; phylum Actinomycetota; class Actinomycetes; order Streptosporangiales; family Nocardiopsidaceae; genus Nocardiopsis; species Nocardiopsis coralliicola. The sequence goes on along the minus strand of NZ_BAAGXT010000052.1, from coordinate 32,840 downwards.
GGATGCCCAGCCAGCTGAACGGGTAGGTGCGCTCGAAGGTGCGCACCCGGTCCTGCGGGAGCGCCTGGCGGCCGATGCCGTGGAAGCCGTCGCAGGCCACCACCTGGTCGCAGTCGAGCACCTGCTCGCGGCCGCCCTGCACGAACCGGATGCGCGCGGGGCCCCCGCCGCCGGTGCCGTCGCCGCCGATGTCCTCGATCGCGGTGGCCTCGGTGTCGAACCGGAGGTCGCCGCCGTCGGCGAGCCGCCGCGCGATGAGGTCCTTGACGATCTCGGTCTGGGCGTAGACCACCACGTGCCGGCCGGTGAGGCCCTGGAAGTCGATGCGGTGGCCGCGCCCGTTGAACCGGAACTCGACCCCGTCGTGCACCGCGCCCTCGCGGTCCATCCGCTCCCCGACTCCGGCCGCGCGCAGCGCTGCCGCGGCGCCGTGCTCGACGACGCCGGCCCGCTGCCGGGCCTCGCAGTAGGCGCGGTCGCGCCGCTCCAGCACGACGGAGTCGATGCCCTGCAGGTGGAGGAGGTGGGAGAGGAACAGCCCGGCGGGGCCGGCTCCGATAATGCCGACGGTGGTGCGCATGGTCGAGACCTCGGTCTTCTGCGGTGCGGGTGGAGGGGAGGGGGAGCGGCAGGCGCCGGGAGGGCCCGCCGGGTCAGTCCGGCAGGCCGTGCTCGCGGATCTCGTCCAGGACGGGGCGGGCGATGCCGAACGCCTTGTTCGCCGCGGGCACGCCGCAGTAGACGGCCGCCTGCAGGAAGACCGCGCGGATCTCGTCGTCGGAGAGCCCGTTGCGCTTGGCGGCGCGGACGTGCATCGCCAGCTCGTCCCAGTGGCCCTTGGCGACCAGGGCGGTGAGCACCATGCAGCTGCGGGTGCGCCGGTCCAGCGTCGTGTCGGTCCAGATCTCGCCCCAGGCGTAGCGGGTGATGAAGTCCTGGAACGGCGCGCTGAACCCGTCGGCGGCGGCCGAGGCGCGGTCGACGTGGGTACTGCCGAGTACGCTGCGGCGCACGTCCATGCCGGCGGAGCGGCGGCCGGCGTCGGTGCCGTCCAGTGCCGCGTGGGCCTCGTTCGCGGGGTCGGCCATGGGGGTCCTCTCGGTCGGGTGCCGCTGCGGCGCGGGCGGCGGGGGAGCGGCGGTGTGTCAGGAGAAGTGCTCGACGAGCAGCGCGTTCACTTCGTCGGGGCGCTCCCACGAGGAGAGGTGCGCCCCGCCGGGCAGTACACTCGCCCGCGCACCGGGAACGGCGGAGGCGATGGCCCGGAGCTGCGGCGGCGGTGTTGACGGGTCGTCCGGGCCGGCGATGGCTAGCGTCGGCGCGCAGATCCGCCCGAGGCCGCCGGTGAGGTCCATGGCGCCGATCGCGTCGCAGCACGCCGCGTAGCCCGCGGCCGGTGTCGCCGCCACCATGGCGCGCATCCGCTCCACCACCTCCGGGTGGGCCGCGGCGTAGCCCTCGGTGAACCAGCGGCCGACGACCGCGTCCGCGACCGCTGCGGTGCCTTCCTCGCGGACGGCCGCGGCCCGCTCGCCCCACGACTCGGCAGTGCCGAGCCGGGCCGCGGTGCACAGCAGCGCGAGGCGCTCGATCCGCTCGGGGGCGTGCGCGGCGAGGTGCATGCCCACCATGCCGCCCAGGGACAGCCCGGCGAAGCGGACCCGCTCCAGGCCGAGCCGGTCGAACAGCCGCAGCGCGTCGCCGGCCAGGTCGGCGACGGAGGTGGAACCGGCGCCGTCCGGGACCGGGGAGCCGCCGTGCCCGCGGTGGTCGTAGCGCACCACCCGGAACCCCGCCCCGGTCAGGGCCGCGAGCTGCGGCTCCCACATGTCCAGGCTGCTGCCGAGCGAGCCGGCGAGCACGACGGGCGGCCCGTCCGCGGGGCCGTCGGCCCGGTAGTGGACGTCGATCGCCATGCGGTCCTCATCTCTGGTCTGGGGGCGTCTGCTGCTCGTTCGGGGGTCTGCTCTACTCGCGGGCAGTGCCGCTGCCGCTGCCGGTCCGGTGCGCTCCCGCGGCCGCGGTTCCGCGCCCCGGCGGACAGCCCGCACGGCGCTCCGCTCTGCACCGGCGGGCCGCGGCCGGGCCGTTCAGGACGGCGGCGCGGGCGCCGGCCGTCCCGCGGCCTCCAGCGCGGCCGCGGTCAGCGCGTCCGCGGAGCCGAGGTAGCCGGCCGGGTCGAGGAGCGCGGCGATCTGCTCCGGTGTCCGGTGCCCCGGTCCGGCTGCGGGCAGCCGTTCGGCCAGAGCCGCCGCCAGACCGGTACCGTCCGCCGCGGCCGCCGCACACGCCGCCTGGACCCGCTCGTGCGCCGGCAGCCGTCCGAGCTCGGGGGCCAGGTCCGTGGCGACGCGCTCGGCCAGCGGGAAGCCGCCGGTCAGATCGAGGTTGGCGCGCATGCGCTCCGGGTGCACCCGGAGCCGGTCCAGCGAGGCCGACAGCCAGGACACCGCCGAGCCGGTGCCGCGCAGCAGCCGGTCCAGCGCCGGCCACTCCGCCTGCCAGCCGCCGGCGGCGCGCTGGTGCTGCTGGTGGAGCTGGGCGCTGAACAGGGCTGCGGCCAGCGGGGGCAGCTGCTCGGCGCAGGACACCGCGCAGACCGCCGCGACCGGGTTGCGCTTGTGCGGCAGGGTGGAGGAGCCGCCGACGCCGTCGCCGCCCGCCTCGGTGACCTCGCCGACCTCGGTCTGGGCGAGCAGCACGATGTCGCCGGCCGCCTTGCCCGCCGCCCCGCCGGTCCGGGCCAGCGCCGCGGCGATCGCGGTGACGGGCCCCCGGTCGGTGTGCCACGGCAGCGGCGGCCGGGCCAGGCCGAGCTCGTCCGCGAACGCCGCTGCCACCGCCGGGCCGTCGGACCCGAGCGAGGCGAGCGTGCCCGCGGCGCCGCCGAGCTGCGCGGGGGCGGCGTCCAGGGCATCGCCGAGCGCCGCGGAGGCGGTGTGCAGGCCGGTCAGCCAGCCGGCGGCGGCCAGCCCGAACGTGGTCGGCAGCGCCTGCTGCAGGAGCGTGCGGCCGGCCATCACGGTGCCGCGGTGCGCGGCGGCGAGCCCGGCCAGGCGGTCCGCAGCGGCATCGGCCTCCGCGCGCACCGCGGCACCGGCGCGCCGGGCGACCAGCATCGCCGCGGTGTCCATGATGTCCTGGCTGGTCGCCCCCTGGTGCACGTGCCGGGCGGCATCGGGGCCGGCCGCGTCCCCGACCGCGGTCGTGAGCGCCTTCACCAGCGGCACCACCGGGTTGGCGGCGTCAGCGGAGCGGGCGCCGACCGCTTCCGGTGCCAGGTCCAGGTCCGCGCAGGCGGCGGTGACCGCCTGCGCGTGCGCACCGGAGGCCAGGCCGGCGCGGGCGAGCGCCCGGGCCAGGGCGGCCTCGGCGTCGAGCAGGGCCCGCAGCCACGCCGCGTCCCCGGTCTGCTCGGCGGCCGGGCCGCGGGCGAACATCGCCCCCGCGACGCCGGTCAGGCTGTCCATCGCACTCCCTTTCCTGCTGCCGGGCACCGGCCCGGCGCGCCCCGCCGCAGCAGCGCGCCTCAGATGTCGAAGAAGACAGTCTCCCCGTCCCCCTGCAAGCGGATGTCGAACCGGTAGCCGTCCGGCGCGGCGGCCGCCACTAGCGTCTCCCGGGCCCGGGCGTCGCCGATCGACGACAGCACCGGGTCGGCGGCGTTGGCCGCCGCCTCCTCGGGGAAGTAGATGCGGGTGACGGTGCGGTGCAGCATCCCGCGCGCGAACACCGACACGTCGATGTGCGGAGCCTGCAGCCCGTGCGGGGACGGCACCGGGCCCGGCTTGAGGGTGTACACCGCGAACCGCCCCCCGGCGTCGGTGGCGCAGCGCGCGAACCCGCGGAACCCGGGGCGCTGCACCGCGCCCCGCGGGTCGTCGGGGTGGTCGAAGCGGCCGTCCGGGTCGGCCTGCCAGGTCTCGATCAGCCCGTCGCCGACCGGCGCGCCCGCGCCGTCGGTGAGCACCCCGGTGATCCACACGCCGCCCGGCGCGTCTTCGGCGAGCGCGTAGGGGCCGTCCGGCCAGGGCAGCCCGATGTGCAGGTAGGGGCCGACCGTCTGGGACGGCGTGGTCGGCGGCAGCGGCGCGCCCGGGGCGGTGCCGCCGGCGTCCGCGGCGGGTGCGGCGCCGGATCCGGTTGCGGTGCTCATTCGTCGTCGTCCTCCACAGCGAGCTCGTTCTCGAAGACGGTCGAGTCCCGGCCGCGCAGCACGATGTCCCACGCGAAGGCCAGCGCCCACTCGGGCCGCGTCGCGGCGTGGTCGTACCGGGCCACGAGGCGCTCGCGCGCCGCCTCGTCCGGGATCGAGTTCCACATCGGGTCCTGGAAGAACAGCGGGTCGCCCGGGAAGTACATCTGGGTGACCAGCCGCTGCGTGAAGGCGCGCCCGAACAGCGAGAAGTGGATGTGCGCCGGCCGCCACGCGTTGTCGTGGTTCTTCCACGGGTAGGCGCCCGGCTGGACGGTGGTGAACTCGTAGCGGCCCGCAGCGTCGGTCACGGTGCGCCCCACGCCGGTGAAGTTGGGGTCGAGCGGGCTGGGCCAGTTGTCGCCGGTGTGCCGGTAGCGGCCGCCGGCGTTGGCCTGCCAGATCTCGACGAGCGTGTGCGGCACCGGGCTGCCGTCGCTGTCCCGCACCTGCCCGTGCACCACGATGCGCTGCCCCTGCGGTTCGCCGCGGTGCTGGCGGGTGAGGTCGTTGTCCAGGTCGCCGATCCGGTCCTCGCCCAGCAGCGGCCCGGTCACCTCGGTGAGCAGGTGCGGGAGCAGCTCCAGGCGGCGCTGCGGGTGGCGCAGCGCGGTGCTGCCGTAGCCGGGATAGTCCAGCGGCGGATGGACGGCGTGGTCGCGCAGGTAGCTCTGCGTTCCCGGCGGGGCGGAGGCGGCCGCCTCCGGGGTGGGTCCCTCGCTCATGATGGTGTGCCTTCTGTGCATCTCGGCGCCCGGGGCGGGCGCCCCGGGCGGTTGCTGCCCGGCCCTGCTGCGGAACCGGGGAAGCTGCGGTGCTGCCGTGCCGTGCGCCGCTATGCCTGCAGTACCATGGCGAGGCCCTGGCCGACACCGATGCAGATCGCGGCCAGGCCCCACCCGCCGCCGCGGCGGCGCAGCGCGTGCGCGAGCGCGCCGAGGATGCGCGCGCCCGAGGCGCCCAGCGGGTGGCCGATGGCGATGGCGCCGCCGTCCGGGTTCACGATCTCCGGATCCAGCCCGTCCCAGCTGCGCAGGCAGGCCAGCGACTGGGCGGCGAACGCCTCGTTCAGCTCGACCGCGGCCAGGTCGCCCCAGCCGATGCCGGCCCGGCGCAGCGCCGTCTCGGCCGCCGCGACCGGGCCGACGCCGAACCGGTGCGGCTCGACCCCGGCCACGCCGCGCGCCACGATCCGGGCGAGCGGCTCCCGGCCCGCGGCGCGGGCCGCCTCGGCAGAGCCGATGAGCACGGCTGCGGCGCCGTCGTTGAGCGGCGACGCGTTGCCGGCGGTGATGGTGCCGTCCGGCCGGAACGCCGGGCGCAGCCCGGCCAGCTTCTGGGGCGTGGACGCCCGGATGCTCTCGTCGCGCTCCAGCTCCGCGCCGGGCACCGGCACGATCTGGTCGGCGAACCGGCCCTGCTCCCACGCCGCCGCCGCGTTGGCGTGGCTGCGCGCCGCGAACGCGTCCTGCTCAGCGCGGCCGATGCCGAACTCCGCGGCGATCTGCTCGGTGGCCTCGCCGAGCGACACCGTCCACGCCGGGTCCATCCGCGGGTTGGTCATCCGCCAGCCCAGCGTGGTCGAGTGCAGCGTCTCGTGCCCGGCCGGGAAGCCCTTGGCCGGCTTCTGCAGCACCCACGGTGCGCGGCTCATCGACTCGACGCCGCCGGCCAGCACCAGGTCGGCGTCGCCCACGGCGACCGCGCGGTTGGCGGCGATGGCCGCCTCCAGCCCCGAGCCGCAGAGCCGGTTGAGGGTGGCGCCCGGCACGGTCACCGGCAGCCCCGCCAGCAGCGCCGCCATCCGCGCGACGTTGCGGTTGTCCTCGCCGGCGCCGTTGGCGTCGCCGAAGTAGACGTCGTCGATCGCGGCCGGGTCCAGGTCGGGCGCGCGGTCCACGAGTGCGCGGACCGTGTGCGCGGCCAGGTCGTCGGGGCGGACCCCGGACAGCGCGCCGCCGTATTTGCCGAACGGGGTGCGGACGGCGTCGATCACGTAGGCGTCGGTCATGGCGGCGGCCTCCAGGGGGTGCGCTGCGGGCGGTGGCGGTCGGGGAGCGGTGCCGGTCAGCCGCGGGCGGTGAGTGAGCGGAGCACGGCGAGGGTTTCGGCGTCGGGCTCGGGCGTCTCGGCCAGGTCGGCGGCGACCGCGAGGTCCCAGCCGGTGGCGGCGCGGGCCTCCTCGGCGGTCACCCCGGGGTGCACGCTGGTGAGGGTGAGCTCGCGGGTGGCCGGGTCGGGCTCCAGGACGCCGAGGTCGGTGATGACCCGGGTCGGACCGGCGCCGCGCAGCCCGAGGCGCTCGCGGTCGCCCGGCCCGCGGCCGTGGCCGACCGAGGTGGTGAAGTCGACCTCGGAGACGAACGTCCGCACCGACTGGCGCACGATCACGATCACCTCGCGGCAGTTGGCCGCGATCTCGGGTGCGCCGCCGGCGCCGGGCAGCCGCACCTTCGGGTCGGCGTAGTCGCCGATGACGGTGGTGTTGATGTTGGCGTACCGGTCGATCTGGGCGGCGCCGAGGAAGCCGACGTCGATCCGGCCCGGCTGCAGCCAGTAGTTGAACACTTCGGGCACCGGCACCACGGTGTCGGCGGTCTCGGCCAGTTCGCCGTCGCCGATGGACAGCGGCAGCGTCGACGGAGCGGCGCCCAGAGTGCCCGACTCGTAGATCATCCACAGGTCCGGGGCGTGCGTGCGGCGGGCGACGTTGGCCGCGGTGCTGGGCAGGCCGATGCCGACGAAGCAGGCGGTGCCCGGGCGCAGGGCGCGGGCGGCGGTGGCCGTCATGATCTCGTCGGCGGTGTAGGCGCGGGTGCCGCTGGGGGCGGGGGCGGTCATGCCGTGTCCTCTCCGTGCTGCCGGCCGGCGGCCGGCTGGCCGGAACCGGCCGGTGCCGATGGTGCTGCCGGCGCCGCGCCGAACACCTCGTCGCGGAGCCAGTCGGCGAACCGGTCGCGGTCCCGGCTCACCGCGTCCCAGTCGCGGTAGGCGGCGTTGTCGCGGGCATAGTAGCCGTGCGTGTAGGAGGGGCGTGCGCCGCCCGGCACCACCGCCACGGCCGTCACGGTGCGCGCGGGCAGGATCACCTGTCCGGCGACGGGTTCGAGTTCGTCGACGATCTCCTCGACGGTCACCAGGGACCGCTCCGAGGACAGCACGGCTTCCTTCTGGATGCCGGTGATGCCCCACATCTGCACGTTGCCGTGCCGGTCGGCGCGCTGGGCGTGCACGATCGCCACGTCCGGGTTGAGGGCCGGCACGGCGGCCAGCTCCTCGCCGGTGAACGGGCAGGTGATCGGCTTGATGGTGGGCGTCTGCCCGACCAGGTCGGTGCCGCTGTAGCCGCGCAGCACCGCGAACGGCAGCCCCGAGGCGCCGGCGACGTAGCGGTTGGCCATCCCGGCGTGGCTGTGCTCCTCGATCTCCAGCGGAGCAGGCCAGGCGTTGGCGACGGCGTCGCGGAACCGGTGCAGCGATCCCACGCCGGGGTTGCCGCCCCAGGAGAAGACCAGCTTGCGGGCGCAGCCGGCGCCGATCAGCTGGTCGTAGACGATGTCGGGGGTCATGCGCACCAGCGTCAGGTCTCTGCGGCCCTGCCGGATGATCTCGTGGCCGGCGCCCACCGGGATCAGGTGGGTGAAGCCCTCCAGCGCGACCGTGTCCCCGTCGTGGACGAGCAGGCGGACGCCCTCGTCCAGCGGCACGATCATAGATCCACCCTTCGTTCGTATGCCGAATTAGTGTTCTCAATGCGAACGCTTCTCGGCAGACGTTAGCCACGCCCGCGGCCCGGGTCAAGGGTCCGGCCGCGCGGCCGGTGCGCGCCGGCGGGGCGGGGCCGGGGCGCACCGGCGGGTCGGTCAGGCTCCGCGGGAGGCCGTCCGGGTGGCGATGTCGAGGTCGGCTTCGATGCGCGCGGTGGTGGCCAGCAGCTCCGGCAGCAGGTCGGAGCGGAGGCCCTGGACCGAGCGGCGGTTGGCCTGGGCGGAGATGTTGGCCGCGGCGACGACGCGGCCGTCCCGGTCCTTCACCGGTGCCGCGATCGAGCGCAGCCCTTCCTCCAGCTCCTGGTCGACGATGGCCCACCCCTGGGTGCGGGCCCGCTCGATCTCGGTGCGCAGCGCGGCGCGGTCGGTGACGGTGTGCGACGTGAGCGCGGGCAGGGCGACCCGGTCGAGGTAGGCGTCGAGCTCCTCGCGGGGCAGGTCGGTCAGCAGGACCCGGCCCATCGAGGTGAAGCAGGCGGGGAAGCGGGTGCCCACGCTGATCGCCACCGTCATGATGCGCGACGTCGCCGCGCGGGCCACGTAGACCACGGCGTCGCCGTCCAGTACCGACACCGAGGACGATTCGCGCACCTCGGCGGCGAGCGCCTGCAGGTGCGGCTGGGCCACCTCCGGCAGGCCCGCGGCGGACAGGTAGGCGTAGCCGAGGTCGAGGACGCGGGGGGCGAGCGCGAACAGCCGGCCGTCGAAGCGCACATAGCCCAGGTCGACCAGGGTCAGCAGGAACCGGCGGGCGGCGGCGCGGGTGAGCCCCGTGGTGCGGGCGACCTCGCTGAGCGTCATCTCCGGCCGCTCGTCGGAGAACGCGCGGATCACGGCGAGGCCGCGTTCGAGCGACCGCACGAAGTGGTCGCCGCGCGCCTCGTCGGCCGGAGCGGGGGGATCGGTCTCGGTCATCGTCGGCTCTCTCCGGGGTATCCGGGCGGGTTTCGGCGATGTTCTCACAACGAACAGCGCGGCCGCGGCGAAAGCGGGCGGAGGATCGCCCGACGACCGGGTGAGCCCATCGTGCTACCCCCGTGACCCGGGGCGGAGTGCCCTGGCGGGCGTCGCGGCCGCGGCCCCAGAATGAGTTGACGGGCGATGTGAGATCGGTTACGTTCGCGATCAGAACAATCGTTCGCAAGACGCACAATCGGTGCAGTGGGGCGGGTCACCAGCGAATCGCCTCCGCAGCACCGGCGTCCCGGCGCTCTCCCGCAGCAGCGGCTGCGCCTCACGGGAATCCCGCGCCCCGCCAGGCTCTGCGCCACCCCCTATTCTCAGCTCCGCACCCCCACTCCCCCCGACCCATATTCTGAAGGAGAGCCCGATGCGTCGCAGACTCCTCGCCGCGGCCGGATCCGCGGTGCTGCTGGTTTCCACCAGCGCCTGCGGTGGCGGAAACGAAGAGACCGAGGACGGCCTGACCAAGGTCTCCGTCGGCGCCATCCCCATCGTCGACGTGGCACCGCTCCACCTCGGCATCGACCAGGGCTATTTCGAGACCCAGGGGCTCGACGTCGAGGTCACCAACACCAGCGGCGGTGCCCAGGCGGTTCCCGGCGTCGTCAGCGGCGACTTCGACTTCGCCTTCGGCAACGTCACCTCGCTGATCGTCGCCCAGAACGAGGACCTGCCGCTGGAGGTGGTCACCAACGGTGTCTCCTCCACCGGCAAGGACGGCGAGGACTTCGGCGGCATCGTGGTGCCCGAGGACAGCTCCATCACCGGCCCCGAGCAGCTTGAGGGCAAGACCGTCGCGGTGAACAACCTGGAGAACATCGGCGACACCACCGTGCGCAACTCCGTGCGCGAGGCCGGCGGCGACCCCTCCGACATCAAGTTCATGGAGCTGCCGTTCCCGGACATGCCGGCAGCGGTGGAGAAGGGCGAGGTCGACGCCGCCTGGATCGTCGAGCCGTTCCTCACCACCGCGATCGAGGGCGGCGCCACCGAGATCGCCTCCAACTTCGTGGACGCCCACGAAGAGCTCACCATCGCGGTCTACTTCACCAGCCAGCAGGTCGCCCAGCAGGACCCCGAGCTGGTGGACAAGTTCACCACCGCGATGAACCACTCCCTCTCCTACGCCGACTCCAACCCGGAGGAGGTGCGGCGCATCCTCGGCACCTACACCGACATGGACGAGGCGCTCATCGAGGAGATCCGGCTGCCCGCCTTCCCGCCGGAGCCGAACATGGAGTCGGTGGAGACCGTCTCCGGGATGATGGAGGACGACGGGCTCATCGACAGCCCGGCCGACCTCGAAGCGCTCTTCCCCGGCCGGTCGTGACCGTGCAGTCACCGGCCGCACCCGCGCCCCCGGCGGCGCCCGCCGAACCCGCTCCGCAGCGGGTCCGGCGGGCCCGCCGCGGCGGCGGCACCGCGCTCCTGGGCGCGCTCGGTGTGGCCGTGTTCCTCCTCGTCTGGGAGGCGGTGCCGCGCACCGGCGCCGTCTCGGCCGACTACCTGCCGCCGGCCTCCACCGTGCTCGCCACCCTGATCGAGCGCGCCGGGACGGAAGGCTTCTGGATCGCGGTCGCCGACACCGTCACCGCCTGGAGCATCGGCCTGGCGATCGCCGTCGCGGCCGCCGTGGTCCTCGGCTTCGCCATCGGCGCAGTGCCGGTGCTGCGCGCCTTCACCGCGTCCACGGTCGAGTTCCTGCGGCCGATCCCGTCGGTGGCGCTCATCCCGCTCGCCATCCTGATCTACGGCACCAGCCTCGAATCGACGCTGCTCCTGGTCGTCTACGCCGCCTTCTGGCAGGTCTACATCCAGGTGCTGTACGGGGTGGCCGACATCGACCCGGTCGCCGACCAGACCGCCCGCAGCTACGGGCTGGGCCGGTGGGCGCGCATCCGCCACATCATGTGGCCGACCGCGCTGCCCTACCTGCTCACCGGTGTCCGGCTCGGCGCGGCCGTCGCGCTGATCCTCACCATCACCGCCCAGCTCACCATCGGCAGCCCCGGCCTGGGGCAGGAGATCTCCGTGGCCCAGTCCAGCGGGGCGCCCGCAGTCGTCTACGCCCTGATCGTCGCCACCGGCGTGCTCGGCGTCGCCGTCAACGTCGGCGTCCGCGCCGTCGAGCGCCGCGTCCTGCGGTGGCACCCCTCCATCCGCGGGGAGGCCGCCGTATGACCGCCGCCACCGCCCGGACCCGGGCCCCGGGAGCATCCGGTGCCGCGCGCCGCAGCCCGCTGCGCCGCGCCGCGGGCGCCGTCGCGCGCGCCCTGCTGCTGCCGGCCGTCCTCATCGGCGTGTGGTGGGCGGTCGCGGCCGGCGGCCAGCTGTACTACATGCCCACGCCCGACGTGATCGCCACGACCTTCAGAGAGGTCTGGGTCGGCGAGCGGTTCCGCACCGACGCCGTCCCCAGCATCGTGCTGCTGCTCACCGGCTTCGCGCTGGCCGCGGTGCTGGGTGTCGCGCTGGGCATCGCGCTCGGCCTCGCCCCCCGGCTGCGCGCCTTCGCCGAACCGGTGCTGGAGTTCCTGCGCGCCATCCCGCCGCCGGTCCTGGTGCCCCTGCTGATGCTGCTCGTCGGCCTCGACTCCTCGATGCGGGTCGCCGTCATCGTCTCCGGCTGCCTGTGGCCGGTGCTGCTCAACACCATCGAGGGCGTGCGCGCCGTCGACCCGGTGCTCAGCGAGACCTGCCGCGTCTACGGCGTCCGCGGCCGGCGCCGCCTCACCACGCTGGTGCTGCGCTCGGCCAGCCCGCAGATCGCCGCCGGACTCCGCCAGGCGCTGTCGATCGCCATCATCCTCATGGTGATCAGCGAGATGTTCGCCAGCTCCAGCGGACTGGGCTTCGCCATCGTCCAGTTCCAGCGCGGCTTCGCCATCCCCGAGATGTGGACCGGCATCCTCCTGCTCGGCCTGCTCGGCGTGGTGCTCTCCGCCGCGTTCGCGCTGACCGAGCGCCGCCTGCTCGCCTGGCACCGCGGCGTCCGCGCCGCAGCGCGCGGGGAGTGACCCGGTGACCGCCCCCGTCCACCCCCTCCGTACAGGGAACCGCCCATGCTTGACGTGACCGGACTCCAGAAGATCTACCGGGGCCGCGACCGCGAGGTCGAAGCCGTCCGCGACCTCACCTTCTCCCTCGCCGAGGGGGAGCTGACCTGCCTCGTCGGCCCCTCCGGCTGCGGCAAGACGACGCTGCTCAAGTGCATCGCCGGCCTCATGGAGCCCTCCGCCGGCACGGTGGCGCTCTCCGGCAAGGCGGTCACCGGGCCGCCGCCGGACATGGCCGTGGTCTTCCAGGAGTACGGCCGCAGCCTGTTCCCCTGGCTCACCGTCAAGGGCAACGTGGAGCTGCCGCTCAAGGAGAAGCGGCTGCCCCGCAAGCGCCGCGCCGCGCTCATCGAGGAGTCGCTGGAGGCGGTCGGCCTCGGCCACGCCGCCGACGCGCACCCCTGGGAGCTCTCCGGCGGCATGCAGCAGCGTGTCGCCATCGCCCGCGCGATCGCCTACGAGCCGCGCGTGCTGCTGATGGACGAGCCGTTCGCCGCCGTCGACGCGCAGACCCGCGCCGACCTGGAGGACCTCGTCCGCCGGCTGTGGAAGCAGTTCTCCATGACGGTGCTGTTCGTGACGCACGACATCGACGAGTCCGTCTACCTCGGCGGCCGGGTGCTGGTGCTGTCGTCCTCGCCCACGGTCGTCCAGGACGACGTGGCCATCGACCTGCCCGAGGAGCGCGACCAGCTCGCCACCCGCTCCGACCCGCACTTCGCCGAGCTGCGCGCGCACGTCTACGCCCGCATCCAGGCCGCGAAGAACGGGCCCGCGGAGGCGGCGGCCGAAGGGGTGGCCCGATGACCGCCGACGGCGGCGCAGACGCCGGACGCACCGTCCGCGACGCGGCGCTGGACGCGCTGCGCGAGCACAGCCTGACGACGGTCTTCGCCAACCCCGGCTCCACCGAGGTCGCGTTCCTCACCGATCTGCCCGGCGACATCGAGTTCGTGCTCGCCCTGCACGAGGGCTCCGTCGTCGGCATGGCCACCGGCTGGGCACTGGCGCGCGGGCGCGCCGCCCTCGTCCAGCTGCACACCACCGCCGGGCTCGGCAACGCGGTCGGCGCTCTGGCCACCGCCCGGGCCAACCGCGCTCCGCTGGTCGTCCTGGTGGGCCAGCAGGACCGCCGGCACCTGGCGCTGGAGCCGTTCCTCACCGGGCGGCTGCGCGACCTCGCCGGCGACTACCCGGTCCTGGTGGAGGAGCCCGCCGTCCCGCAGGACGTGCCCTCGGCGCTGGTCCGCGCCCGGCACGCCGCCGAGCAGGCGCGCGGCCCGGCCATCGTGGTCGTTCCCCAGGGCGACTGGGGCGCACCGGCCGGCGGTGCGGACGGCCGCGCCGCCGCAGCGCGCGTGGTGCGCTCGGCCACCGCCGAGGCCGGCGATGTCGCCGAGCTCGCCGCGCTGATCGACGGCGCGGCGGCGCCGGCCCTGGTCTCCGGCGCCGGCACCGACAGCGCGGACGGGTGGGCGGCGCTGACCGCGCTCGCCGAGCGCATCGGCGCACCGGTCTTCCAGGAGAGCTTCGGCGCCCGCGCCGGCTTCCCGCAGGACCACCCGCTGTTCGCCGGGTTCCTTCCGGCCGACCGGCCGCGGCTGCGGGAGGTGCTCGCCCCCTACGACGCGGTCGTCTCCGTCGGCGCCCCGGTGTTCCGCCAGTACCCCTTCACCGAGGGCCCGCTGGCGGAGGACGGGACGGCGCTGGCGATCCTCACCGACGACCCCGCCGAGGCGCGCCGCAGCCCCGTGCAGCTGGCGGTGCTCGCGCCGGTGGCGCCCGCGCTGCAGCGGCTCGCCGACGCGGTGCGCCCGCGGGAGGGCGGCCCGGCCGCGCACCCGGTACCCGGCCCGCTCGCCGCCGACGCCGAGGAGTACGGTCCGCAGGGCCTGCGCCCCAACCGGGTGCTCACCGCGCTCGCCGCGCGGCTCGACCCGGACACGGTGGTCGTCGAGGAGACCCCGTCCAGCCGGCCCGACCTGCACCGGCTGCTGCCGGCGCGGCGCCCGATGGGCTTCCTGTCCGCGGCGATGGGCGGCCTCGGCTTCGCCCTGCCCGCCGCGGCGGGCGTGCGGATGGCGGCGCCGGACCGGCCGGTGGTGGCGGTGGTCGGCGACGGCTCCTCGCTCTACCAGGTGCAGGCGCTGTGGAGCGCGGCCCGGTACGGCGCGGGCGTCCTGTTCGTGGTGCTGTCCAACGGGCGCTACGCCATCATGGACCGGCTCGCCGATGCCCGCGGCGGCAAGCCGCCGTGGCCGGACTTCTCCGACGTCTCGCTGTCCGCACTCGCCGGCGGGTTCGGCTGCCCGGCCCGCCGGGTGGCGACCGCCGAGGAGCTGGATGCGGCCCTCGACGAGGTGGTCCCGACCCTGCGGGACCGCACCGAACCGCTGGTCCTGGACATCGCCGTCGACCCGGGCGCGGACCGCGTGTTCCGGCCCTAGGGACCCGGTGCACGGCGGACGCGCCGGGAGGGCTCCGGCCCGCTCCGCCGGGCCGGCCGTCCACACGGCCTCCCGCCCCCGCACGTCCGGGGCGGGAGGCCGGACCCCACCACCCGTCCACCCTCCCGCCCATCCCCGCAGTCCCCGCCCACCGAGCCGCCCCGACCCCGTCCCCGAACGCTGCGGGCCCCGGCGTGCGCCCCCCTCGACGACCTCCGCCACCGGTGTCAGGCGACCGCGCCGGCTGCTCCGGGGACCGCACTGCGCGGCCGCGGAACGGCGGACCGGTAGCTCCGGCCGGCGGCGCCCGCCGCCGCATCCCCGCACCCGGCCGGGCTCCCACCGGCCCGGCCGGCTCCCCGCCACCGTCCGCACCGGACCCTCGCCCGGCCCCCGACTCCCTTCTCCCGCACGGGCAGCGCGAGAAGACCCGCCCCCCCCGGCACCACCGCCCGCACCACCAGCCCCACCCCACCCATCTGGAGGCGACGTTGTCCCTGCTCGACCCGGAGAACTGGACCGGAAACGTCTTCACCGGCGCCTGGACCCCCGCCCAGGGCGGCGACGCGCCGGTCACCGCACCCGCCACCGGCGCCGAAATCGGCAGGATCGGCGCCGCCGCTGCCGGCGACGTCGCCGCTTCGGCCGCCGCCGCGGCATCCGCCCAGCGCGGCTGGGCCTCCGCCGGCTACGAGGAGCGCGCCGCCGTGCTGCGCCGCGCCGGCGCGCTGTTCGAGGAACACGCCGACGAGATCGCCGGCTGGCTGAGCCGCGAAGCCGGCTCCGGCCCCGGCAAGGCCGGCTTCGAGAACCACCTCGCCGTCACCGAGTGCTACGAGTCGGCCGCGCTCGCCTCGCAGCCGATCGGCGAGGTGCTGCGGTCCGGCAAACCGCGGCTGAGCCTGTCCCGCCGCGTGCCCGCCGGCGTCGTCGGCGTCATCGCGCCGTTCAACTTCCCGCTCATCCTCGGCATGCGCTCGGTCGCGCCCGCGCTGGCGCTGGGCAACGCGGTCGTGCTCAAGCCCGACCCGCGCACCGCAGTCTCCGGCGGCGCGGTGATCGCCGAGGTGTTCCGGCAGGCCGGCCTGCCCGAGGGCGTCCTGCACGTGCTGCCCGGCGGCGCCGAGGCCGGTGCGGAGCTGGTGGCCCACCCCGACGTCCGCGTCATCTCCTTCACCGGGTCCACCGCGGCCGGGCGGAAGGTCGGCGAGGCGGCCGGCCGCCACCTCAAGCGGGTCCACCTGGAGCTGGGCGGGAACTCGCCGCTGGTCGTGCTGGACGACGCCGACGTGGACCGGGCCGCCTCCGCCGGCGCGTGGGGCTCCTTCCTGCACCAGGGCCAGATCTGCATGACCACCGGCCGGCACATCGTGCACTCCTCGATCGCCGACGCCTACGTGGAGAAGCTGGCCGAGAAGGCCGCGCAGATCCCGGTGGGCGACCCCGAGAAGGACGGCACCCCGCTCGGCCCGATCATCGACGCGGGCCAGCGCGACCACGTGCACTCCCTGGTCACCCGCAGCGTGGATGCGGGTGCCGTGCTCGCCGCCGGCGGCACCTACGACGGGCTGCTCTACCGGCCGACCGTGCTCGACCGGGTCACCCCGGAGTCGCCGGCCTTCGCCGAGGAGGTGTTCGGCCCGGTCGCCCCGGTGGTCCGGTTCGACACCCTCGACGAGGCGGCCGCGCTGGCCTCCAGCGGCGAGTACGGCCTGTCGCTGGGCGTGCTCACCGGCAACCCGATGCGCGGGATGGAGCTGGCCGACCGCATCCCGGCCGGGCTGGTGCACATCAACGACCAGACGGTCGACGATGAGGCCGTCGCCCCCTTCGGCGGCGTCGGCGCCTCCGGCACCGGCTCCCGCTTCGGCGGTACCGCCGCCAACCTGGAGGCCTTCACCGAGACCCAGTGGGTCACCATGCAGGCCGACATCGAGCGGTACCCCTTCTAGGGCCCCGGCGCCCGCCCCGTCCGGGGGAGCGCCGGCGGGAGCGCCGCCCCGCGGCGGCCGGCCTGCGGACACCTCAGGCCGGCGGCCGCCGGCGGTTCCGCCGAGCAGCGGCACGCCGGTGGCCGCCGAGACCGGGCCGAGCGCCAGGACCGCGGCGGCCATCGGACGCGGCTGCCCGCTGCGGGAGCCACCGCCGCGCGCTACCGGTCCGCTTCGGGGGCGCCGCCGTTGACGCAGCGCCGGCGCAGGGCCCAGGGCCGCCAGCCGGGCAGAGGCGCGGCAGCCATCCTTCGGGGCCGCCCGTCCGGGCCAGGGGGGCGGTCAGCACCGGCGGCGCGGCAGCCTCCTGTGCCCAAGGACCCCGCCGCACCGCCGAATCTCCGCCTCCGCCTCCGCCTCTCGGACGGCCCCGGGCAGCAGCAAAGCCGGTGCGGAGCGGGCTGCGGCGGTGCGGAGCAGAGAACCCTGCCGGCGGAGCCGCCCCTCCCATCGGCGGACGAAGCGCCCTACCCGGTCGCGGACTGGACCTGGGCGGCGGAGCGGGCCATGTTGCGGGCGACGGGGGCCGGATCGCCGTTGCCGAAGAGCGGCGGAACCTCCTGGGCCAGGGTGCTCTCGGCGGCGAGGGCGCCGGCGAAGGCCGCGTGTTCGGCGTCGTCCCCGGCGCCCCAGCGCTGGAACGATTCGGCGCCATCGGCCACCGCCTGCACCGTCGCCGGGTCGTAGGAGTCGGACAGGGGGGCGGGCTGGGCGCCGTTGCCGCCGGCCGGCATGGCCTCCCAGGCGGAGGTGAAGCGGTCCGGGTCGGCCGGGGTGCCCGAGCGCATCGGGACCCTGCCCTCCGGCGCGATGGCGAGCGACTCCTCGTAGCCGCCGTGCAGCAGGAACTCCGCGTACTGCTGCGCCGCGGCCGTATCGCCCGCCGAGGGCACCGCCAGGTTGAGCGTCCTGCCGTACTGCGCGGTGCCGCCCTGCGGCGTGCGCAGCGCGCCCACCACGCCGGAGTTCTCCGCCAGGAACGACGGATCGGCGTCGCACTCGTCGCACGACGGCGGCGTGTCGGGCGCCGCGCCGGCGATCGGGCCGAGCAGGTGGGAGCTCCAGAGCACCATCGCGGCCTCGCCGGCGAGATAGGCGTCGCGCGCGCTCGCCGCGTCCTGGTCGCCCTGCACGGAGGCGTCCGCCATCCGCCCGTAGGACTCGATCCCCGCCGTGCACTCCGGCGACTCCAGCGCTACGGCCCCGTCCGCGTCGACCAGGGCGCAGCCGCTGCCGACGAGCAGCGCCTCCAGCGTCTGGGCGGTGAACGGGTCGCCCGGCCGGGTGCCGAGCACGATCCCGGCGACGCCGTCGGTGTTGAGCGCCTCCGCGGCGCGGGCGGCGTCCTCGGTGCTCTCCGGCGGCGCCAGCCCCGCCGCCTCGAACAGGTCCGTGCGGTAGACGAGCACCTGGCCCCAGCCGTCGCTGGGAACGGCCGCCAGCGTGCCGTTCGGGCTGGCCATGGCCACGGCGCGCTCGTCGAAGGTCTCGGGGCCCAGAGCGTCCAGGACCTCGCCGGGAACCTCGGTGTCCAGCAGGCCCTCCGCGGACCAGACTGCCACCTGCTCGGGGCCGGCCAGTACCAGGTCGGGCACGTCGCCGGCCGCGGCGCCGGAGGCGAGGCTGCGGTTCTGGTCGGCGGCCGCCATCGGCACCACCTCGACCTCGATGCCGCTCTCCTCGGTGAACCGGTCTGCCGTCGCCTGCTGCTGCGCGAGCCGCTCCGGCGCGCCGTAGGGCGTCCACACGGTCAGCACGTCCTCGCCGCCGCCGAACGTGCACCCGGCCGCAGCCAGGAGCAGCGCGGCCGCTGCGGCGCCGCCGGCTCTGCGCGGCGCACGGGAGGGGGCGGGGACGGGGGAGGGCATCGTCGGGCTCCCAAGGGTCGACTGCTCTGGCGCGGCGGCCCCGCGGCACCTGCGCGCGCGAAGCGCACCCAGTCTGCAGCGTTCTCGGGGTCGGTCGTCCACCGCGGTGCCTGAAAGGTGGCGGAACGTCCGTTACTGGCCTGAATCCCTCGGGAATCCCCTCCGGGCGGCCCCGGACCGGGGCCGCCCGGAGGTCTCAGAGCGCCGGGCTGCTTCGGCCCGCGCGCTCCGCCTCGCGCCTCCGGTGCTCCGCCTCGGTCAGGCGGTGGCGCAGCGCCTCGATCTCCCTCTGCTGGCGGTCCATGATCCGGCCCGTCGACCAGGCCGATACCGAAGAGGAGGTCACCCATCCCGCGATGAGTCCTCCGATGAAGCATCCGAGAGCCGTGAGCAGAACGGCCATCGACCGCTCCCTTCCGTGTGCCACCCGGCGGGTCCGGCGGCCCTGGCGGCCGTCCGGGCTCCCTGGACGAAGCACCTCCAGGACAGCACCCGCTCCCGCTGCTTGCCGATCGGAAAACCGGTCCGGCCTAGCAAGCAAACACACCTCCGGGATTGCGTGGGCTGTCCGGGGGCGGCCCGGCATGGCCGGGGAACATGCGCGCGGGATACCGTTCCCGGGTCCGGAAGAGGCGGAAGGGCGGTGCGGGAGTCCGATGGCGCGCAGCGAACGCGTTCCCGTCAGCGAGGCGCACAGCAGGCTCGGCCAGCTGCTGCGCGCGGCCCGGGCCTCCGCCGGAGCCACCACCCGGGACGTGGCCTTCTACTCCTCGGGCCACATCTCCAACGTGGAGAACGGGCACGTCATGCCTTCGGAGAACCTCGTCTACTACTACGTGGAGAACTTCGGCTCCGACGAGCGGGCGGTGCGCTCCGCGCTGGAGGCCGCGCGCCAGGCGACCCGGGGGCGCCGCGAGCAGCAGCGGGTGCGCGCCCTGCGGCCGGTCACCCCGGAGTCCGAGATCGCCGACATCCGGCGCGGCTACCGGGTGGTCGAGAACGACGCCTCCTTCCGGATCGGCCCCCGCGGCGCCGTCGAGCAGGTGGACGTGATCCGCGAGATCGCCGCGCGGCGCCCGGGGACGCGCTTCGTCGTCGCGCGCTACGCCTACCTCAACGACATGCGGCCCGGGGTGCTGCGCGCCGCAGCAGGGACCGGCTGCAGCATCGCGCGCATCTCCCAGAACGCGCTCGGCTACCTCGTGGCCATCCTCGAACTGGACCGCCCGGTGGGACCCGAGGACGGCCCGGTCACCTACTCCTACCGGGTCCGCGTCGACTCCCCGGAGCCGGTGCGCCCGGCGCTGCGCTACCACGCGCACGAGCGGCTGCAGCGCCTTTCGCTGCGGGTGCAGTTCGCCCCCGAGGCCGCGCCGGGCACCGTCTGGTGGTTCTCCGGGGCGCGCCCGTTCGACGTGGAAGAGGGGGCGGAGGCCGGCGAGCGCATCCCCGCCAACGAGATCGGCTTCTACCACCGCCGCTTCCGCCCCGAACCGGGCGGCTACGTCGGCATCGCGTGGGAGTGGCAGCAGGCGGCTCCGGCCCGCAGGGCAGCCGGGCGCGCGGCGCGCTGACCGGTGCGCCCGCGCTGCAGGGAACCGGGCCGGATCGCCGGGGGAACCGCCGCCAGTGGCGCTCCCGCGCGGCGCCGCCGGGTGCTAACCTCCCCGGACAGCCGCGGGCGGACCGGACGCCCCGGCGCTCGTGCTGGGGTGGGGACACACGTGAACGACGACGACTGACGGCGAATGGCGGCGACCGGGCTGCGGCCCGGCCGCGTTCCGATGGGGGTCGGCCACGGTCGCCCCATGGCATGCCTAGTCTTCGTCGTCCATCGCACCTCGCACGCCGGTTGACGCGAGCCCGGCTCTCCAGAGATCTACCCGCCGCCGTGCGCCGCCATCCGCGGGCTGGCGGCGGCGGCCCGATGCGGCCACCGATTGCGTGCCCGGGGCCGCCGAGGCGGATTCCCGCCGCGGCGCCGCTGTGCGGTCGGGCGCCGCCGCCAGGCAGGCGTGCGGCGGAGGGGATCCCCGGGCCGGCTGCCGCGCCACGGGGTGTGTGCGGCGGGCAACTGCCCTGCCGTGCACCGCCCCGGGCACGCCCCTCGCGGAGTTCTCCCCAGCCGCGAGGCGAGTGGGGGAAGCGGGCCCCTGACCCCCTCCTCGGCGGTGCAGCGGGTGCCCCCGGCGACACCGCTCGCGGCAGGCGCGGTCCCCCCACCACGCCCTAGGCTGAAGGCATGGACCGCCCGCACACCATCCTCAGCTGCGCCGTGTCGCTGGACGGCCGCATCGACGACGCCGGTCCGGAGCGGCTGCGGCTGTCCAGCGCGGCCGACTTCGACGAAGTGGACGCGGTCCGTGCCCGGTGCGACGCGATCCTCGTCGGCGCGGGTACGGTCCGCAGCGACAACCCGAGGCTCCTCGTCCGCTCGCCCGAGCGCCGCGCCGCACGCCTCGCCGCAGGGCGGACCGGGGACCTGCTCAAGGCCGTGGTCAGCGGAAGCGGCGAACTCGACCCGGCGGCGCGCGTCTTCACCACCGGTGACGCCGGCGCCGTCGTCTACACCGGCGCGCCCGCCGCGGCCGCGGAGCGCTTCGCCGACCCGCCCGGCGGCCGCCCGGTGGCGGTCGCCGACGCCGGCGACCCTGCCGACCCGCACCGGATCCTCGCCGACCTGGCGCGCCGCGGTGTGCGCCGGCTCCTCGTCGAGGGCGGCACGCACATCCACACCCTCTTCCTCACCGCGGGCCTCGCCGACGAGCTGCGGCTCGCCGTCGCCCCGTTCTTCATCGGCGATCCGGCCGCACCGCGGTTCACCGGGCCGGGCTCCTTCGCCGACGGCCCCGGCCACCCGCTGGTCCCCACCGGGGTGCGCGAGGCCGGCGGAACGGCCGTACTCACCTATCGGTCGCAGCAGAGCCGGGCCAGCGACGCGGTCCTGCCGCTGGTCGCCGCGGAGGCCGCCGGCGGACCGGACGGCACCGGCGTGCACGCCGGACCGCGGGACGAGGAGCTGCTCCGCCGCGCGATCGCGCTCGCGGGGAACTGCCCGCCGTCGGACACCGCCTACTCGGTGGGCGCGGTTCTCGCCGACGCTGCCGGCCGCGTCCTCGCCGAGGGCTGGTCGCGCAGCGGCGATCCCCGGGACCACGCCGAGGAGGCCGCGCTGCGCGCGGTCGACCCGGCCGACCCGCGGCTCAGCGGAGCCACCCTCTACACCTCGCTGGAGCCGTGCGGCGTCCGCGCGTCCCGGCCGCGCCCCTGCGCCGACCTGGTCGCCGCCACGCCCATCCCGCGCGCCGTGTTCGCCTGGCGCGAGCCCTCCGACCTGGCGCCCGGCGGCGGCGCCGGGACGCTCACCGCCGCCGGGCGCACCGTCGTGCAGATCCCGTCCCTCGCCGCCGCGGCCCAGGCACCGAACCGGCACATCCTGGACCGGAGCGCGGGCGCCTGAGGGCGGCCCGGGTCAGCGCTTGCGGCCCACCGCGGCGAAGGCGTCGACCGGCGCCGGGGCGCCGATCTCGCTGGGGCCGGGGTGCCAGAGCGAGCAGGAGACGACGCCCGGTTCCATCACGTCGAGGCCGGTGAAGAGCGCGGCGATCTCGTCGGTGCTGCGCAGCCGGATCGGGGTGGAGCCGCCCTCGTTCCACAGCCGCGCGGCTTCGGCCATCCCCTCCGGATCGACGATCGCGGTGGAGTGCGAGATGACGAGGGCGCTGCCGGAGGCGAGCGGCGCCATGAGGCGGGCGACGATGTCCCAGATCTCGGCGTCGGGGATGAACTCGGCGATACCGAGCAGCATGACGGCGGCCGGGCGGTCGAAGTCGAGGGTGGCGCGTGCGCCGTCCAGGATCGTGTCGGGGTCGCGCAGATCGGCGTGGATGTAGGCGGTGCTGCCGGGCGTCTCGCCGACGAGGAGCGCCTGGGCGTGGGCGAGGACGACCGGGTCGTTGTCGACGTAGACGGTCTTGGCGTCCGGCGCGGCGGCCTGGGCGACCTCGTGGGTGTTGCCCGCGGTGGGGATGCCGGTGCCGATGTCGAGGAACTGGGTGACACCGGCCTGCCCGGCGAGGTAGCCGACCGCGCGGCTCAGGAAGGCGCGGTTCTGCCGGGACACCTCGACGAAGTCCGGCGACGCCGCGACGATGGCCGCACCGACTTCGCGGTCGGCGGCGAAGTTGTCCTTGCCGCTCAGCCAGTAGTCGTAGATCCGCGCCGGGTGGGCGACACTGGTGTCGATACCGCCGGGGCCGCGCTCCTGGTCCATGCCTTGGGGGTCCTCGCTCGTTCTCGTCTGCACGGTCGGTCCCCGCCGCGGCGGGGCCACCACCAACCTAGATCGCGTGATGCGGTCATTTCGGCCGGAACGGGTTTCCGAGGGGCGTTGGAACCGTACTGTGACCCCGGGCACGGCAGCGCCGTCTGATCCGCGGAAAGCCCGCCGCCGCAGGGGTTTGCGGAGTCAGTGCGGGCGTAGCGCCTCGGTCCAGGCGCGCCCCTCGGACTGGGCCGGCGGCGCGATACCGAGGAGGTGCGCGAGCGTGGGCGCGATGTCGAGCGTCCGCGGCGCTGCGGGGCGCGCGCCCGGCACCACCGGGCGGCCGGACAGCACCACCGGCGCCGCGGCCTCCCGCATCGTCGCGTGGCCGCCGCGCGGCACGGCCGGGACGTCGCCGGGCGGCGCGAACGCGTACGGCGGGCGCGCGTCGACCGCGAAGTCGCCCTCCTCCGGCGCCGCGCCCAGCGCGGCGAGCGCCGCCCGGTCGAATACCCGCTCCAGCACCGGAGCGGGCCCGCCGCACAGCCTGTTGAGCACGCCGGCCAGCCGGGTGCGCCCGGCCGGCCGCGCGGCGGCGCCGCGCAGGTACAGGTTGGCTGCGCGCGGACTCGCCGTGACCGCGACCTGGGTCCGCCGTGATGGGCGCCGCCCTGACGCGACCCGCTCCACTCGGAACCCGGCCGCCCTGATGGCGCCGAACACCTCCGGCTCCAGCGAGCGGTCCCATCCGGTCGCGCCGTGGTCCGACACCACCGCGAGCACCGCGGCGCCGGCCAGCCCCGAGTCCCGCACGGCCGCGGTGATCAGGCCCAGTCCGGCGTCGAGGCGTTCGAGGGCGCGCGGCAGTTCCGCGGCGTCCGGCCCGGCCGCGTGGCTGATCGTGTCGATGTGCGCGGTGTAGGCCGCGATCAGGTCGGGCACGCGCGGCAACTGCACCGGCCCGAGAGCCCCCTGCACATCTTCGCCGCGGAGTGCAGCGGCGACCGCTCCGGCGTTCGCCTCCCAATCCGCGCCCTGCGTGTACAGCGCGGCCGGATCGCCCGGGTCGGCGCCGCGCCTCTGGACGATGTACCAGCCCGCGGAGAGCAGCGTCCGGCCCTGGCGGCGCGCCGCCTCGAACAGCGTCTCCGCCTCCAGCCGGCGGTTCTGTCCGCGCGCCCGGCCGGTGCGCGGGTCCAGTACGTAGGCGGTGTTGCGGTGCACCCGCGGCGGGGCACCGGTCGCGATGCCGGCCCGGTTGGGGTTGGAGACCGACTTGTAGGTGCCCGCAGCGACCGTGCGCACGCCCTCTTCGGCCAGCCGGTGCAGTTCGGGCAGCCGATCGGCGTGGCGGTCGAGGTAGGACGGGTCGAGTCCGTCCACGTCGACCAGCACGACCGGCCCCCGGCGCGGCGCATGTCCCCCCATACCCCACTAGTACCCGCCCGGCTGCGGCCGGTCACCGGGGGCGGCGGGGGAGCGGCGCTGGCAGCGTGCGCCTCTCCGGCGCGCCCCGGCCGCGGCCCCTCGGGGGTGCCGCCAGCAGGGCGCTCCGGTCCGCGCTGGTTCCCCAGGGTTGAGATCATTGCCTCGATCCGCTGGCGCACTCGGCCCGGGGCCGGGCCGCGCGGGTGGCGGTCGCGGTCGGACTGGCTGGGGCGTCCAGCGGCGTTCGCGGCCGCAGCCGGGGAGGACCCGTGCGATGGCCGCACAGGCCGGTTCGGCGCCGGGGAGCGGTCGGTGCCGGCGCGCCGGCGTCCAGGGCAGGACACGCGGCCGCCCCGCTGGACACGGAGCGCGGCCGGACAAGCCTCCAGGTCCGTCTGCACACTTGGGCCACAGGCGCCCATCGCCCGGTCCGCAGCTGGTTCAGCGCTTCCCGCCAACGATCTGAGCCGGCTTCGGGAGGTCCGGTTGCGGAGAGCGCCATCGGGTGCGGCGGGGAGTGCGGTGCCGGTGGTTGTGCGCCTCTCCGCGAGGCGGGACGCCGGTCGCAGCGGAGGCGGACCGATTGCTGCACGCGTGTGCTTCAGCGTGCTGCACCGGAGGAACGCGGCGGGCACGGCTGCCCTGCGGGCCGGCCGGCCGCCGCAGGCTGGTGCGGGCGACGCTGCCGAGGAGCGCAGGCCGCACGCCCTCACATCCGGTCGACGGCGGTGACCGCGAGGACGGCCCGGCCCTCGTCGTCGGAGGCGGTGAGGTCGATCTCCGCGGAGATCCCCCAGTCGCCGTCGCCGGCGGGGTCCTCGAAGACCTGGCGGACCCGCCACAGGGCGTCCTCGGGAACCTCCTCGATCTGCAGCATGCGGGGGCCGCGGGCATCCGGGCCGGTGCCGATGGAGTCGTGCTCGGCGAAGTACTCCTCCAGGGCCTCCGCCCACTCCTCGGCATCCCAGCCGTCCTCGGCGCCGAGCCGGCCCAGCTCGGTGTAGCGGCGCAGCGCCGCCAGCTCCACCCGGCGGAACATCTCGTTGCGCACCAGCACCCGGAACGCCCGCGTGTTGGCGGTGACCGGCTTGTGCCGCTCTTCGGCGTCGGCCTTCGGCTCCTCGTCCTCGGCCGGGTTGGTCAACTGCTCCCACTCGTCCAGCAGGCTGGAGTCGACCTGGCGGACCAGCTCGCCGAGCCACTCGATGAGGTCGAGCAGCTCCTCGGTGCGGGCGTCCTCCGGAACCGTCTGGCTCAGCGCCTTGTAGGCGCTGGCCAGGTAGCGCAGCACCAGCCCCTCCGAGCGCGCCAGCTCGTAGAAGCCGACGTATTCGGTGAAGGTCATGGCGCGCTCGAACATGTCGCGCGCCACCGACTTGGGGCGCAGCGGGTGGTCGCCCACCCACGGGTGGCCGCGCCGGTAGACCTCGTAGGCGTGGTCGAGCAGCTCCTCCAGCGGCTTGGGGTACTCGACCTCCTCGAGCCGGTCCATCCGCTCCTCGTACTCGATGCCGTCGGCCTTCATCTGGGCGACGGCCTCGCCGCGCGCCTTGTTCAGCTGCGCGCCGAGGATCTGGCGGGGGTCGTCCAGCGTGGACTCCACGACGCTGAGCATGTCCAGCGCGTAGCTCGGCGACTCGGGGTCGAGCAGGCCGAACGCCGCCAGCGAGAACGTCGACAGCGGCTGGTTGAGCGCGAAGTCGGGCTGCAGGTCGACGGTGAGGCGGGCGGTGCGGCCGTCCGCCCCCGGCTCGGGGATGCGCTCCACGATGCCGCCGTCGATCAGCGACCGGTAGATCGCGACGGCCTCGCTGATCTGCCGCCGCTGGGTGGCCCGGTCGTCGTGGTTGTCGGTGAGCAGGTGGCGCATTGCCGCGAAGCAGTCGCCCGGCCGCGCGATCACGCTGAGCAGCATCGCGTTGCTCACCCGGAACCGCGACTTCAGCGGCTCGGGCTCGGCGGCGATGAGCTTCTCGAAGGTGGACTGGTCCCAGCTGACGAAGCCGTCCGGGGCCTTCTTGCGGACCACCTTGCGGCGCTTCTTCGGGTCGTCGCCGGCCTTGGCGAGGGCCTTCTCGTTCTCCACGACGTGCTCGGGCGCCTGCGCCACCACCTTGCCGAGCGTGTCGTACCCGGCCCGGCCGGCCCGCCCCGCGATCTGGTGGAACTCGCGTGCGCCGAGCCGGCGCACCCGCGTGCCGTCGTACTTGCTCAGCGCCGTGAACAGCACGGTGCGGATCGGCACGTTGACGCCGACGCCGAGCGTGTCGGTGCCGCAGATGACCTTCAGCAGCCCGGCCTGGGCCAGCCGCTCCACCAGCCGGCGGTACTTCGGCAGCATCCCGGCGTGGTGCACGCCGATCCCGTGCCGCACGTACCGGGAGAGGTTGCGGCCGAACTTCGTGGTGAACCGGAAGTTGCCGATCTCGGCGGCGATCGCGTCCTTCTCCGCGCGGGTGCACATGTTGATGCTGGTGAGCGACTGCGCGCGCTCCACCGCCTGGGCCTGGGTGAAGTGCACGATGTAGACCGGGGCGTCCCGGTTCTCCAGGAGCTCCTCGAGCGTCTCGTGCAGCGGCGTGGTCCGGTAGTCGTAGTACAGCGGAACGGGCCGCTCCGCCGAGCTGACCACCGAGGTGGCGCGGCCGGTGCGCCGGGTGAGGTCGTCCTCGAACCGGCTGACGTCGCCCAGCGTGGCCGACATGAGCAGGAACTGCGCCTGCGGCAGCTCCAGCAGCGGCACCTGCCAGGCCCAGCCGCGCTCGGGGTCGCCGTAGAAGTGGAACTCGTCCATCACGACGGTGCCGATGTCGGCGTCGGCACCGTCGCGCAGTGCGATGTTGGCGAGGACCTCGGCCGTGCAGCAGACGATGGGGGCGTCGGCGTTGACGCTGGCGTCGCCGGTCATCATGCCGACGTTGTCGGTGCCGAAGACGGCGCACAGGTCGAAGAACTTCTCCGACACCAGCGCCTTGATCGGCGCCGTGTAGAACGCGCACTCGTTGCGCGCCAGGGCGGCGAACAGCGCGCCGGTGGCGACCAGGCTCTTGCCCGACCCGGTGGGCGTGGACAGGATGACGTTGCTGCCGGAGACGACCTCGATCAGCGCCTCGTCCTGGTGCGGGTAGAGGGTGAGGCCACGTTCCTCGGCCCAGGAGGCGAACGCCTCGTAGACGCTGTCGGGTTCGTTGCGGGCCGGAAGGCGATCGATGAGACTCACAGACTCCATACTGCCTTCTCCCGGCCGCGGACTGGTCCACGGCGCCGCCGGCCTGTGGACGGGGCGCGCCCGGCAGTGCGCACCCGTACGGTGGCGCGCGCCCCGGCCGCCTACTCCGCGCGGACCGGCGCCTCGTCCGCAGGAAGGGAGAAGTCGAGCACGGCTTCGCCGCCGCCGGCTGCACCGCCTTCCCGGTCTGCGGCTCCGGCGCCATCGGCGGGGGCAGCCTCGCCGGACGGGCCGGCGTCCGCCCCGGTCGGCGCGCCGAGGGTGATCCGGCCCAGCCGCGGCGAGCGGCCGGGTGCCGACGCGAGCACCGTGAGCACCCCTTCCGGGAGGCCGGTGCCGCGGTAGGCGCCGTCCTCTCCGGCTTCCAGTTCGGCGACGTGCGCGCCGGCGTGGTCGAGCACGGTGACGACCGCTCCGGGCAGCGGCGCTCCGCCGTCGCCGGTGACGGTGCCGGCGAGCGCGGGGCCGTCGCCGTCGGCGCCCTCGGCGTCCCGCTTCTCCTTCCGGAACCCGGCCGCGGCGAGCAGACCGCCCAGCACCAGCCACGCCACCAGGACCGCCGACGGCCCGGCCACGCCGACCCCGTTGAAGTAGAGCAGTCCGCGGATGGCGTCCATCGCCTGCCCCATCGGCAGGAACGGGTGCAGGGCCTGGAAGAAGTCCGGCACCATCGCCAGCGGGATCGCACCGCCGCTGGCCGGCATCGACAGCAGGACGAAGATCAGCATGGCGACGCCCGGCAGCCACTTCTTCACGAACGGCGCGATGCCCATGACCGTCCAGGCCACCGACTGGTTCAGCATGAACGCGACCAGCATGACCGCGGGCGCGTCCGGTACCACGTGCAGCGCTGCGCCGAAGGCGTAGCAGAACACGCTGGTGAACGCGCCGAAGCCGGCGAGCGCCAGCATCTTGGTGCGCGCCGCGAGGTGGCCGGCGTGCACGCGCACCATCATCGCGCCGATGTAGCCGGTGATGGTCCAGGTCAGCACCAGGTAGAAGAGCGACATCCCCATGCTGTCGCCCGCCGCGGCCGGAGCGGCGTCGGTGACGGCCAGGGTGCCGCCGTCGGCCTCGGCCAGAGCCGTGAACGGCTGCACCGTCGCCTGCTCCAGCGCCATGCCCATCGCGCCGGCGACGAACAGCTCCCGGTCGGCCGGAGCATAGGCCGCGACGGCGTCCCGGTCGAGCACGGCCTGTTCGGCGTCAGCCGTGGCAGCGACGTCGAATCCGCCGGGCAGCTGCTCGTCCAGCGCGCTCTGCACGGACGCGGCCGCCTGCTCCCCCTGCACGGCCACCGGCAGGTCGTGCGGCGCCGGCGCGTGGAAGGGGATCAGGTAGAAGACCATGAACCCTACCGCGAAGAAGGCGGGGAACCACAGGGCGTCGGCGAGGGTCTTCACGGTGGACCAGAGGCCGGCGGCCCCGGTCGCGTCGGCAGCTTCGGGCGCGGCCAATTCATCACCTTTCCTGCGGCGGGAGGCGGCGGGACGGGCGCGGCACCCGGCGCCGGCCGGGCGCCGCGGACACACGCGCAGACCAGGCCACGATAGGCGAAAAACATGCAGGATTGCAAAAATGCAGGAGTGAACCTTTTTTGTGATCTGCTGTGCACCGGGGATACGGTGGGCCCGCAACGACCGGCGGGCGCCGCCCCGCGCAGCGCCGGCAGGCACCGGCACGCAGCCGCGCAGAGGGAGGTCCGCACCATGAGGTCCGCGCCATGACGCCGGGACCCGCCGTCGCCGAGCCCGGGCTGCGCGAGCGGAAGAAGGCCCAGACCCGCGCCGCGCTGCGGTCCGCCGCGATCCGGCTCTTCCGCGAGCGGGGGCCGGCGGAGGTCACCGTCGAGGACATCTGTGCCGAGGTGGGCGTCTCGCCGCGCACCTTCTTCAACTACTTCGACGCCAAGGAGGAGGTCCTCGTCCCGTTCAGCAGGGACGACTACCACCGCTTCGCGGCCGACGTCGCCGAGCGGCCCGCGGCGGAGGAGCCGCAGGAGGCCGTGCGCGAGGTGCTGGGGCAGGCGATCGCGCGCGCGGTGGCCAGCGACACCTGGCGCGACGAGTCGGAGCTGCTGCGCGCCCACCCGCACCTGCTGCACCGGGTCGCGGCCGCCAACCGGTCGCTGCGCTTCGCGCTCACCGACGGGCTGCTCCGCAGGCTCGGCGCCGGCGCCGAGCCGATGTATGCCGACCTGGTCGCCGCGGCCAGTGTCGCGGCCACCCAGGTCGCGGTCAACGCCTGGCAGAACGACCCGGACGGTGCTGACGTCACCGCCGTCCTCGCCGCCGCCTTCGACACCCTGCACCGCGGCCTTGCGCCCGCTGCGGAGCGGTGCGCTGCCGCCGGCGCCGCGATGCCGGAGGCGTAGGCGGCGCGCAGCGGCAGTGCGCCGCCGTATCTCCCGCCGGCGGGGCGCCGCCGCTGCGGCGCGGTGTCTGCAGGACCGGAGCGGGTGCCGGGGCCGGCCCGGGGCCCTGGACCGTGTTGCTCCGCCCGCGGCGTGCGGGCCGCCGCCCGGAAACCGCAGCGGCGCGCCCCCGGAGTACCGGAGGCGCGCCGCCCGCGAGGCCGGAGCCGGTGCTAGACCAGCCCGAGGCCCTTGACCGTGTCGCGCTCCTCGACGAGCTCGGCGACGGAGGCGTCGATGCGGGAGCGGGAGAACGCGTCGATCTCCAGGCCCTGCACGATCTCCCACGTGCCGTTCTTCGAGGTGACCGGGAACGAGGAGATGATGCCCTCGGGCACGCCGTAGGAGCCGTCCGACGGGATGGCCGCCGAGGTCCAGTCGCCCTCCGGGGTGCCGTTCACCCAGTCGTGGACGTGGTCGATGGCCGCGTTGGCCGCCGAGGCCGCCGACGACGCGCCGCGCGCCTCGATGATGGCGGCGCCGCGCTTGGCGACGGTCGGGATGAAGTCGTTCTCCAGCCAGTCCTGGTCGTCCACCGCCTTGGCCCCGGTGGTGCCGTTCACCTCCGCGTGGAAGATGTCGGGGTACTGGGTGGCGGAGTGGTTGCCCCAGATGGTGAGCTTCTTGATGTCGTTCACCGTGACGCCGAGCTTCTTGGCGAGCTGGGTCTGCGCCCGGTTGTGGTCCAGCCGGGTCATGGCGGTGAACCGCTCGGCCGGGACGTCCGGCGCGTGCGCCTGCGCGATCAGCGCGTTGGTGTTGGCCGGGTTGCCGACCACCAGCACGCGGACGTCGTCGGCGGCTCCGGCGTTGATCGCCTCGCCCTGGGGCTTGAAGATGCCGCCGTTGGCCTCGAGCAGGTCGCCCCGCTCCATGCCCTTGCCGCGCGGGCGCGCGCCCACGAGCAGGCCCACGTTGGCGCCCTGGAACGCCTGTGCGGCGTCGTCGAAGATGTCGATGCCCTGCAGCAGCGGGAACGCGCAGTCGTCGAGCTCCATCGCGGTGCCCTCGGCGGCCTTGACCGCCTGCGGGATCTCGAGCAGGCGCAGCTTCACCGGGGTGTCGGGGCCGAGCAGCTGCCCGGAGGCGATGCGGAACAGAAGGGCGTAGCCGATCTGGCCGGCGGCACCGGTGACGGTGACATTGACGGGTACTTGGGCCATGACCTGATTCTTCTCCTGTGACGGTGGTGCGGGCCGCGGACTCCGCCCGCGGCACGCTGTGATCAGCGGTCGCCCCCGGCCGACCCGCACGCCGTGAGCACGCGGGCAACCGCCGCCCCCACCCTATTGCGCCCGGTCACCTCGCCCGCGCTCCGCCCCCGGGGTGCCGCTGGCGGGAGCGGAGCCGGAGGACAGCCCCGGCGCCGGACGGCTCCGGTGGACTGCGGGGCGGGTGCTGCTGTGCGGCCGCCGGACCGCGCGGAATGCCGTTCCGGGGTGCGCAACAGTGCCGGTATGCCCCGCCGGGGCGATCCGGTCGGGTGCGGGTGCCCCCCGTCCGGCCGGCCGCACGGCGGCACCCGACCCTGTTAAGATGACCGCGCGCCGGCGGACCCCCGTTCCCCCGCGCACCGCGGCCGGGTCGCGGGGCGGTAGCTCAGCTGGTCAGAGCAGGGGACTCATAATCCCTGGGTCGCGGGTTCGAGCCCCGCCCGCCCCACAGGCCCTGACATAGAGCAGCGCCGTTGAACTGCAGGAGCAGGTCAACGGCGCTCTTGGTCCCTGGAGGGCCGGCTGCGGACGGACACGGATTCCTCCGACTGCCGCTGCCGCACGCCTGCGGGCACACTCCGGCTCTCTGCGCCGGTGCGCTCCGTCGCGGTTCCGCCCGCTGCCGGTCCGGTGAAGGCCGCCCCCGC
Source organism: Nocardiopsis coralliicola (assembly GCF_054779695.1). NCBI lineage: Bacteria > Bacillati > Actinomycetota > Actinomycetes > Streptosporangiales > Nocardiopsidaceae > Nocardiopsis > Nocardiopsis coralliicola. The sequence continues at coordinate 1,355 of NZ_BAAGXT010000052.1, read as the reverse complement.
GGCGCGTTCAGCTCACACCGCCTCTGGCCCGCGGTGTCCGGACGCCGCGCAGCAACCGGCCAGGGCTCCCTGCCCCTGTGCGCAGAGCCCGGCCGTTGAACAACCAGGGGCTGCGCGTCAGGCGGGGACCGCCGTGACCCCGCAGTACGGCCCCGGCCGGCCGGAGGGCTCCGGCTCGCCGACTCGGTAGGCGCCGGGAACCGGGGAGGAGTACCAGTGCCATCCGCCGGCCCTGGCGCCGCCGCCGGCGCTGGCCTTCGCGGACCGCGTCTTCGCGGAGTCGTGAGGGCTCCGCCGCTACCGTCCGTGCCGCTCGCGGGCCGCGGCGAAGCGCGGGTAGAGCCGCTCGGAGACGGCCACCGGATCCTCGGGCGGGCGCAGGGGAGCGGTGGCGGGGTTGAGGAGCCAGGAGCGCTCGAAGGCGTCGAGGGCCGCGTCGAAGCGGGCCGGGGAGAGCGAAGCGGCGCGGGTGAGGGCGGTGCGCAGGGCCGCGGTCCACAGGCGCCAGCGGGGCAGGTAGTAGCGGCCGAGGAGTCCGGACCAGTGCCGGCCGGCGTAGTCCTCGAGCGGGTGGCCCGGCTCGACCCAGACGGTGAGCAGGCGCAGCGCGTCCGCCCGCAGCCGCGGCCCCTCGCCCGGCGCGCAGCCGGCGGTGCGCGCGGCGGAGGCGGCGGTGGAGAGCCGGCGGTCGGGCAGCGCGGCCGCGAGCGCGTCGAGATCGGCGATACGGGCGAGCAGCGCGGAACCGGCGGATTCCAGCGCCGGCAGGTCGCCGCGGAGGAAGGCGTCCGCGGCCTGCGCACGGTGCCGGGCGGCGGCACCGGTCAGCACCGCGTCGCCGACGTCCACCAGGTCGCGGCCGAGCGCCGGGCCGGCCCCGTCGCGGAGTGCCGCGCGAAGCAGCAGGTCCCACGCCCGCACGAGAGCGGGGGAGAAGGCGGCCTCCGCAGGGCCGGCCAGATTGAGCGGGCGGTCCGGCTCCAGGCCGGGCCCGACGCGGGGCCGGCACTGCACCACCGACAGCGGCGGGTCGGCCGCGCCGTACCGTTCCGCCCGCAGGATCCGCCAGGCTTCCTGCAGGTCCTCACTGCCGCTGCCGTAGCGGAGGCGGACATGGCCGCGCAGCCACGCACCGAGGTCCCGGACGGAGCCGTCCCAGGCCACATCGGCCAGCAGCGCCTCCACCGCCGGATCGTGGGCCAGGCTCTCGGCCGTTGAGCCGACCCCGGCGGGAGCGGCGGCCCCTCCGCTGCTCGCCTCGGGAAGAGCGGCCCCGCCGGGCACCGCGGCGCTGCCGGGCCCCGTCGCAGCGGCCGTCCCGCCCGCGGCCCCGGCGGCATCCGGCGGCGCTGCGC
>NZ_BAAGXT010000051.1:0-40645 GCF_054779695.1 Nocardiopsis coralliicola | reverse complement strand
CCGGCAGCCCGGCGCGGCCGCGCCGCCCGGGGCGCCGCCGCCCTCCGCTCGGCGGGGCCGAACCCGGCGTCCGGTCGCCGCGGGCCGCGCCGACGCCGGCCGCGACGACCAGCATCATCCCGGCGATCTGCAGCGGGCCGGGCACCTGCGCGATGAGCAGCAGGCCCATCACGAGGCTGACGGCCGGCTCCAGGCTGGAGAAGACGCTGAACGCCGAGCGGCTCATCCGCTGCAGCGCCACCATCTCCAGCAGGAACGGCAGGATCGGGTAGACCAGCGCGATGCCGAGGACGGCCGGCAGCACGGCGGGCAGGGCCTGCAGGCTCTGCGCCGACAGCGCCTGGGGGGCGCCGGCGGGTGCGAGCACCAGGGAGGCGACCAGCATCGACAGCGCCAGCCCGTGGACCGGCCGGAACACCGCGCCCACCGCCTGCGTGCCGATGATGTAGAGCGCGACGGTGACCGCCCCCGCCAGGCCGAACGCGATGCCGACCGGGTCGGTCCCGCCGGCCCAGGGCTGGGTCAGCAGGAGCACGCCGCCGACGGCCGCGGCGATCCACGCCAGTTCGGCGCGGCGGCGCAGGGCGAGCACGGCCACCACCAGCGGGCCCAGGAACTCCAGCGCGGTGGCGGTCCCCAGCGGGATGCGCGCCGTCGCTTCGGAGTAGAAGGCCATCATCCCCGCACTCACCGTGCCCAAGATCACCACGGAGCCCCGTTCGCGCCAGGTGGCGCGTGCCACCGCGCGCACCAGGGACGGCCCGGAGAGCGCCATCAGGAGCAGCGCGGCGAAGGTCAGGCGCAGCCAGGTGACGCCCTGGGCGCCCACGGCGTCGAACAGGCGCACGGCAGTCGCACTACCGGTGTGCAGGGCGAACATGCCGACCAGCACGAGGATCGGGGCGGGCACAGCGGCGCCGGCCCCGCGCAGGCGGGAGATGAGGGAGTGGATCACCCGACCATTGGACCGATGCACTCTGTTTCTGTCCACAGACTGGAGGCGGACGGACCATGTAGTTTGAGGACGCAGATGCGGAGGGCGGGTCGGTTTCGGCGCGCCCGGGAACGAACCGGACAGAATGCGGGTCCGGCGCACCGGACGGGACAGCGGACACATGGACTTCACCCGGCTCCGCCTGCTCGTGGAGCTCGAGCGGCTCGGCACCATGGCGGCGGTCGCCGAGGTCTCCGGCATGGGCACCTCGGCCGTGTCCAAGCACTTCGCGGTGTTGGAGAAGGAGGTCGGCGTACCGCTTCTGGCTCCGGACGGGCGCCGCGTGCGCCTTACTCCGGCCGGCCGCCGGCTGGCCGAGCGCGCCGTCGACATCCTGGGCCGCGTGGAGGCGGCCCGCGCCGAGCTGTCCGGGCACGGCGAACCGGTCGGCCGCGTCGACCTGGCCACCTTCGTCAGCGTCACCCCGCCGGTCGTACTGCCGGCGCTGCGCCGCCTCGCCGCGGAGCACCCCGGCGTGGAGGCCCGCATCATCGAGCACGAGCCGGAGGAGGCCGTCGGGCTGCTCCAGGACGGCGGTGCCGACCTGGCGCTGGTCTACGAGTACGGACTGGTGCCGCGGCGGCTGCCCGATTCGCTGACCCGGCACCCGATCGGCACCGAGGCGCTGCTGCTCTCCCAGCCCTCCGCCGACCCGGGCGCCGCCAGCCGCCCGCTCACCCGGCGGCGGCTGCGCGAGCTATCCGGCGCCCGGTGGATCGCGAACTCGCGCGGCGGGGACGACGACGAGCTGGTCGCCCGGATGTGCGCGGCGGCCGGCTTCGCGCCGCAGATCGGCCACCGGGTGGACAACCTGGAGGTGGTGGAGCAGCTGGTCGCAGCGGGGCTCGGGATCGGGGTGATGCCGAAGCTGGCCGCGGCCACCCGGCGCGGTGTCACGCACGCGCCACTGGGCGAGCTGGGCGGCAACCGGCGGATCTTCCTGGTGGCGCGGCCGGGCGCGTGGGCGTGGCCGCCGGTGCGCGTCCTGGCCCGGCTGCTGCACGAGGCGGCCGCCGGAGTGCTCGACCAGGCCGGCCCGCCGCCGCCCGCAGGGCCGCCGGACGGAGGCGGTGCCGGCGGCGGTACCTCCAGTGCACCGGGGACGGGCGGATAGCGCCGGGCGCAACCGCGGCCGGCTGCGCGCACCGCAGGGTCCCGCGCTGCGCCTCCGGTCAGCCGGCCGGGCCGGTGAGCATCGGCCCGACCGAGGGCACCGGCACCTTGGCGGCGGCTTCGCGGACCGCGCCGAGCAGCGGCTCGGGGTCGGCGCCGGCTCGGCTGAGGGCGACGATGTGGCGCTGGGCGGAGTTGCGGACGGTGCGCACCACGATGTGCGGCGCGGACAGCCCGGTCCAGCCCATCCGCGGCATCAGCGCCACCCCCAGGCCCGCCTGGACCAGCGCGAAGACGGCGCTGAACTCGTCGACGGTGTGCACCACCCGGGGCTGGAAGCCGACCTGGTTGCAGGCGGCCGAGACGCAGTCGTGCCAGGCCGTTCCGGGTGCGGACAGGATCCAGTCGGCGTCGGCGAGGTCGGCGGCCAGCTCCAGGTCGGTGGAGGAGGCCAGCGGGTGGTGGTAGGGCAGCACCGCGTCGAACGGCTCGACCATGATCGGGTCCATCCGGAACTCGGCGGACCCGGTGGGCGGCAGGTAGTCCGAGGACATCGTGAGCGCGAGGTCGAGGCCGCCCTCGCGGAGCATCTCGGTGGCCTGCTCCGGCTCGGCCTGGATGATCTCGAACCGCCAGCCGGGGCGGCTGCGGCCGAGCGCGGCGACCGCGGGGCCGAGCAGGTCGGAGATCCCGGTGGCGAACGAGCCGATGCGCGCGACGCCGATGCTGCCCTCGGCGTGCGCGGCCAGGTCGGCCTCGGCGCTCTCCAGCTCGGCGAAGATCGCGTCGGCGTGGGTGAGCAGCACCCGCGCGCCCCCGGTCAGCAGGAAGCGGCGGTCCTTCCGCTCGACCAGCGGCACGCCCTCTTCTCTGGAGAGTGCGGTGAGCTGCTGGGACACGGCCGACGGCGTCACTCCGAGCGCGTCTGCCGTCCCGGCCACGGTCCCGTGCCGGTCCAGGGCGCGGAGCAGCTGCAGCCGGCGGAGATCGATCATGCCTCCAATCTAGGCGCCCGCTCCCCGCATCCCGCCCGCGACCGGCCCGGACACTGCGTGATCCCGTGCACGCCGCCGGTGCGGGGCGCGCCGCGCCGGGCCGCGGGCGCTAGTCTCTCGGCGACAGCTGTTCCGCGGCGCACGGCACCGCAGCCGTCCGGCTGCCGCCCCCGGCGGAGCGCGGACGGCCCCTCGCGATTCGGACAAGGTGGGCGCATGCCGGCGTTGAAGACCCTGGACCGGGGTTTGGAGGCGATCGACGTGATCGCGCGCGCCCGCAGCGGTGTGACGGTCCGGGAGCTCGCCGACGCGCTGGGCGTGCACCGCGCTGCCGCCTACCGGATCCTGGACACCCTGGAGAGCCGCCGCTTCGCCCAGCGGAGCCCGGACGGCACCTACCGGCTCGGGTCCGGCGTGCTCGCGGTCAGCCACAGGTTCATGGCGCAGTTCCGCACGGTCGCCCAGCCGGTCATCCAGGACCTCGCCGACGCGGTCGCCATGACGGCGTTCGTGACGGTGGAGGACGCGGGCCAGGCGCTCGCGCTGGCCGTCGCCGAGCCGTCGACCGTCGATTCGCTCGGTATCCGGTTCCAGGTCGGGTTCCGGCACCCGCTCGCCAAGGGCGCCGACGGCGTCGCGATCCTCGCGCAGCGCCCCGCGTCGCCCGGCGAGCCGCCGTCGGCCGCCGAGGCGCGGCGCCTGGGCTACTCGGTCACCTCCGGCGAGAACCAGCCCGGCACGGTCGGGATGGCGGTCGGCCTCGGCAGCGCCGACGCGCTGCAGGTCGAGGCTTCGGTGGGCGTGATCCGCCTCGGCGCGGCCGGCGACCTGGCGGTCAGTGCGGCGCGCCCGCCGCTGGAGCACGCCGCCGGTGCGCTGCGGCGCCTGCTGGAGAAGGGCTGACCCTCCTTCGGCGGGCCTCCGCTGCCGGCCGGCGCGCCGGCGGCCGCGAGGCCGGCGCTGCGGCCGCGCGATCCGCGCACACCGCGTTCCGGGCGCTCTGACCGCCCCTCCGCCTCCTCCACCCCTCTGTACGCCCGCTTGTCCGCTCGTCCGCGCAGCGCCGACCGGCACCGCCGCGGGGGCGTGTCGGGTGGATGGGGTTTGCCGCGAGCGGGGCCGGCGGTGCACCCGCCGCCCGGCCGACGAGGGAGTCAGGGCGGTTTTCCTCCGCACGGAGAGGAGGACGCAGCAAGGGGCGCGCCAGGGCGCCGCGCAGCAGGGCAGTTGCCCACCCGCCACGCCTAGGTCGTGTTTTTTGCACCATTCCTGGCTGCGCGACCACCAGGCTGCCTCTCGCTGGCCTTCACAAAGCACTCCCTAGGCGCAGCAGCGCGGCGCCTGGCGAGCCGGCCCGGCCGCGCAGCGGTGATCCATCCCACCCCGCCCCTTGTGGCGTGATGTGGCGCACGCTACCTTGTGCGATAAATGGCGTTCAATGCGCGATAGATGAACAGGCAGGTGGGTCATGGCTCCGGTTCGGCAGGCGGACGGCGCGGCGGGTGCGCCCCCGGGATGCCCGGCGGCCTCGGTGCGCGCCGCGGCGTTCGACCCGTTCAGCGACGGCTACCAGCAGGACCCGCCGTCCTATGTGGCCTGGTCGCGCGAAGAGGAGCCGGTCTTCTACAGCGAGCGGCTCGGCTACTGGGTGGTCACGCGCTATGAGGACATCAAGCGGATCTTCCGCGACAACGCGGTGTTCTCCCCCGCGGTCGCGCTGGAGAAGATCACCCCGACCTCGCAGGCGGCCGAGGAGGTACTGGCCTCCTACGACTACGGCATGAAGCGCACCCTCGTGAACGAGGACGAACCGCAGCACATGGCGCGGCGGCGGGCGCTGATGGAGCCGTTCTCCGCCGAGCACCTGGCGCGGCGCGAGCCGATGGTGCGCGCGCTGACCCGGTCCTACGTGGACGCGTTCATCGGCGACGGCCGCGCGGACCTGGTGGAGCAGATGTTCTGGGAGATCCCGCTGACGGTCGCCCTGGAGTTCCTCGGCGTGCCCGACGAGGACAAGCCGGCGCTGCGCCGCTACTCCATCGCGCACACGGTGAACACCTGGGGCCGTCCCGGGCCCGAGGAGCAGCTCGCGGTCGCCCACGCCGTCGGCAACTTCTGGCAGTACTCGGGCCGCGTGCTCGACCACATGCGCCGCAACCCCGACGAGGACGGCTGGATGCAGTACGGCGTCCGCCGCCAGCAGGACATTCCAGACGTCGTAACCGATTCCTACCTGCACAGCATGATGATGGCCGGGATCGTCGCGGCGCACGAGACCACCGCGAACGCCAGCGCGAACGCGGTCAAGCTGCTGCTGGAGAACCGGCCGGCGTGGGACCGGATCTGCGCCGACCCGTCGCTGATCCCCAACACGGTGGAGGAGTGCCTGCGGCACAACGGGTCGCAGGCGGCGTGGCGGCGCATCACCACGCGGGCGACCGAGATCGGCGGCGTCCCGGTCCCCGCGGGGGCGCGGATCCTGATGGTGTCGGCCTCCGGCAACCACGACCGGCGGCGGTTCGAGGACCCCGGCCTCGTCGACCTGCACCGCGACGACTCCAGCGAGCACCTGACCTTCGGCTACGGCGCCCACCAGTGCCTGGGCAAGAACCTGGCGCGGATGGAGATGCAGGTCTTCCTGGAGGAGCTCACCGCCCGCCTCCCGCACCTGCGCCTGGCCGAGCAGGAGTTCAGCTACGTGCCCAACACGTCGTTCCGCGGCCCCGAGCACCTGTGGGTGGAGTGGGACCCCGAGCGCAATCCGGAGCGCACCGATCCGTCGGTGCTCGCGCCGAAGCTGCGCGTGAACATCGGCGAGCCGCGCGAGGAGCACCGCGGCCGGCCGATGCGCGTCGAGCGCGTCTCGGAGGCGGCGCGCGGCGTGCGGCACATCCGGCTGGCCAGCGCCGACGGGGCACCGCTGCCGCGGTTCACCCCCGGGTCGCACATCAGCGTCGTCTGCGGCGGCACCGGACTGGTGCGGCAGTACTCGCTGTTCGGCCCGGCCGAGGGCGCAGCGGAGGCGCCGGCGGGCGGCTGCCCGATGAGCGCCGGCCGGCCGCCCTACTACGAGATCGCCGTCCTGGCCGAGGAGGAGTCGCGCGGCGGCTCGGCGTGGCTGCACCGGCACCTCGCCGAGGGGGACACCGTCGAGGTGCGCGGCCCGCGCAACCACTTCCGGCTGCCGGAGGACCCCGGCCGGCTGGTCCTCGTCGCCGGCGGCATCGGCATCACCCCGATCCGGTCGATGGCCGACTGGGCGCGGCGCCGCGGGGTTCCCTACGAACTGCACTACCTCGGGCGCAGCCGCGATGCCATGGCGTTCCTGCCGGAGCTCGCCGAGGAGCACGGCGCGCACCTGCGCGTGCACTGCTCGGGCGAGGGCGGGCGCGCAGACCTCGGGGAGCTGATGGCCTCGGCCGCCGGCGAGGCGACAGCGGGGAGCCTGCACGTCTACGCGTGCGGCCCGCAGCGGATGGTCGACGCGCTGCAGGGCGCCGCCGCGGACTGGCCGGAGGGCGCACTGGTCGTGGAGCACTTCGCCTCGCAGGCCGGCGCCCTCGACCCGGAGCAGGAGCGGGAGTTCGACCTCGTGCTCGAGGACTCGGCGCGCACGGTGCGGGTTCCGCGCACCACCACGGCCCTGCAGGCGCTGCGCGAGGCGGGCTATGAGATCCCGTCCAACTGCGAGGAGGGCATCTGCGGAACGTGCGAGGTCCCGGTGCTCGGCGGCGCGGTCGACCACCGCGACACCGTCCTCACCCCGGCCGAGCGGCGCAGCGGCGAGCGGATGATGGCCTGCTGCTCCCGGGCATCGGGGGAGCGGATCGTGCTGGGCATCTGACCGCCGGCCGCTCCCCCGCCCGTCCGCCCCTTCTCCGCGACAGCCGCTTTCGCGCCGGCTGCGCGGCGCAGCCGGCCCCCCTCTTGGACCGGCGGCGCGCCCGGCGCGCCGCCGGCCGCGGCCCTGCCCCGCGGCCCTGCCCCGCCGCACTCCACCCCCACTCCCGACCGGCGCCCCGCAGCTGCAGGGCGCGCAGAAACGAAGGCACCCCATGGCACTGGGACTCGCAGGGATCGCCCTGTCCCTGGTCTTGCTGATCACGCTCGCCTACCGCGGCCATTCGGTCATCGTGGTCGCGCCGCTGGCGGCGCTGGTCGCCGCGGTCTTCGCGGGCGCGCCGCTGCTGGCGACCTACACCCAGATCTTCATGCCGGCGATGGGCGGGTTCATCGCCAGCTTCTTCCCGCTCTTCCTGACCGGCGCGATCTTCGGAACGCTGATGTCGGTCAGCGGCTTCGCCCAGGACCTCGCCGCGTGGATCTCCCGGCTGCTCGGCGCGGACCGCGCGATCCTGGTGACCGTGCTGGCGACGGCGCTGCTCACCTACGGCGGCGTGAGCGCCTGGGTGGTGGTGTTCAGCATCTTCCCGATCGCGAAGGCGCTGTTCGCCGAGGCCGACATCCCGCGGCGGCTGATGCCGGCGGCGATCGCGCTGGGCATCTTCACCTTCGCAACGGCGGCGCTGCCCGGGTCGCCGCAGATCCACAACACCATCCCGACGCGGTACTTCGGCACGGACACCTTCGCCGCGCCGCTGCTCGGCGTCGTCTCCGGCGCCCTGGTCTTCGCGCTGGGCCTGTGCTGGCTGAACTGGCGCAAGGCGCGGCTGTGCGCCGCGGGCGAGTCGTTCGCCGACCCGACCGACGCCGAGCGCGCCGCGGCGGAGGCGGGCGGCGCGGGCGGCTCCGGCACCGGCGACGCGTCCGGCGGCGGGTGCGGTGCGGCCGGCGGCGGCCGCCCCGGCGGCTCCCGGACCGCCGCGGCAGCCGCCCCCGCGGCCGAGAAGCCCGGACCGGCCGGCGAAGGATCGGCGCTGCGCGGATTCGTCGGCCTCCTCCCGGTGCTGGCGGTCGTCGCCGCCAACGCGCTGATGACCTACGCCGTGCTGCCCGCCATGGACACCGGCTACCTCGCCGGGGACGCCTACGGCGGGACCGACCTCAGCGGTGTCGCCGGCCTCTGGAGCGTGACGGCCGGGATGGTGGCCGGGATCGCCGTGATCGTCGCCGCCCAGCCGCGGTCGGTGCGGGCGTTCGCCGCCGGCGTCTCCGAGGGCGCCAAGCGGGCGGTGATCCCGGCCGCGACCACGGCGAGCGAGATCGGCTACGGCGCGGTCGTCGGATCGCTGGCGGCGTTCGCGCTGATCCGCGACTCGATCTTCGCGGTCAGCGACAACGCACTCATCACCTCGGTACTGTCCACCTCGGGCATCGCGGCGGTGACCGGGTCGGCGTCGGGCGGTCTGACGATCTCACTGGAGACGTTCGGCCAGGAGCTGACCGCGCTCGCGACCGAGCAGGGCATCCCGATGGAGGTCATGCACCGGGCCACGGCGATGGCGGCGACGGGGCTGGACTCGCTGCCGCACAACGGCGCGATCGTCACCCTGCTCCTGGTGTGCGGGCTGAGCCACCGGGAGTCCTACAAGGACATCGGCATGGTGACGGTGGTCGTGCCGCTGATCGGGATCGCCGCAGTCTCTGTGCTCGGGCTGTCCTTCGGGGCCTTCTGAGGCCGCTGCGCGGCGCCCCCTGCGGGCGCCGGCCGGGAGGGCGCGGCGGCCGGGCCGCGCCCTCCCGGTGCTCTCCGCAGCCGGCGGTGCTGGACTCAGCCCAGTGCGGCGTCGATGCGGTGGAGGCCGTCGACGATGCGGGCGGCGGCGGGCACGGGGATCCCGTGGGCCGCGGCGCGGCGGAGGAAGGCGCCGCCGAGCGCGTCGACCTCCATCCGGCGCCCGGCCTCCCGGTCGCGGAGCATGGACGGCTTGGTGCCGCCGGGGATGCCGTCGAACATCTCCAGGACGCGGCCGGCGTCGAGGGCGACGCCTTCGGCCCGGCCGACCCGCTCGACCTCGCGGGCGACGGCGTGCAGGTCGGCGCGGCCCTCGCCGCTGCGCACGGTGCCGATGTCGGCGCCGCGGTGGGCGCAGACGGCCGCGGTGGGCAGCAGGAACTGGAACTTGCGCCAGAGCACCTCGGCGGGGTCGTCGCGGAGGCGGACCTCCAGGCCGGTCGCCGCGAGGGCGGCGGCGAGGGCGTCCAGCCGCTCGGGCGGGGCGCCCGGAGCGCGGGCGATGTCGAGCGCGGTGAACGGGCTGGACTGCACGATGTGCCCGGGGGCGATCCGGGTCGACTCGACCCGGATCGCGGCCGCGAGGACGTGCGCATCGGGCAGCCGGCGGCGGAGCAGGTCGATGTGGTCGAAGCCGTTGAGCAGCGGCACGACGAGCGCGCCGCGCACGTGCTCGGGCGGGATGCGGTCGAGGGCCGCGTCCAGCGCGGTGGCCTTGCAGCCGACGACGAGGACGTCGGCGTCCCGGTCCAGGGCCGGCGCCGCGGGCGGGTGCACGGTGAAGTCCCCGAACGCCGACGCCTCGATGCGCAGCCCGGCGGCGGCGATGTGCGCGGCCGTGGATTCGGTGGCCACGACCGCCGTGTCGTAGCCGTCGCGGGCGAGCAGGCCCGCCACGAGTCCGCCGACACCTCCGGGTGAGAGGACGGCGGTGCGGCCCAGCGCGTCCGCCGTGTGCCCGCCGCCGGACTGCGCCGCTGCAACCGCGCCGCGGCGCGTGGTCTCCCGTTCGGCCATCGTGCCGTCCTTCCCATCGCCCGCCGCTGCTCGGCGCGGTCCCGTGGGCATTGTCGCCCACCCGGGGGCGGCGGATCCGGGCGGGCTCCTCCTCAGTCCGCGGCGCGCTCGGCGGCGCGCAGGTCGGCGACCAGGCGCTCGGTGACGGGCACGTCGATACCGCGGGCCGCGGCGGCGCGGAGCAGTGCACCGCCGAGGGGGTCGAGCTCCATCGGGCGGCCGGTCTCCCGGTCGAAGAGCATCGACGGGCGGGTGCCCCAGGGCCGTTCGGCGATGGTGCGGTGCACGGCGGCGGTGTCGACCGCGGCTCCGTGCGCCGCGGCGGCGCGGGCCACCTCGTCCACGACGGCGGCCAGGTCGCCGGCCCGCTGCTCGCGGACCGCGCCGATCGGCGCGAGCGCGTGCGCGCAGACCAGGGCGGTGGGCAGCAGGAAGGCGAACTTGTCCCAGAGCAGGGCGGTGCCGTCGGTGCGCACGGCGACGTCGATGTCCGCGCTGCGCAGCACCGCGGCGGCGCGCTCGGCGGCGGCCCCGCCGGAGATCTCGATGCGGTGGTAGGGGCTGGTGTGCTCGATGGTGCCCGGTGCCGTCCGGAACGCGCCGACGTGCACCGCGGCGGGCAGGACCGCGGCGCCCGGGAAGTGCTCGGCCAGCAGGGCGAGGTGCTCGACGCCGTTGAGCAGGGGCACGACCAGGCCGCCGTCGAGCAGCGCCGGGTCGATGCGCTCCAGGGCGGCGGCGAGCCCGTGGCCCTTGGTGGCGACGACGAGCAGGTCGGCGCGGCGGTCGAGGGCCGGAACGGCGCGCACCGGCGCGGTGAAGTCGCCGTGCGCCGCCGAGGCGACGGCGATGCCGTGCGCAGCGATGTGCTCCGCGGTGGCGGAGCGGGCCACCACCGTGACGCTGCCACCGGGGCCGGCTGCGCGGTCCGCGCCGGAAGCGCCGCCGCCGCGGCGCCCGGCCGAGCGGGCGAGCAGCGCCGCGACCAGACCGCCGACGCCACCCGGACCCAGTACAGCGAAATCCTGCATTTTTTCTCCGATCACGATGTCCGCGACTCCTTTTCCTTGTGTCCTCCCGTCGCGGCACTTGACCGGCGCGTACGGTCAGAAGCACAGCTCAACCCGGACATCGGGGGATGCTTCCGGCGGGTATCCGCTGCACCGACGCGGGCGAAACGGGTGAGAAGAACATGCAGATTTCGTTGGCCACCACGCCGAGCACGGCGCAGGGCACGCTGCGCTACCGCTTCCTCGGCCGGAGCGACATCGACGCGCTCGCCGACCTGTGGAGCGTCGTACACGCCCAGCACACCGAGATCGCGCCGGCCGTGGGCGACGTCGTCGCCTCGCGCAACCCCGAAGAGTCCTGGCGCCGCCGCCGCGGGCAGTACCTGCGCTGGCTCGAAGAGCCGGGCACGCTCGCGGTACTGGCCGAGCGCGGCGGCACGGCGCTGGGCTACGCGGTGGTCACCATGAAGGAAGCCGCCCAGGGCGCCTGGGACCGCGGCGACCGGGTGGCCGTGGTGCAGACCCTCGCCATCCACCCGGAGGCGCGCGGCAGCGGCGTCGGATCGGGGCTGCTGGACGAGGTCCGGCTGCAGGTCGCCGCCGAGGGCGTGCGCGACCTCGAGCTGTCCGCGCTCGCCGGCAGCTCCGAGGACATCAGCTTCCTCGAGCAGGAGGGCTTCCGCCCGCTGATGACGACGATGGTGAGCCGCATCGGCGGCACCGGGGCGCTGGACTGAGGGCACGCTCCCCGACATTACGGCCCCGGCCCCGCCGCCCGCCCGGCAGGGCCGGGCAGCACAGACAGCACCGCGCGCGAAGGGCGCCGCCCCCGGTCCGGAGGGGACGGCGCCCTTCGGCGTGTCCGGCCGGCGCCGAAGGCGTCCGCCGCCGGCGCGCCTGCGCGACCCCCGCACCGCTCGCGCTCCGCACTTCTTACTAGTACGATCTATTTTGGAGGCCATACAAAAAATTCCGCAGGATCCGAGGGGGACCCGTGACCCGTCCGGCCGGCTACACCGCCACTCCGCGCACCACTCCCACCCGCAACCGCGACCGCGCGCACTACGACGCCGACACCGTGCACGCCATCCTCGACGACGGCTTCCTCTGCCACCTCGGCTTCACCGACGGCGACGGGCTGCCGGTCGTCCTGCCCACGCTCTACGCGCGCCAGGGCCGCAGCCTCCTGCTGCACGGGTCCACCGGGAGCCGCCCGCTGCGCGCGGCCGCGCAGGGCGGGCTGCCGGTCTGCGTCACCGTCACCCACGTGGACGGGCTGGTACTGGCGCGCTCGGGTATGCACCACTCGGTGAACTACCGGTCGGTCGTCGCGCGCGGCACCGCGCACCGGGTCGCCGGCGAAGCCGAGCTGCGCCGCGCGCTCGACGACGTCGTCGACGCGATCGTGCCGGGCCGCAGTGCCGACTGCCGCCCGGCCGACGCCAAGGAGCTCGCGCAGACCGCGGTGCTGCGGCTGGAACTGGCCGAGGTGTCGGCGAAGGTGCGCAGCGGCGGCGTCAGCGAGGAGGAGCGCGACCTGGGGCTGCCGCACTGGGCCGGAGTCGTGCCGCTGGCCTCCGGTCCCGGCGAGCCGGTGCCCGACCCGGGCATGCCGGCGGGCGCCACCGCGCCGGAATATCTGCGCCGCTTCTGCGCCGCGGGCCGCGGCTGACGCGCAGCACCGCCGGCCACCGCTACCCTCGTCGGGTGGCCGACGCGAACACCTGCAACTTCCCCGGGTGCGACCGCCCGGTGCCCCGCACCTCTGCGCCCGGGCGCCCGCCCGAGTACTGCGACCTGCCCGAGCACACCCGCTGGCGCGCCTGGCGCGAGCGGCAGCGCCGCCAGCAGGAGGAAGAGGCGCAGCTGGAGCGCGCGGCCGCCGCGCCGGAGGGTGCTGCAGCGCCGGCGGCCGGAGCCTCCGCGCCCGGAGCAGCGGCCGCCGAGCCGGTCACCCGGGCGCGGCTGCGCGCCGACGACCTCCTCACCCGGTTCTCGGTGCAGGCGGAGCAGCTGTCGTCGACCCTGTCCGAGGCGACCGCGGCGTTTCGCACGATGACCGACCCCGCCAGCGCCGAAGCGCAGGTGGAGGCGGCCCGGCTGGAGGCCGACCGGAGGGTGGCCGAGGCGGACGCGGCGCGGCTGGAAGCGGAGAACCGCCGCCGGACGGCCGAGCGCGACCGGACCTCGGCCGACGAGGCGGCGGCATCGGCGGTTGCCGCCGCCGGCGCCGCCGAGCGCATGGCCGACGGTGCCTTCGGCCGCAGGGACGAGGCGCTGGCTGAGCGCGACGGCGCACTGGCCGAGCGGGACGAGGCTGCCGCCCGCATCCGCACCGTTGCCGAGGAGCGCGACGCAGCCGCCGCCCGCGCGCAGGAGGCCGCGGCAGAGCGGGACGAGGCGCGCGCCGCAGTAGAGCGGGGCCGGGCCGAGCTGGCTGCGGCGCAGGAGGAGGCGGACCGCCTCAGTGAGCGCTCCGCCGAGGAGTCGGCGGCCCGGCACCGGGCCGAGGCCGAGGCAGCAGCGGCCGCCCAGCGCGCAGACGAGGCGGTGGAGCGCGCCGCTGCTGCGCAGCGTGCCGCCGAGGAGGCCGACCGGGCGCGGGAGCAGGCGGCGGCCGAGCGCGAGGCGGCCCGCTCCGAGGCCGTGCAGGCCCGCGAGCAGGCCGCGGACGCCCGCACCCGGATGGCCGACGAGCAGGCGGCGGCCCAGGCCCGCCTGGACGAGGTCCGCGCGGCCGCCGACGCCCGCCAGGCCGCCACGGACGACGCCCGCTCCCAGGCGCTCCTCCGCGCCGAACGCGCCGAGGCGCAGCTCGACGACGCCCTCGCCGAACTCCGCAGCCTCCGCACCCGCCCCGACGACAGCGCCGCACCCGCCCCCCAGGCGCGGCACCCCGAGGACTAGGCCCTGCCTTCCGAACGGTCCGGATCCCGCAGCCGGATCCGGACCGGGCGACCGGGGCGATCCCGCCGGAGAGCGCGGCCCGCTCGTCCGCGCGGGTGGCGGCATCGCGGTTGCGCGTGAGCCGGTTGACGCTGCGCTCCGCGGCCGGGCGGCCCCGGTCGGGGGCCAGCGGCCGCCATGCCGCCCGGCATCCGGCCGGGGCGGGTGCACGGGACCGCACCGGTGACCCCGCGGGGATCGGCCCGGCACCTTCCGGTGAGCGGCCGGGCAGCTCCCCTCCGGCCCGGCAGGGTTCCTGGCGCCGGACCACAGCGCCGAGACCGCCGGGACACCCGTCCCGCACACCGGCAAGCACGCCCCGGGGCTCCCCGCCCCGCTCCCATCCCGCCCCCGGCGCGCGGGCCGGGGCGGCCGCCGGAGTATCCGTCCCGGGCCCCGATCACCTCGGCGGGGCGGCTCCAGCGGAGGAGGCCGCCCGGTCAGGCGGGCGGGCCTGCCCGCAGCGGAGAAACTCCGCCCCGGTCAGCGCTGCTGCCTGGCCGGCCCCGCAGCGGCGGCGCTGCCGGCACGCCGCCGCGAAACGGTGCGGCGGCGCAGCAGCGGTGCACCGCGGAGCCGGCCGCAGCGCCCCCGGCGACGGGTCAGGCCGACTGGGGCGTCCGCACCGGCGGACGATCGCCTCGGCGAGGCGTGCCCTGCCGGGGAACCCGGACAGACCGGCAAGGCCGGCCTGCAGCGGAAGGCCCGCGCCCTGGGCGGCGTGCCGCACGCCGCAGCTGCGACGCTGCCCCTGCCGCAGCCGGCGGAGAACGTCCGCGCCCCGCGGCCTCCGGGCAGGGCAGGGCGGCAGGGCGGCCGGTCAGGTCTGGACGCGGTAGATGCGCGAGGTGGTACTCGGGGTCTCCTCGGTGGCGAGCGGAGTGAGCCGGACCGGCGGGCCGGAGCGGCGGAAGAGCGGCACGCCGTCGCCGAGGAGGATGGGCAGAACCGACACGTAGAGCTCGCCGACGAGGCCCGCGTCGATGTACTGGCGGGCGATGTCGGCGCCGAGGACCCCCACGGTGCGGTCGGGGCCGGCGGCGTCGGCGGCGGCGAGCGCGGCGCGGGCCGCGGCGTGCAGGTCGGTGTGGAACTCCACGCCGGGCACCGGGTGCTCGATCCGGCGGTGGGTGAGCACGAACTGCGGACCGTCCCAGGTGCCGCCGTAGGCGCCCTCGCTGTCGGTGCCGGCGTTGGGGTCGTCGCCGAAGAAGGTGTTGGCGCCCTGGAGCAGCGCCGCGGTGCGCGCCGCCACGGACCGCATCATGGCCGACTCGGTCGGGCTCTCCTCGGCCATGAACTCGCCCAGCCAGGACATGTCGCCGTCCGGCCCGGCGATGAAGCCGTCGAGCGACATCGAGCACTGATACTGCAGCACGGCCATGGGTCTCCCCGTCCTCGGTTCGGGCGCTGCGGCGCGCTCGGCACCGCGGTGCCGCCTGGTGCGGCCGCCCCTCACCCTGCAGACCTCCGGCGCGCCGCGGAATCATCGGTGCCCGCACTCCGATTCGTGACGAACCCCACCGAACACGATAGGACCTCGTCGAACCTCGCAAAACGCTCGTACACCCCGGCCTCCTCCCATGGTCCGCGCGGTGCGCCTTCTAGCATTGGGGGCGTGACGGACCAGAGGACCACTGACGGCGATCCCGGACCCGGCGCGGACGGCGGAGGCGCCGGCGCGGACGGCGAGGGTGCCGAGTGGAACCCTCCGGCGCGGATGCGCGCGGAGGTCGCCGAGCGGCCGCGCCCCCGCGTCGACCTGTCCGCCCTGTTCGGCCTCGACACCGGCGCGTGGGCGTGGACGACCGCGGCGAAGGCCGCGATCGCCATGGCGACGTCGTTCTCGCTGGCCGCCTACCTGCTCGACCCGTCGCTGGGCGCACTGGCAGCGCTGGGCTCGATGACGGTGCTGTACGAGAAGAACACGCCCTACGCCTATCGGGCGGTGGCGCTGGGCCTCGTCGGCATGGGCTTCGTGGTCTGCGTCGGCGTCGGCTCGCTGGCGTCGACGGCGCCGTGGACGGCGGCCCTCGCCATCGGCGCGGTCGCCGGCCTCGCCACCTGGCTCTGCCAGGCGCTGCGGGTCGACCGGCCCGGCCCGCTCTTCTTCGTCCTGGTCTGCGCGATCTCCACGATCGCGCCGGGCGGCCTCGGAGCCGTCCCCCAGCACGCCGGCGTGGCCGCGATGGGCGCCGCGATCGGCTGGGCGGTCTCCATGGCGGGCGCACCGGTGCGCAGCCGCCACCCCGAGAACCGCGCGCTGGCGGCGGCGTTCCGCAAGCTCGCCGAACTGCTGCGGGCCATCGGCACGCCCGAACTCGACCACGTCCAGCACGAGGCGTCCCTCGCCGTCTCCGAAGCCTGGCGGATCGTGCTGCTGGGCCAGACCCGCGGCTACCGGGACACCGCGCAGGCGGCCCGGATGCGGGCGCTGCTGCGGTGGGTGTCCGACATCCACCTCGCAGCGACCGACGTGGCGCTGTCCCGCACCGACCCGCTGCCCGAGGAGGTGCCGGAGTTCGCCGAGGCGCTGGCCGGCGCCGTCGCCAACCCGCTGCGCTGCCCGGACGCGGCACAGCTGGACTCGGCGCGCAAGGGCCTGCGGCCGCGCTCGCTGGAATCGCGCCTCTACACCCGCCTCACCCGCGCCGCGCAGGCGGCGCGCAAGCCGACCCACGCCGACGAGAGCCGCGGCCTGGAGCTCTACGACCAGCGGCACCCGCCGCTGCGCGACGCGTTCAAGTCGAGCCTGGAGCCGAGGTCGCTGATCGGGCCGACCGCCCTGCGGATGGGCATCACGGTGGCCGCGGCGGGGCTGGCGGCGATCGCGCTGGGCTTCGACCGCTTCTACTGGGTGTCGATCACGGCGACGTCGGTGCTGCAGGCGGGCAACGTGGTGCTCACCGTGAACCGGTCGGCGCAGCGCGCGTTGGGCACGCTGATCGGCGTGGTGCTGGCCGTCGGGATCCTGCTGCTCGCCCCGCCCCTGCCGGTGCTGATCCTGTGCGCGGCGCTCTTCCAGGGACTGACGCAGCTGGTGGTGCCGCGCAACTTCTTCTACGCCAGCATCCTGATGACGCCGATGGCACTGATCACGGCGAACACCGCCGCCCCCTATCCACTGGAAGCACTGGCGCAGGCGCGCATCCTGGACACGCTGCTGGGCGCGTTCGCGGGCATGGCGGGCGCCCTGCTGCTCTGGCGGCGCGCCTCGGCATCGCGGCTCCCGCAGCTGATCGAGGAGGTGCTCGACCAGACGCGGGCTTCGGTGCTGGCGGTGCTCGACCCGGACGCGCGGATCACCCCGGAGCGCCGCTACCGGCTCCGCCGCGACCTGCGGGCGGCGCTGATCGGCCTGCGCGCGGTCTACGACAGCGCCGTGGGCGACGTGCCGCGCGCCGGTACGACGCAGCCACTGTGGCCGGTCGTGGTGGCCGCCCAGCGGTCCGGCTACCTGGCTCTGTCGACCCTTGCGGTGGAGGATCCGCCGACGGCCTCGCAGATCACCCTGCAACGCCTCGACCTGGCGTTCCGCGAGCTGATCGGGGCGCTGCAGGAGAAGCGCACGCCGCGGCTGGGCGCGCTGCCGCGGCTCGTCGACTACCCCAGGATCAACATGGAGCTGCGGGTGCTCTCGTCGTCGATGCGCACCGCCATCGCGGAGGACGAGCGGGCCGCCGCCCACGAGCAGGAGCGCCGCGCCCAGCGCGAACGCCGCCGCGCCCAGCAGGAGCACGACGCCGACCTGTAGCGGCGGTGGGCGGCGCGGCCGCGCACCGCGGACACCGGCCCGGCGGACCGCCGCCACGCCCAGGGCCCCTCGGCACCCCGACGGGGCCGCCCGGGCCGGCCGGGCCGTCCAGCGGCGGACGGCAGCGGTAGCCGCCGAGTTCGCGTCGTGCGGGTGCACCGGATCCGCCTCCTCCGGCGCCACCCCGCTCAACCGGGTAGCGCAGCGGACGGGAGCCGATGCCGGCAGCGCGGCCCGCCGGTGCCACCAGCGCGCGGAGCGCGCATGCGCCGCAGCAGGGCACCGGGATCAGACTCGAAAACAGAACCGGCACCCCCGGCGGCGCCGCAGTGGCCCAGTGCGACCCGCGGCGGTGCGGCCGCCTGCCGCGCACCGTCCCACCCGAGTCGGAGTCCCCCTGCCCAGAAGGGGCGCGCCGCCGACCGGGGGCGCAGGCCGCGGCGCTGCCGTACACCGCGCACACCGGTCCGGAAGGCCACCGCCGCCCTCGGGACACCAGCACCGTCTCCGGCCTGCGGGCGCAGGGGTTGCCGGATACCGGCGAGCCGGAGCGGTTCGCACCAGGGGTCCCGTCCGCGGCCTCGGGTGCCGGTGCCGGCGGGGCTCCGTCCCCGGTCAGGGCGCGGACGGCGGAGCAGCCGGCCGCGGAGGCCTCCTCGGGCGGAGTCCATCCCGGCAGCGGCCCCGGGCGCCGCTCAGTCGGCGATGGCGAAGGCGCGGACCGGGAAGGTGCCCATGCCCTGGACCTTGACCGGGACGGCGAAGAAGCGGAAGCCGCTGCCGGGCAGCAGGTCGAGCAGGCACAGGTGCTCGATGACGGGGATGCCGGCGGCGAGCAGCGCCGAGTGGACCGGCCGGGCGCCGCCCGCCGCGGGGTCGGTGGCGTCGATGTTGACGCTGTCGATTCCGACGAGGCGGGCGCCCTCCGCCGCCAGGTAGCG
Organism: Nocardiopsis coralliicola; assembly: GCF_054779695.1. Lineage (NCBI taxonomy): Bacteria > Bacillati > Actinomycetota > Actinomycetes > Streptosporangiales > Nocardiopsidaceae > Nocardiopsis > Nocardiopsis coralliicola. The sequence continues at coordinate 22,240 of NZ_BAAGXT010000051.1, read as the reverse complement.
CGCGGCCTCCTCGGTGAGGTGCGGGTGGCCGGTGCCGCCGTATTCGGGGGTGCGCCAGTGCCGGTCCCAGCCGGTGCGCACCAGCACCGCGCGGCCGGCGACCTCGGTGCCGGCGAACGCTTCGGGGCCGATCGCCCGGCCCGGACAGCTGACGACGGTTCCGGGCACGTCGGCGACCTTCTCCAGCTCCAGGTCGGCCAGGTCCGCGCCGTCGCGGTAGCGGTGGGCCGGCATGTCGAGGTAGGTGCCGGTGTTGGCGACCATCGTGATCCGGGTGATGTTGAACTCGGTGCCGGGCGCGTAGCGGCCCTGCGAGTCGTCGAAGGAGAGGTGGTCGTCGATGACCGGTCCAGGCAGCCCCGGATAGGTGGTCATCCCGGCGGTGATCTGGTGGCTGACGTCGATGAACCGTGCCATGCTCGGCCTCTCCCTCGCCCGGGGCGCGGCACCGCGGCGGCGCGGACCCGCCCCGGTCCAGCTCCGTTTACAGGTCTAGACCACCCTAGCGGCGCGGAGCACGCGGCGGGAGCTCGCGACGCGGTTCACCGCGCAGATCTGCGCGGGCAGAAGGGGAGTCCGCAGGACAGGCTCCGGCCGGGCATGCCTTAGTGTCGAAGTCGCTCAACCGGCCCTTCCGCCGCCGCTCCCCCGCGGCCGGACGGGCCGCCGTACGGAGAGGAATCGGGTCCCGTGTCGCTCTACGGCGCCGCCAAGACGGTCATCGCTCCCGCCACCCGCGCCGCCTGGCCGCTGCAGACCGAGGGCCTGCACCACATCCCGGCGCGGGGGCCGGCCATCATCGCCTCGAACCACCTGACCAACATCGACCCGCTCTTCATCGGCGTCGCGGTGCCGCGCCCCGTGGTGTTCATCGCCAAGCAGGAGCTGTTCGCCGAGGGCAACCTGGCGCAGCGCACGTTCACCCGGGCGCTGCGCGCGATCGGCCAGCTGTCGGTGGACCGCGCGCCCGGGCAGAGCTCGCGCGAGGCGATGGACCACAGCCTGAGGGTGCTGGAGGAGGGCAGTGTCTTCGGCATCTTCCCCGAGGGCACCCGCTCCCCGGACGGCCGCCTGCACCGCGGGCAGACCGGACTGGCCTACCTGGCGCTGACGGCCGACGTCCCGGTGATCCCGATGGCGCTGGCCGGCACCGACCGCATCCTGCCGCAGGGGCGCCGCATTCCGTCGCTGCGCCGGATCGGCCTGCGGGCCGGGGCACCGGTCGACCTGTCGCCGTGGAAGGGCGAGGCGGGCCGCGCGCGGTCCCGCCGGGAGGCCACCGATGCGATCATGTCCTCGATCGCCCGGCTGTCCGGGCAGGAGCAGGTGCCGCGGTTTGCGGCGACGGTCAAGGAGGAGCTCCGCGCCCGCCGGGAGCGGTGAGCCCGCCGGCCTCCCGGCCGAAGCGCACCGTGGCAGACCTCACCCTGCGCGGCGAATTGGACCGCAGCCCCGAGGGCGTTGCCGTGCACGGACTCCCCCTGCGGGCCCCGCCCGCGGCGGCGCCCCCGCGCAGCGCGGGGCGGCAGCACTGCCGGCCGCGGGGCCCGATAGGCGCCAGCCGCCCCCTCGGCCGGAAGAGGAATTGTCTATCGTGGTGATCGGATAGATGGGGAAAGGGTGCGGAGCCGTCCGCGCCCGCTCGGACACCCCGCCCGGGGCACCGAGTGCAGATAAGGTTAGCCTGGCCTATGCTCCGCGCGCCGCCGCGGCGCGGACCGAGCCGAGAATCCCGGGAGCGCGCTTCGCCGGCGCGACGAATGGAGAGACGACAGATGACGCGACCGCTTCGGGTGGGAATCGTGGGCGCGGGCCCCGCGGGGATCTACGCCGCCGACCTGCTCACCAAGGACGAGACCCTCAGCGCGTCCGGCACCGGCGTCAGCATCGACGTGCTCGACCGGCTCCCCTCGCCCTACGGCCTGGTCCGCTACGGCGTGGCCCCCGACCACCCGCGGATCAAGCAGATCCAGGGCGCACTGCACAAGATCCTCGACAAGCCGGAGATCCGCTTCGTCGGCAACGTGGAGTACGGCGTCGACCTCAAGCTCGAGGACCTGCGCCGGCATTACGACGCGGTGATCTTCGCCACCGGGTCCGACCGCGACCGCCCGATCGGCATCCCCGGCGCCGACCTGCCCGGCAGCCACGGCGCGGCCGACTTCGTGTTCTGGTACGACAGCCACCCCGACGTCGCGCCGGACTGGACGGTCGAGGGCACCAGCGTCGCGGTGATCGGCGCGGGCAACGTTGCCGTCGACGTCGCCCGGATCCTCGCCAAGGACGCCGACGACCTGCTGTCCACCGACATCACCGACAACGTGCACCGCGGCCTCGCGGCGAAGCACATCACCGACGTGCACGTGTTCGCCCGGCGCGGCATCGCCCAGGGCAAGTTCACCCCGATGGAGCTGCGCGAGCTGGACAAGCAGCCCGGCGTCGAGGTGATCGTCGACCCCGAGGACTTCGACATGTGCGCCGCCAGCGTGGCGGCCGCCGAGGAGTCCAACCAGGTCAAGACGAACGTCAAGATCCTGCAGAACTGGGCCATCCGGGACCCGCGCGGCGAGCCGCGCCGCCTGCACCTGCACTTCCTGCACCGGCCGGCCGAGATCCTCGGCGAGGACCGGGTCGCCGGCATCCGCACCGAGCGGATGGAGCTGACCGGCGACGGCGGCGTGCGCGGCACCGGCGAGTACACCGACACCGAGGTGCAGGCGGTCTACCGGGCGATCGGCTACCTCGGCTCGCCAGTGGCCGACCTGCCCTTCGACGAGGACCGCGGCGTGATCCCCAACGACTGCGGCCGCGTACTCGACATGGACGACGCGCCCATCCCCGGCGTGTACGCCACCGGCTGGATCAAGCGCGGCCCGGTCGGCCTGATCGGCCACACCAAGGGCGACGCGCTGGAGACCGTCACCCGCCTGGTCGCCGACCGGGACGCCTTCCCGGCGGCCGAAGCGCCTGAGCCGGAGAAGTTCGACGCGCTGCTGGCCGAGCGCGGCGTGCCGTTCACGGTGTGGGAGGACTGGCAGCGGCTGGAGTCGCACGAGGAGCAGCTCGGCGAGGCAGCCGGGCGCAAGCGCATCAAGGTCCGCTCGCGCGAGGACATGACCCGCATCGCGCGCGGCACCGGCAGCTGATCCGGCGGGCGTCCGCGCCCCGGGCAGCCGGGCGCGGACGCCCGGGCACCGGGCCGCCCGGCGGCACCGATGGGTTAGAGTCTCTGATGACCGGTGTGGCCGCAGGTGTCCCCCCGGGCTCCCTCCACCGCCTCCCAGAGATCCCCGCATGCCCCCGCCGCGCGGGACCGGCGCGGCCCGGGAGCCGCAGAGGGCCGCATTGCCCCGCGCCGCGCGGCGGCCACCGCACCGGCGCCCATCACGTTCCCGCCCCGCACCTCGTCCGAGGACGCGGGGCGGCGCCGCCTCGGGCGGAGCAGCGGAAGGACGTATAGCGTGGACGACAGGTGGACCTCCCCAGACGGCGGCCCCTCGCCGTCTGAGAGCGGCCGGGAGACCGACGCGGAGCCGGCTGCCGACGATCGCAAGGGTCCCTACACGATCCCCAGGGCGGCACCGGACTCCCGGCCGTCCGAGGGCCGGCTCTTCGACTCCTCCGGCCTGCCCAACCCCGGCGCCCCGGTCAGCGGCGCGGGCGCGGCCCAGGGCACCGGGGGCGGCACGGCCGAGGACGGCGGCGAGGGGGACGGCCCCGCGCCCGCGGCGGCCCCCGGCAGCGGCGCCCCGCAGGACTCCGCCGAGAGCGGCTTCTCCGGCTCCGGCGACACCGACGAGACCGCCGCGTTCGCCGAGGTCTCCGGCGCCGCGTCCGGCACGGGCCGCTCGGAGCCGGACGGCCCCGGTGCGGGCTTCGGCGGTTCCGGCTCCGACGGCGCGGACTCCGCTGGCCCCGCCTACCCCGGAACCGGCGCAGACAGCGGTTCAGCCGGCGGCGGCCTGTGGTCCGGAGGCGCGTCCGGTGCCGACCCGTACTCCGGCGGCAGCTCCTCCATCGGCGGGGACAGTGCAGCCGGCCGCCCCTGGGAGCACTCCCCCTCCGAAGGCTCCGCGTCCGGGGCGGACTACGCTTCCGGCTCCGCCTCAGACAGCGGGCCGGGCGAGTCCGCCTTCAGCGCGGACACCGCGGACAGTGCAGACCACGGCCCGGCGGGCGCGGCCGGGAGCGCCGGCTACGGCGCCGCCGCCGGCAGCTCCGACTTCGGCTCCGCTGCCGGCGGGGACCGCTACGGAAGCGGCTCCGCCACCGGCTGGGGCCGGGGCTCCGAGCAGGACGGCTACGGCTCCGGCCCGGCCGGCGCCGACTCCCCCGGCCGGGATGCTCCGGGCGACCGCTACGGAACCTCCGGCACCGCTGCGGCGGGCTACGGATCCGGCAGCCGGGCCGCGGACCCGTACGGCTCGGGCTCGGCACCGGGCGGCAGCACGAGCCCCTACGGCGCGGCGGGTGCCGGAGCGGCAGGGACCGACTCCACGTCGGTGTTCCCCGCTGCCGGGCCCGGCCAGGACGCCCCCGGGCAGGCCGGCGCGCAGAGTGCCGCCGGCCCCGCCGAAGCGCCCTACGACCCCTATGGCCCCTACGGTCCCTACGGCGGGCGGCCCGCGCCCTCCGGGCCGCAGCAGCCCTACGCCGCCGGACCGTCCGGGCCGCAGCAGCCCTTCACCGCGGAGCCGAGCGGCCCGCAGGCGAGCGCGGCAGCCGGCGGGTTCGGCCCGGGCGAGCCGCGCGGCGACGCGGGCCCGGGCACCCCTCCGCCCCCGTCCAGCCACTATGCCGAGGGCTACGGCGACGAGGCGCCGCGGAAGAAGTCCCGCAAGGGCCTGTTCATCGGCATCGGCGCGGTCCTCCTGGTGCTCGCCCTGGCCGGCGGGGTCACCGGCTGGTACCTGTTCGGCCGCGGCCCCGGACCGGACGAGACTGCGGCCGCGTTCGCCGCCGGCTGGACCGAGCAGGACGCCGAGGCCATGGCGGCCGCGGCGGCCGGCGACCCCGCCGCGGTCCTCGACCCGATCGTGGACAACCTCGGCGTCGAGGCGACCGCCATCGAGCTGGGCGAGGTCACCGAGGGCGAGGACCAGACGGCGTCGGCGCCGTTCACCGCCACGCTGTCGCTGAAGAACGCCGGCGACTGGACCTACGAGAGCACCATGGACCTGGTCCGCGAGGACGGCGAGTGGAAGGTCGACTTCTCCCCCGCCACGGTCCACCCGGAACTCTCCGAGGGCAGCACGCTGGTGCGCGGGAACGTGTGGGGCGACCGCGGGCGCATCCTCGCCGCCGACGGCAGCCCCATCGACACCCAGGACACCTCCGAGTCGGTGCAGATGCTGACCGGTTCGGTCGGCACCGCCACGGCGGAGGACCTGGAGCGGCTCGGCCCGGCCTACGCCGAGGGCGACCCGGCCGGCGCCAGCGGCCTGCAGGCCACCTACGAGGAGCGGCTCGCCGGCAAGGCGTCCATCTCGATCCGGGTCGCCGAGGAGGGGGCCGAGGAGGAGGTCGCCGCCGACCCGGAGGCGCCCGCACTGGAGACCCTGGAGGGCGAGCCGGGCCAGGACGTCACCACCACCATCGACCCCGCACTGCAGGGCGCGGCGTCTTCGGCGGTGTCCGGTGCCAGCAAGCCCACCGCGCTGGTCGCGATCCGCCCCTCGACCGGGGAGATCGTGGCGTCGGCCAACAACACACCGGGCTTCAACCGGGCGTTCGAAGGGCAGTACGCCCCCGGTTCGTCGTTCAAGATCGTCACCTACGAGGCGCTGCTGGAGAACGGGCTCACCACCGACGCCACCATGGACTGCCCCAAGGAGGCGATGGGCTTCACCAACGCCGGGGACGCCAAGTACGGCAAGCAGACCGTGACCGAGGCGTTCGCGACCTCGTGCAACACGGCGCTGGTCCAGGACGTGGCGAACCGGCTGGACGGCTCCACGCTGACGGCGGCCGCCGAGATGTTCGGCATGAACCAGGAGATGAAGCTGGGCGTGCCGACGCACGAGCCGTCCTTCCCCACCCCGGACAGCACCGGCATGCTCGCCGCGCAGTCCATCGGCCAGGGCCAGATCCTCACCACGCCGCTGCACATGGCCACCGTGCCTGCCGCCGTCGCGGACGGCTCGTGGCGCGCTCCGGCGCTGGTCTCCGACCCGGAGCCGAAGGACCTCCCGGAGCCGACGGCGATTCCGCAGGCCGAAACCCTGCGCCCGATGATGCGCGCCGTCATCACCGACGGCACGGCCGAGGACGCCGGCTTCAAGGGCGAGGTGTTCGGCAAGACGGGGTCGGCCGAGTTCGGCACCGCGGAGAACGAGGACGACGAGCTCGACACGCACGCCTGGATGGTGGGCTACAAGGGCGACGTCGCCTTCGCGGTCGTCGTCGAGGGCGGTGGTGGCGGCGGCTCGGTCGCGGGCCCCATCGGTGCCAAGTTCACCAACAGCCTCTGACGCCGCGGGGCTGAGTGCCCCGCAGCACGCGCAGTAGCAGGGCCGGCCCGGGTCTCCGGGCCGGCCCTGCTGCTGCGCGGCCGTCGGTGCAGGGGACCGGCCCGCGCACGGGACCGGACTCCCCGGGTCGGCCCAGCAGGCCCAGCAGGACGTCCGGCCGGACGCGGCGGCCCCGGCGGCTCCCCTGCGAGTCCCCTCCTGCCGCGTCCCGGAGGGTCCGGCCCCTTCGGCGGGCCTGCGGTGCCAGATCACGGGTGCACGCGCGAGCGGCGGACACCGGGAAGGACGCCCGCCGCGTTGCGGGCCGCGAAGCCCACCCTCCTGGCGGCCGGGCGGTGGGCGGTTCCGCGCGCGGAGTCACCGGTGCAGGGGCCCTGGACCCGGCCCTGGCCGCCCGGAGCCTTCCGGGCAGGCCCCCGGCACCTGAGGGGGCGGTTCCGCGCGCGTCAGAGGGGGCAGGGCTGGGCGGCCGGGCAGGTGCGCGCCTCGGTGGAGACCGAGAGCCCTGCGCGCTGGGCCGCCACCCGCCGAGACCGCTCCCGCGCTTTCAGCGGCAGAGCATCCGCAGGGGCGGGCCTCTCCGGCGGCGAGCGGGGCCCGGAGGCGCCGCGCCCCCTCCTGCACCTCCTCCGCCGCACCCCGCCAGCCGTCTCCGGATCCAGGGGCTCGGACCGGTCCGGGCCGGCTCTCCCCGACTGCCGGAACACCGGCGGGGCGCCCGTGCTCCGGCCCGCGCCGTACCGCCAGCCGCCGCCAAGCGCCGTCTGCGCGGCGGCGCGGCGGCGCGGAGAGCGCCTCTCCCTCCCCGGCGAGGGATCAGGCCCGCGGCGTCGGCCGCCCGGGGGTGCCGGATACGGAGAAGGGGACCCGCAACCCTCGCAGCGGGTCCCCCGTCGGCCGACGCTCCGTCCTTCGGACCCGCGTCAGCCCTCTGCGGAGCCGACTCGGGCGCCGTCGGCCGGGGCTCCCTCGGTGCGGTACCGGTCGAGCGCCGTCACCTGGTACGTCGCGGCGTCGTCGCCGGCCCCGCCGTCGGTGAACGACGGCTGCTCGCCGGGTCCGGCGATGCCCACCAGGTTGTCGCTGCCGCCCAGGGCGCACTCGTCGCCGCGCTGGTCGTCGGGCACGCGGTAGACCGCATAGGAGCGGGCTCCGTCGACCGGGTCCCAGGTCAGCTCGGCACCGTCCCCGGTGCGCTCGGCCTCCAGCCCCTGGACCGCATCCGGGTGGCCCTCGCCGCCGTCGGCCTGCGGCGGCAGCGCGGGGGTGCCGTAGTGGTCCTCGGCGAGCTGCCGGACCGCGGCGTTGTCGTCGAGGATGTCGCTGAGGCCGTAGTAGATGTCGCCTTCGACGGCCTCGTGTTCGGCGTTGAAGTCGAGCTGCCGGGAGAGGGCGTCGTCGCCGTCCCAGACGCCGCCCTCGCCGACCCGGTAGGCGGCCTGGCCGACGTACAGGTCCACGCCGCTGCCGTCAACGGCGTCGGCCCACCACGGGAGGAGCTCCTCGTAGTCGGCGTTGCTCAGCCCGCGCTCCCAGTACAGCTGCGGCGCCAGATAGTCGACGGTGCCGCTCTCCACCCAGGAGAGGGTGTCGGCGTACTGCGCCGAGTAGGACTCCAGGCCCTGCGTGTCGGAGCCGGCCGGGTCGTTCTCGGCGTTGCGGTAGATGCCGAACGGGCTGATCCCGAAGCGCACCCACGGCTTGGTGTCCTGGATGCGGCCGTGCACGTCAGCCACGAGCGCGTCGACGTTGGCGCGCCGCCAGTCCTCGCGGTCCTCGCCGCCTCCGTGCGCCGCGAAGGAGGCGTCGTCGTCGAACTCCCCGGCACCCTCGGAGGGGTAGGGGTAGAAGAAGTCGTCGAAGTGGACTCCGTCGATGTCGTAGCGGTCGACGACGTCGAGGACGACGTCGGAGACCCACTCCTGCACCTCGGGGTTGCCCGGGTCGAGCCAGCCCTCCTCGGCGTACTCCACGAGCCACTCCGGGTTGCGCACCGCGGGGTGGTCGTCGGTGAGGCCCGCGAGGTCGGGCTCCTTGTGGCCGACCCGGTAGGGGTTGAACCAGGCGTGCAGCTCCAGGCCGCGCGCCTGGGCCTCCTCCACCGCGAACTGCAGCGGGTCGTAGCCCGGGTCGCCGCCCTGCTCGCCGGTGAGGTAGCGCGCCCACGGCTCCTTGTCGGACTCATACATCGCGTCGGCCGTGGAGCGCACCTGCAGGAACACGGTGTTGAGGCCGAGGTCGCGGACCTGGTCCAGCTGGTCGCGCAGCTCCGCCTGCTGCTCTTCGGCGCTCAGGTCGTCCGCGGAGGGCCAGTCCAGGTTGCGGACGGTCGTCGCCCAGGCGCCGCGCATCTCGCGCTTGGCGTGGTCGGCGCCCTGCTCGCATTCGGCCGGGATCGGCGGGGCGTCCGCGGCGGCCTCGTCTCTGCCGTCCGGCGCGGCCGTGCAGCCGGACGCCAAGAGAACGGAAACGAGCCCCGCCCGTACCGTCAATCTCGTCCCCACCCTGCCCCCTGTCCGTCGGTGTTCGGTCCGCGGAACACCATAGTCGGGCAAAGTGCGGAATGGGCCGGGATCTTCGGCGAGGACGGTCACACGGAACACTCGCAAAGATCACATTCCAATATCGATTCGAGTGGAAATTTTCACGGGCGGCGGTGAAACAGCGGCAGGGGCGGCACTCCCGGGGCCGTAGCCGCCCGGCGGAGCGGCTCCGGCGGCCCCGCCCGCACGGCGCACGCCGGCGCAGGGCGGACTCCGGCGCCACCTGCGGCGGTGTGGCGCCCCAGGGCCCGCGTCCCTCTAGACTGATATGCCGTGAACGTCGCCCCTGCGTCCCCGCCCGTCCCGCTCGCCGTGCGCACCGTCGAACTGCGCGACGGCCGCGACCTGCTCGCCCACCTGCCCGCCGACGCGCCGCTGGCGTGGCTGCGGGACGGCGAGGGCATCGTCGGCTGGGGCGCCGCCGCCCGGATCAGCGCCGACGGCCCCGACCGGTTCGCGAGCGCCGCCGATCAGCTGTCCGCCCTGTTCGGTGCCGCAGAGGTGGACGACGCGGTGGGCCTGCCCGGCACCGGCCCGGTCGCCTTCGGCTCCTTCACCTTCGACGCGCGTTCGGCGGGGTCGTTCCTCGTGGTGCCCAGCGTCGCCGTCGGACGCAGCGGCGGGCGCACCTGGCTGACGACGGCCGGACCGGTCGGGACGGGCGGCCACCCGCCTGCTCTGTCGGCGCCGCGCACGCCGCCGCGCCCGGTCGGGCCGCTCACCTGGAGCTCCGGCGGGCTGGACGCCGACGCGTGGTCCGGCGCCGTCGCCGCCGCGGTGCAGCGGATCCGCAGCGGTGAACTCGACAAGGCCGTCCTCGCCCGGGACCTGGTGGCCGACGCCGAGCGCGCCATCGATCCGCGCACACTGCTGGACCGGCTGGTGCGGGCCCAGTCCGACTGCCACGTGTTCAGCGTGGGCGGGCTGATCGGTGCCACCCCGGAGCTGCTGCTGCGCCGGGACGGCGACCGGGTGGAGTCGCTGGTGCTCGCCGGGACACGGCCCCGCGGCAGCAGCCCCGCCGAGGACGCCCGGCTGGGCGCGGAGCTGCTCGCCTCCGGCAAGGACCAGGAGGAGCACGCCTACGCGATCGAGTCGCTGCGCGCCACGCTGGGCCCGCTGGCCGCCCGCATCGACGCGCCGGAGGAGCCGGAACTGCTGCGGCTGGCCACGCTTCAGCACCTGGCGTCACCGGTGGCGGCGCAGCTGCGGCAGGGCGTGTCCACGCTGGACGCGGTGGCTGCCCTGCACCCGACGGCCGCGGTGGGCGGCACCCCGACCCCGGCCGCCGTGGAACTCATCCACGAGATCGAGGGCATGGACCGGGGCTGCTACGCGGGCCCGGTGGGCTGGGTGGACGCCGCGGGCCGCGGCGAGTGGGGCATCGCGCTGCGCTGCGCCCGCGTCGAGGGCTCCCGCGCCCGCCTGTTCGCGGGCTGCGGCGTCGTCGGCGACTCCGACCCGGCCGCCGAGGTGGCCGAGTCCGACGCCAAGTTCGGCCCGATGCGCGCCGCCCTGACCGACCCCGCCGGCCGGTGAGCCGCAGGCCTCCGGGGGTCACCCGGGGCCCGCGGCCGCGGAGCCGACCGCTCCGCTTCCGCAGCAGCCGCCCCCCGCGGGACCTGCCGACGGGCGCAGCCGTCCGATAGTCCGCCGCGCCCTGCAAGCGCACGCCCGGTCCGCAGCCGGCCGATCGGCGGCGTGCGGGACTGCGGCACGTTCCGCGCTGCTCCACCCGCGCGGCGCGGGCCGGCGGATGTCCGGCAGCGCACGGCCGCCCGCAACCGGCGGGTCAGACCGCCTCGAAGTCGGCGAAGTCGAAGCCCGGCGCGACAAAGCAGCTGACGAGGACCTCGACGTCGGATGCCGGGCGCGCGGCCTGCCAGGTGCCGGCGGGGACCAGGAACTGGACGGACTCGCCGGCGGCCAGGTCGGCGCCGAGCACGGTGGTGGCGGGAGCACCGGGCGCCGCGCCGGCGCCGCCGAGGTCGATCTGCAGCGGGCCGCCGCGGTTGAAGACCCACATCTCGTCGGAGCGGACCCGGTGCCACCGCGACTCCTCCCCCGGCCGGAGCAGGAAGTGGATGCCGGTCGCAGCGGCGCGCGGGCCCGGGTAGCCGTCCGGTTGGAACTCGGCCGCGGTGCGCCAGGTCTGCCGGAACCAGCCGCCCTCTGGGTGCGGCAGCAGGTCGAGGCGCTCAGCGGTGAGCGGCCGCTCCTCGGCGCCGGTGAACGCGCCGGAGGGGTCGCGGCGCAGGTGGAGGACGCCGGTGACGGCAGCGTGCGGCACCGGACCGTAGATGTGCGGGAAGCGGACATCCGGTGCGGCGCCGGGCGGAGGTGCGGGGTCGGCCGCCTCCCAGCGGACCTCGGCGTCCACGGAGTCGGTGTCCACGGCCAGCGCCACGAGCGGCTGCGTCGCCGGAGTCTCCCGGTAGAAGGCGTTCGCGACGGCCAGCAGCGTCTCCACATCCGGCGAGGCGTGCACGAAGCCGTCGCTGTCCAGCGAGTCCGCGGCCACCTCCCCGCGCTCCCCCGCTGCCTGCCACCGGGCCAACTCGGTCATGTGCCACACGTGAGCCATGCGCCGACGGTACCGCCCCGTTCCGACACGCGGGAGGGCCGCCCGCCTCCGCCCCCCCTACCGCCCCGGCACACCCCGCGCTGCGCTCTCCGCAGTCGAGGAGGCGGGTGCATCCGGCGACGCCGCCCGCGGCGGACGCCCTTGCGCGTCCTAGGCGGCGCCGGAGCCGTCCACGGCTTCGGCCACCAGGCGCTGGACCCGGGTCCGGAGGGCGGCGGACTCGCTGCGGACCGTGCGGACCTCGACGATGCGCAGGCCCTCGCCGAGCAGCGCCTTGGGCAGGTCGGTCGCCCATTCGACGCGGGTGTAGCCGATGTCGGCGACAGCCGCCACCTGCTCCATGGAGACCCCGTGCGGGGTGCCGAAGAGGCGCTCGAATCCGGGGTGGCCGGCCTGTTCGAGGCTGGAGAAGATGCCGCCGCCGTCGTTGTTGGCGACGACGACCGCGAGGTCGGGGCGCGGCTCCTGGGGGCCGAGGACCAGGCCGTTCTGGTCGTGCAGCACCGCGAGGTCGCCGAGCAGGGCGAACGCGGGCCCTCCTCCGTCGGCCTGGTGGGCCAGTGCCGCACCGACCGCGGTGGAGACGGTGCCGTCGATGCCGCTGGCGCCGCGGTTGCCGATGATCCGGGCGCCGCAGCGGGCCGGCATCGCCGCGTCCAGGTCGCGCACCGGCATGCTGGAGCCGGCGAACAGCAGCGACCCGGCCGGGATCAGCTGGGCGAGGTCGCGGGCCAGGCGGAGCTCGCCCAGCCCCTCTTCGGCGTCGAGCTCGGCGTCGAGGAGGGCGCGCGCCGCAGCGTCGGCCGTCCGCCAGGACGCGGCCCACGGCGTGTCCGGGTCGGCGCCGGGCGGCGGTGCGACGGCGGGCACGACCTGCGCTGCGGTGCGCACCGGGTCGGCGACGCGGCGCGGGTCACCGACGGCGATATGCGTCTTCGCTGACCGCAGGAACGCCATGAGCTGCCGGGACAGCCCCGGTCGGCCGACGGAGACGACGAGGTCCGGCGCGTGTTCGGCGGCGAAGCCACCCACCGCGAGGAGCTCGCGGTAGGTGGAGGGGGCGTCGGCGCGGCGCGCATTGGAGGTGGGTTCGGCGAGCAGCGGCCAGCCGGTGGCCGCCGAGAGCGCCAGGTAGGGCACGGCATCGTAGTCGCCGTCGCCGCACACGATGGCTCCGCGCTCCACGGCGGGAAGCACGAACGGCTCCGGCTCGGCCATCCGCGGTGCGGCGGCCATCCACGGCCGGCCGCCGGGGCGGCCGTCGAGCGGTTCCGGCCACTCCGGGGCACCGGGGCCCTCCTCGGGGACGAGCGGGTCGCGGAAGGCCAGGTTGAGGTGGACCGGGCCGGGGTCGCCGGCGCCGCCGCCGGTTCCGGTCCGCGGATCGCCGGCGCACGCCCACGCGCGGCAGGCCAGGGACCGCCAGTAGGCGTTCATCCCGGCCACCGGCTCGGGCACGCCGACCTCGGCGAAGAACCGCACGGCGCTGCCGTACAGCCGGATCTGGTCGACGGTCTGGTTGGCGCCGGTGCCGCGCAGCTCCGGCGGCCGGTCGGCGGTGAGCACGAGCAGCGGGACGCCGCTCTGGTCGGCCTCCATCACCGCCGGGTGGAAGTTGGCGGCGGCAGTGCCCGACGTGCAGACCACGGCGACCGGCCGGCGGGAGGCGCGGGCCAGGCCGAGCGCGCAGAACGCCGCGGAGCGCTCATCGATGCGGACGTGCAGCCGGACGCCGGGGTGGGCGGCGATGGCGAGGGCGAGGGGGGTGGAGCGGGATCCCGGCGCGACGACCGCTTCGGTCAGGCCGCACCGTGCCAGCTCGTCGACGAAGACGCGCGCCAGGGCGGTAGACGGGTTCATCGGTCACTGCTCTCCGGTCGTGGCGGTCGGGTGCAGGCGTGCCCGCATCCTTCAGGGTCCAACGGTTCCGCCGGTCCTACCCGTCCCGGAGGCGGCTGAGACGCCGCCCACTCCGCCGCCGGCTGCGGCGGGTCCGGCGGCCCGGGCCGCGGCCGCGCGGGCGCGCCAGGCCGCGGGATCGACCTCCACGGCGCGCAGCGCGGCGGGGTCGACCGCGGGCCGGCGGACCGGCAGCTCTCCGGCGGCCAGCAGCAGCGGGTCGCCGGCGACGTCGGACTCCAGCAGCTGGATCGTGCCGAGCCCGCAGGCGTAGGGCAGCTCCGGCAGGGCCGCTGCCAGGGCGACTCCGGCGGCGATGCCGACGGAGGTCTCCACCGCGCTGGAGACGACGGCGGGCAGGCCGCACGCCTCGGCGACGTCGAGCGCCGCCCGCACGCCGCCGAGCGGCTGGACCTTCAGCACGACGATGTCGGCGGCTCCGGCGGCGCGCACCTTCAGCGGGTCGGCGGCCTTGCGGACGGACTCGTCCGCGGCGACCGGCACGGACACCCGGCGCCGCACGGCGCCGAGCTCGTCCAGGGTCCGGCAGGGCTGCTCGACGTATTCGAGGCCGAACCGGTCCAGCGCGCGCACCATGCGCACCGCGGTATCGATGTCCCAGCCGCCGTTGGCGTCGACCCGGATCCGGCCCCGGGGGCCGAGTGCACCGCGCACCGCCTCGACCCGGGCGAGGTCCTCGGAGGGGTCCTGCCCGGCCTCGGCGACCTTGACCTTGACGGTGCTGCAGCCGCTCGCGGCGGTGATGGCGGCGGCCTGCTCCGGCCCGACGGCGGGGACGGTGGCGTTCACCGGGACGCTGTCGCGCACCGGCGCCGGCCAGCCGGTTTCGGCCGCTTCGACGCACGCCGCCCACCAGCGGGAGCACTCTTCGGGCCCGTATTCGGGGAAGGGCGAGAACTCGCCCCAGCCCGCGGAGCCGCGCACCAGCAGCCCTTCGCGGGACTGCACGCCGCGGAACCGCGTCCGCATGGGTACCGAGAACGCGCGGCCTGCACGGTCGCCGTCGTCGTCCATGGACCCCTTCCCTTCTGCGCGGCCCGGTGCCGCGCTGTAGCGCAGCGCCGCCGGTCCTGCCCGCTGCCGCGGCTGCGGGCCGGGCCCGCGGCGGTGCCCGCGGAGGAACACCGCCTCAGCGTGCGCGCCGCCCTGGAAGCGGCACTGAGCATGCGGGCCGCCTGCGCCGGCGGGTGCGGCAGACCGCGCGTGCGGCCCGCCGCCTCTGCGGTGCGCTTCCGATCAGGGGCGGCGCGGGAACCGGTCGAACTCGGGGCGGCGCTTCTCCTTGAAGGCGTCGCGGCCCTCCTGGGCCTCCTCGCTCATGTAGTAGAGCATCGTCGCGTCCCCGGCGAACTGCTGCATGCCGGCCGCGCCGTCGGAGACCGCGTTGATCGCGCCCTTGACCATGCGCAGCGCCAGCGGCGACTTCGCCAGCATCTCGCGCGCCCAGCCGACGGTCTCCTCTTCGAGGCGCTCCAGCGGAACGACGGTGTTGACCATGCCCATGTCCAGGGCCTCCTGGGCGCTGTACTGGCGGCACAGGTACCAGATCTCGCGGGCCTTCTTCAGGCCCACGGTCTCGGCGAGCAGCCAAGCGCCGTAGCCGCCGTCGAACGAGCCGACCTTGGGGCCGGTCTGCCCGAACTTCGCGTTGTCGGCGGCGATGGTCAGGTCGCAGGTGACCTGGAGCACGTTGCCGCCGCCGATCGACCAGCCGGCCACCATGCAGATGACGGGCTTGGGCAGCCGCCGGATCTGCACCTGCAGGTCGAGCACGTTGAGCCGGCCGATGCCCTGCTTGGCCACCGCGTCGTCGCCCATGTAGCCGTCGTCGCCGCGGATCTTCTGGTCGCCGCCGGAGCAGAATGCCTGGTCGCCGGCGCCGGTGAAGATGATCACGCCGACCTCGGAGTCGTCCCGCGCGTTCGCGAAGGCGTCCTGGAGCTCGAAGAGCGTCTGGGGGCGGAACGCGTTGTGCCGCTCGGGGCGGTTGATCGTGATCTTGGCGATGCCCTCGGCGGTCTCGTAGATGATGTCGGTGTAGTCACCCGACCGCTGCCACTCCACGCCACTCACGTTGCCCGTCATCTCCTCACCGAACGTCCGTCGAACACATCAACCTTAATCGTCCTGCGCGGTCTTCCTGCACGCCGGACTCTGCCGGCCGCGCCGGGCCCGTCCGCGCCGCGGACGGGGCGTCTTCGGCGGGTGCGGTCCCGGCAGGTCCGTGCCGGCGGATAGCCTGGCGGCCGTGCAGGACCGACAACTCCAGGCCGTGCTGGGCCTGGCCCCCGCTGAACTGACCGACCTCCTCGGCGCCGCCCTGGACGGCACCGGCCCCGCGCTGCTTCCGCTGGACCCGTCGCTGCCCGAGCCGCGGCGGCGCGCACTGCTGTCGGCGCTGCGCCCGTCGTCCCTGCGCACCCCGGACGGCACCGAAGAGCTCGCCGGCGGGGCACCGGTCCCCGGGGAGACCGCGCTCGTGATCGCCACCTCCGGCTCCACCGGCACCCCCAAGGGCGCGATGCTGCCGGCGTCGGCGCTCCTGGCCTCGGCCCGTGCCTCGCGGGAGCGGATCGGCGCCCAGGACGGCGACGCCTGGCTGTGCACCCTGCCCACCGCGCACATCTCCGGCCTGCAGGTGGTGCTGCGCGCCCTGGTCGGCGGCTCGGCGCCGGCCGCCGTCCCGTTCGACCCCGAGGCGGTCGCCGCAGCGGGGCGCAGGCACCGGCCGCACGTGTCGCTGGTCCCGACCCAGCTGCGCCGGCTGCTCGACGCCGGCGCCGACCTGTCGTCGTTCCGCTCGGTGCTGCTCGGCGGTGCGGCCGCCGACCCGCCGCTGCTCGCCGCCGCCGCGCGGGCCGGCGCGAACGTCGTCACCACCTACGGCATGAGCGAGACCTGCGGCGGCTGCGTCTACAGCGGCGTGCCGCTGGACGGCGTGCAGGCGGCCCTCGAAGCCGACGGCCGCGTGCGGCTGTCCGGACCGGTCGTGTTCAGCGGATACCGCGGCGCACCGGAGGCGACCGCGGAGAGCCTGGTCCGCGACGCCGCCGGGCGGCCCTGGTTCCGCACCGGGGACCTGGGCACCCTCGGCGAGGACGGCCGGCTGGCGATCCGCGGGCGGATCGACGACGTCGTCAACACCGGCGGGCACAAGGTCGTCGCCGGCGAGGTGGCCGCGGCGCTGACCGCGCTGGACGCGGTGGCCGACGCGGCCGTGGTGGGCCGCCCCGACCGCGAGTGGGGCGAGCGCGTCACCGCGGTGGTCGTTCCGGCCGACCCGTCGTCCCCGCCGACGCTGGCCGAGCTGCGCGCCGCCGTTGCCGAGCGGCTCCCCCGCTATGCCGCACCGCACACCCTGGAGCTGCGGGAGCGGCTGCCGCTGCTGGCCTCGGGCAAGCACGACCTGGCTGCACTGCGCGACGGCGGGGCGGCCGGCCCGGTCCCGGCGCCCGCCGGCTGAAGCGGCGGCGCGCACCCGGCCCGCGCCGCTGCGCTGGCCCTTCGCCCCTGCCCTCCCGGCCCGGCTGGATCGGCGCCGGCGCCGATCTGGCCGGAGGGAGGCCGGACGCACCGATTCCGTCGGCGCCGCGCCGCGGAGGCGGTGCAGCTCGTCGGCGCACCGCACCTCCGGCCGCGCGATTGACGGCGCGCTCCACGGGCAGCATGATCGTGGGCGGCCCGCACCGCGGCCGGTGCCCGGCCGGCGCCAGGCGGCGGCGTGCTGTGCGGCCGCCGCGTCCGCCGCCCCGCGGCCGCGCGGGAGCCGGCGCAGCGGCCCGGGCGCAGGCAGGGGGCTTTCTCCGGACACGGTGGAACTTCTGCGGCGCCGCGGACGTCTACCTACACGACCCCGACGCCCGCCCGTACCCGCCGTCGGCGACCGGCGGGGCCGTAGGCGCAGGTGATCTAGCGCACGACCGGCGATACGCAATCGAGACCGGGAACATTTGACTCTCTGACACGTTGGACATAGTGGCGCGCCGAGTCGGCGGTTCCATACCGCCGTGCGCCACACGTCTTGGAAGGGAGGGAGGTGCCTTCATGACGCGCACTGCCCTGGCAACTTCTCCCACGCTGGCGGAGACCCACGACGGCAGCAGCGAGGTCGCGTCCGCGGCTCTGAACGAGCTGATCACCCGGGGGCGCTCCCAGGGACACCTGTCCCTCGCGGAGCTGCGGAGTGCATTCTCCGACGCGGGCATCAGCCCTGCCGACGGTCGGTCCATCCTGCGCGAGCTCACCGACGCGGGCGTCCGGCTGGCCAACGGCGACGACTCCGCGGGGGTGGAGTCGGTCGACGCCGACACCGAGGACGAGGCCCTCGAGGAGGTACTGGACACCGCTCCGGCCACCGCCGCTCCGGCACGCGGCAAGGGCGGCCGCGCCGAGGTCGAGGCCGACCTCGACGACCAGTCCCCCGCGATGGGCGACTCGGTCCACACCTACCTGAAGGCCATCGGGCGCCGCCAGCTGCTCACCGCCGAGCAGGAGGTCGACCTGTCCAAGCGCATCGAGGCCGGGCTGTACGCCGAGTACCGGCTGGGCCTGCTGCCCGAGGCGCCGGACCCCGGCCCGCTCAGCGACGAGGAGCGGGCGGACCTGGAGTGGGTGGCCGACGACGGCCGCCAGGCCAAGCAGCACATGCTGGAGGCCAACCTCCGCCTGGTGGTCTCGGTGGCCAAGAAGTACAGCGACCGCGGCATGTCGCTGCTCGACGTGGTCCAGGAGGGCAACCTCGGCCTGATCCGGGCCGTCGAGAAGTTCGACTACGCCAAGGGCTACAAGTTCTCCACCTACGCGATGTGGTGGATCCGCCAGGCGATCCAGCGGGGCTTCGCCGACTCGGCCCGGACCATCCGGCTGCCGGTGCACGTCCTGGAGCTGCTGAGCAAGGTCAGCCGGCTCGAACGGGAGATGCACCAGACGCTGGGCCGCGAGCCCACGCCGGACGAGCTGGCGCACGAGCTGGACAAGACCCCGGCCCAGATCGAGGAGCTGCTGCGGGTCACCCGCCAGCCGATCAGCCTGGACTCCACCATCGGCGAGGACGGCGAGACCCGGATCGGCGACCTGATCGAGGACATCGACGCCTCGGAGGCGTCCGAGGTGGTGGACCGCCAGCTGATGGCCGACCAGCTCCGCCGGGCACTGGACGACCTGGAGCCGCGCGAGGCGACCATCATGTCGCTGCGCTTCGGCCTGATGGACGGCCGCCCCCGCACGCTGGACGAGATCGGCAAGCACATGGGGCTCACCCGTGAGCGGATCCGGCAGCTGGAGAAGCAGTCGCTGTCGAAGCTGCGGCACCCCAGCCGCGCCCGGCAGCTGCTCGACTTCGCCAGCTGACCGCAGCGCACCGGCCCCGCTCCCGCCCCGGGAGCGGGGCCGCCGCTGTCTCGGGCCCCGCACCCCGCACGGCCGTGCCCCGGCGGCGCGGTCCGGTGCGGGGCCCGTACGGCCGCGGTCGGGGTAGGGCCCGGACCCCGCATCGGGGGCGCCCCTGAGGAGTCCCCCGACTGCCGCGCCGGGGCTATCCGGCGGGCGCCCCCGCGCGCATACTGGCCGCATGACTGAAACGCCCGCCGCTGCTTCCCCCGCTCCGACCGGTCCCGAGGCCGGTGCTGCGCCCGCCGCCCCCGCACCGGGCCGGCCCGTCTCCGCGGGCCTGTCGGCCGAGGAGATCGCCGCGTCCCTGCGCACCGGCCGCGATCTCGGCCCCGCTTACGACGACGCCGTCGCGGCCTCCCTGGTGGACCGGATCGGTGCCGAGATCGACGCCCGGGTCGACGCCCGGATGGCACGGCAGAACGTCCCCGCCGCGGACCCGGCCGCAGACAACGACCTGCAGTGGAAGAGCCCGCGGCTGATGATGGGCTTCATGACGATGATCTTCGCCATCCCGCTGGGCGCCATCGGCGGCTCCTACCTGGGGCCGGCCGGCGTCATCGCCGCCTGGGCCGGCCTCATCGCCATCTTCCTGATCGCCGTCGTCGGCCAGGGCCGCCGCTGAGCCTTCCCCGGCCCGCCCTGCCGCGTGTACGCGGCGCACCCGGAGTCGCCCTGCGCGGGCCGCCGGCCCGCGCGGCGCAGGCGCGGCACCGGACCGGGGCCCTGTTCTTCGCCGCCCGCGCCACCCTCTCGACTGCCGCGCGGCCGCTCGGGCGCAACAGGGCAGCGGGCCCTGAGCCGTTCTGCGGCCTCTCCGCCGCCGGCCGCGGTGGGCTGTCGCCCCCGCCCGCCCGCCCGGAGGCCCCGGGCGGGCGGGGGCGGGCTGCGGAGAGGGCCGCGGCCCCAGGCCTGTCCCAGCCCCAGCCGTACCGCGCCGTTCACCTGCAGACATCCGCCCCCCGGCCGCCGGCCAGGCTCCGCCGCTGTCGCGACCGCCGCCGATGCCGCCCATGCCGCCCGTGCGCATCCGGCCCTCAGCTGCCCGGCGGACCCGCGGGGGGCCGGGCAGGCAGGGCGGCCGATCTGCAGAGCACCGGAGGCAGGCCGGAATGCTCCGGGCCCGTCCCCGGGCTCCGGGCCGGCCTGGCGGAGCGCCGCGGCCGAGGGCCGGGCCCTCAGCGGGCGGCGAGCAGGGCGGCGGCGACGATGTCGAGCGCCTCTTTGCCGGGGAGGCCGAGGCGGGAGACGGTCTCGGCGTAGACGCGGGCGGCTTCGACGGCTTCGGCGCGCTGGTCGTCGCCGCCGGCGGCGACGAAGGTTCCGGACCGGCCGCGGGTCTCCAGCACGCCGGCCTGCTCCAGTTCGCGGTAGGCGCGGGCCACGGTGTTCACCGCGACCGACAGGTGCTCGGCCAGCGCCCGCACGGTGGGCAGCCGGTACCCGACGGGGATCTCGCCGTCGGCGGCGGCGTTCGCCACCGACGAGCGGATCTGCTCGTAGGGGGGCACCTTGGATTCGGGGTCGATGCGGATGAAGTCCGGGCCGTCGCTCGCCACTGCCGTCCTCGGTGCTGATCGGTGCCGCAGGGGGCGCCGCAGGCGGGGGGCGAGGCCGTCGGCGCCGGGGGCCGGACGGCCCCCGGTTCCGATCGTCTCACGAGTGGCGCCGCGCCACCCATCGGCGGCCGCCGGCACCACCCCGGCGCTCAGACTCCGGCCGGACTCCGCGGGACCCGGGCGACGCCGTGCAGGCGGTGCCGCTCCCGCTCGGTGAGCAGCCGCTCGGCGAGTTCGGTGGCCTCGCGGACGTCCGGGCGGGCGAGCCGCTTGCGGCGGCGGATCCGGTCGGTGTAGCCGCGCGCCCCGACCAGGACGCGCTCGCGCGCGTAGGCCGCGCGCAGCGCGCGGGTGAGTGCGTCGTCGAGGGCGGTGCCGGCCGCGCGGAGCTCTTCGGCGGACGCGCGGGAGCGCTGGGCCGCGTCCAGCAGCGCGCGGGCCTCCGCCACCTCGCCCAGCAGCGCGGGAAGCTCGCCGGCGCTGCGCTCGTCCTCCTCGCGGCGGCGCTGCGCCTCGCCGCCCTTGCCGCCCATCAGTCCCATGTCCACTCGCCTTCACCGTCGGGGGTCGCGTCGCTCCAACCCTAGTGTGCTGCGGGTCACCGCGTCAGCCGCGCCCCGGCCCAGCGGCGCGCGGGCGGGCCGGCGCCGTGCCGCGGAGTCGGCGCGCGCGGGGCCGGCCGGTTCCTCTAGGGTGATCCGGCGTGAGCCGTAACAACGCCGGTCTGTCCACCGACCGCATCATCGACGAAGCGCTGCGCATCATCGACGGCCAGGGGTTGCGCCGCCTGACCATGCGCCGCCTGGGCGACGCGCTGGAGGTGGAGGCGATGGCCGTCTACCACCACTTCCCCCTCGGCAAGGAGCAGCTCTTCGACGCGATCGCGGCGGCGCTGGTCGACCTCGACCGGGCCGAACGCGCCGACGCGCCGCTACCCGGCGACGACGCTGGCGCCGAGAGCGCGGACGGAGACGAGGAGGACACCCGGCCGCCCGGCGAGCGGCTGCGCGACTGGGCGCACCGCTACCGCGCGGCGCTGCTGCGCCACTCCGGCGCGCTGCAGCTCCTCATCAACCGCCGCCCGGACACCGAGCCGGCCCGGCGCTCCGCCGAACTGGTCCACGCCGCATTCGCTGAGGCCGGCCTGACCGGGCCGGCGCTGACGGCGGCCGCGGCCGCCCTCGACTCCTATGTGACCGGGGCTGCCATCCGGCAGGTCCGCGCCTCCGGGCTCCCCGCGCCGGCCCCCGCCGCCCTGGACGGCCGCTTCCCCACCCTGTCCGCCCTGCCGGACACTCCCGAAGACCACGACCGCCTCTTCGCCGAGGGCCTCGACGCCCTCCTGGCCGGCCTCGCCGACCCCCGCTGACGGCGCCGGCCCGGGGCGGCTCCTGACATCCGCCGCTGGTGGCTTCCCGGCACCCGCCTCCCGCGGTTTCCCTGCGCGATCACCGTCGCGGCCCCCGTCGGCTCCACCCGGGCCAGGCTGCACCGGCCGGTACCGGAGGAACGCGGAACCGCGGCGGGCAGACGGGGCCAGCGCGCGATCAGCCCGGCCGCTGCGCGCACTCACGGGAGGCCCGGCGGACCCCGACCCTGCCGGTCAGGGCAGGACGCGCGCGAAGATCCCTCCAATCACCGATCGGAGCGGCGTGCCGCGGCCGTCTCGGGTGTGGTGCGGCACGGCGGCCGGGCCGGCACGTCCCGGGTGCGGTCGATCGCGCCGGGCGCGCCCGCTGCGGGCCGCGGCGGCGCACGCCGGCCCAGCGCCGCGGC
>NZ_BAAGXT010000050.1:0-42651 GCF_054779695.1 Nocardiopsis coralliicola | reverse complement strand
CGGCGGATCGCGGTGCGCGCCGCCGGGCCGGCCGAGGGCGCCCCGCGGGTGCGCTGACCCGGCGCCGCGCCCGCCCCGAAGCCGCGGGGGACGGGGCGGGCGCGCACCGGGTCAGCGGCGCACCGGGGCGGCCCCGGAGCGGTCGGCGAGGAAAGCCTCGGTGGCTCCGGCCGCGAGCTGGGACTGCCAGCTGCCCCAGGCCCAGTCGAAGCCGTGGTCCGCCCAGGGCACCAGCACGGTCGTGTGTTCGGCCCCGGCCTCCTCCAGTTCGCGGGAGAGGAGGCCGGCCTGGTGGGCGGGGACGACGTGGTCGCGGGTGCCCTGGACGATGAGGGTGGGCGGTACGTCGCCGTCGACCTGCGCGGCGGGCGACGTCGCCGCGTACCGCTCGGGCGCGGCGGAGGGCAGCGCGCCGTAGTGCATCGGCGCGATCGCGCGGCCCATCTCCGGCACGCCGCCGCTGCGCACCATGTCGGCGGTATCGGTGGGGCCGTAGAAGGAGACGGCGCTGCGCACCGGCTGCTCGGAGACGTCGCAGGTCGGCGGGTACTCACCGTCGCCGATGGTGTACCCGGCCAGCAGAGCGAGGTTGCCGCCGGCCGAGGCGCCGCCGACCGAGACCGCGGCCGGGTCGACACCGAAATCGGCCGCCTTCTCCCGGACCTTGCCCAGCGCACACTTGACGTCGCCGGCCTGCTTGTCCCAGCTGGGCGGCGGAGAGAGCCGGTAGTCGACGTCGAAGACGGTGTAGCCCCGCTCGGTGAGGTACCGGTGCAGCGGCGCGTTCTCGCCGCGCTGCCCGCCGACCCAGCCGCCGCCGTGGGCCCAGACCACCGCGGCGCCGTTGCCCTCGCCGTCCGCCGGGCGCCACACGTCGGCCTTCAGCGGGGTACCGCCGACGTCGGCGTAAGTGAAGCTGTCGTCCGGAGGCCCGGGGTCGGGACGGATCTGCAGGTGTGCGGAGGGCGAGAGATCGACGCCGTGCTCGGCGGCGGCGCGCTCGGCCGCGGCCCACGGCAGTACGGCGGCGGCGAGCGCGGCGGCCGCGGTCGCACCGGACACCAGCGCGGCCCAGCGGAGCCTGCGGCGCAGCGCGAGGGCGAGCAACGCCCCCGCAGCGAGCGCGGGCACCGCCATCAGCGGCGACAGCCCGGTCACCATCATCGACACGGTCAGCCCCCAGCGGGGCAGGACCGGTGCGACGACGGCGGCGAGCAGCGCGGCGACCGCCGCCGCTGCCAGCAGTACGGCCGCGCGCAGCACCCAGTCGCCGTACCCCCGGCCCCGGGGCGCGTCTCCGGTCGGCGTCTCCACCTCGTCGGTCGTCACGCCCGCCAGGGTAGGGGCCCTGCACCGGCCCGCGGGCTTCAGGGCCGCGGCCGGCGTGTGCCGGGCCGCCTCCACCGCCTCAGTGGCCCCGGCCTGGCCCCGGCGGGGCTGCGAACCGGACGCCGGCCGCGGTTGAGGACGCGGAGCGGCCCTGACCGACCGGCCCGCGACCGCGTTGGGCACACCCGCATGGGAAGGCCGCCGCGCGCGGACAGGCGCACGCCGGGGCGACCGGCGCGAAGGGCCGCGGTGTCTGCAGCGGCCGGGGGCGGGGCCGCGCCCGCCCGGCGGTCGACGACGCCGTCTCGGCGGTGCCGGTCTGCGGCGGCCTGCGGCATGGGGCCGACGCGGCGGCCCGCGGCGATCGCGGCCGGCCGCCGGGGTCGGGACGTATCCGGCTGCGGGACACTCGCCCTCGGGCCGCGGCCGACCTCCCGACCGGGGCCGGGTGCTCTGCACCACCCGCTCAGCACCCGCGGCGGAGCAGCGTCCTGCGGAACCCCCGCGCCCCGCACCTGGACACCGCGGGTCCACCGGTCGCGGTGCCCCCCGCCCCCCTGCCTGCCCGGGAGCCGCGCAGCGCACCGCATCCGTTCCTCTGCCCGTGGTGCGGTGCGCCCACCGGCTCCGCCCAGGCGGCAGTCAGTCCCGCGGGCCGGGCGGCGCCGCCGGGGGCGGGCCCAGCGAACCGGCGAGGTGGACGCCGGTGGGCAGGAGGCGGCTGCGGCGGCGCGGCGCATCGGGGCCGGCGTCGACCATGGCGGTGAGTGCGGAGACGGCGTGCCGGCCCAGTTCGGCCGCTGGGGCGCGGACGGCGGCGACGGCGGGTCCGGGGAGGCCGGTGAAGGCGATGTCGTCGGCGGCTGCGACGCTGAGGTCGCGCGGGATCTGCACGCCGAGCCGGCCGAACTCGAACAGGGCGCCCAGCAGAAGAAGGCTGTTGTAGACGAGGACGGCCGTGCAGCCGGTGCGCAGGATCCCCGCGGCCGCACCGGCGCCCTCCGCGAAAGCCGGGCGGACCGGGCCCAGCACGCGCAGGCGGAGGCCGGACTCGCGCGCGTGGGCGACCAGCTCGTCCCGGCGGCGCCGGTCCATCCAGGAGCCCGGCGGGCCGGCCAGGTAGGCGACGTCGTGGTGGCCGAGCTCGACGAGGCGGTCGTAGACGGCCGCGATCCCGCCCGGCGTGTCCGCGGTGAACGAGGTCAGGCCGGGGACGCTGCGGTTGATCGCCACCACCGGCTTGCGCGCGTGCACGCGCTTGAGCTCGGCCGCGGCGCTCACCGGCGACAGCAGGGCGAATCCGTCCACCTGGCTCTCCAGCTCGGCCAGCGCGGCCGCCTCGCGCGCGGCGTCGCCGCCGGTCACGGCGATGATCACGCGGCGGCCGCTCTCCGCGGCCAGGTCCTGGGCGGCGGTCGCCGTGGCGGCGTAGAAGGGGTTGTCCAGGTCGTGCACGAGCAGGGCGAGGAAGCCGGTGCGGCCGGTGATCAGCGCCCGGGCCGCCGGATTGGCGCGGAAACCGAGCCGGTCGGCGGCCTCCCGCACCCGGGCCAGCGTGGCCCCGGCCACCATGTCGGGGCGCGAGAGCGCCCGCGACACCGTCGATGCCGACACCCCGGCCGCCTGCGCCACGTCCTGCAGGCTCGCCACTGCACACCTCATTCCGGCTGGGTCCCTGGTCACACTGGCGGGCCGGCGCTGGCCCCGCCTCCCCGGTCGAGGCTACGCTGTTGCAATCGATTGCAGTACCGTTTGCAACCGTCATGGCAGCTCGCGGGGTGGAATCTGCACCGGTTCCGCACCGCACTGCACGCGCCGCGGCCTTCCGCACGGGCACTGCACCCCGGCCGGGAGCCAGCGCACTCGCGGGCCCGACCCGCGGCACCGGCCCGGCGCGAACCGGAGCCGGCGCCGAACCGGCCCGCACTAGCGTCCGACCGCCGACCCCAGCCCGCCCGCACTGCTCCGCCCGGACGGTGCCGGACCGCGACCCCCGGGAGTGGAATGCCCCGCCCGTCCCCAACCGCACCGCCGCACCCGCCGCCGGACGCCCGCGCGGCCCGGCGCCCGCGCCGCCGCCCGCCGATGGCGCTCCTGCTGGTCCCCGGCCTGGCGGTCATCCTGCTCGCGTTCGTCGAACCGGTCGCGGCCGCCCTGGCCTGGCCGCCCGACGGCGACCCGGCGGCGGTCGCCCGGGCAACCGGCGACCTGCTCACCGACCCCTACCTGCTCCCGGTCATCGCGCGCACGGTCCGCGTCTCCGTGCTGACCACGCTGGCCTGCCTGCTGCTCGGCTTCCCGGTCGCCTACCTGATCGCGCGGGCGCCGGCCCCCTGGTCCGGCCGGCTGCTGGCGCTCGCGATCTTCCCGCTGCTGCTCAACACCGTCGTGCGCACCTACGGATGGGTGGTGGTGCTGGGCAGCGAGGGCCTGGTCGGCCAGATCGGCGCCGCCCTCGGCCTCGGCCGGGTCCAGCTGCTCTACACCGAGACCGCGATCGTGCTCGGCCTGGTCCAGCTTTTCCTTCCGCTGATGATCCTGTCCTGCTACTCCAGCCTCGCCCAGCAGGACCGCCGGCTGGAGGAGGCCGCGCGCGGCCTGGGCGCCTCGGCCGGACGCGCCTTCCGCACCGTCGTACTGCCGCTCGCGGTGCCCGGGGCGCTGGTCGGCTGCACCCTCGTCTTCGCCGGCGCCGTCACCGCCTTCACCACACCGCAACTGCTGGGCGGCCCGCGGGAGCGGCTGCTGTCGACACTGCTCTACAGCCGGGTCAACGTCACCCTCGACTGGCCCTCGGCCAGCGCCGTCGCCCTCGTCATGACGCTCCTGGTCGTGGCCGTCACAGCGCTGTCCGCCCGACTCCGCACGATCGGGAGCACCACCTGATGATCCTGCGACGACGCCCGTTCCTGTCCCTGCTCACCGCGGCGGCATTCCTGCTCATGCTGGGCCCGGTGGTGATCCTGCTGGGCGTGGCCTTCACCGCCGGGTCCACGCTGTCCTTCCCACCGGAGGGCCTGTCCCTGCGCTGGTTCTCCGCGGCCCTGTCCTACACCCCGTTCCTCGACGCCTTCGGCACCAGCCTCACCGTGGCCGCGGTCTCCACCGTGCTCGCCCTGGGCCTGGGCATCCCGGCCACGCTCGCGCTGCACCGCGGCCGGGTGCCGGGGCGCTCGGTGATCGAGAACCTGTTCTTCGCCCCCATCGTCGTGCCGGAGCTGGTGCTGGGCCTGGCCCTCTTCCAGCAGCTGATGGTGGGCATGCGGGTCACCGCGGTGGGCGCGCTCGTCGTGGGCCACACCGTGCTGCTGCTGCCCTACGCCGTGCGGGTGGTGGGCGCATCCCTTGCGCTGGCCGACCCCCGGTTGGAGGAGGCCGCCCGCGGCCTGGGCGCCGGCCCGGTCCGCGCGTTCTTCACCGTCACCCTGCCGGTGCTGCTCCCGGGCATCCTCTCGGCGACCATCCTCGCCTTCATCACCTCGCTGAACAACGTGCCGCTGTCCCTGCTGCTCACCGGGCCGGGCGTCGCCACGCTGCCGGTCGAGATGCTCAACTACGTCCAGTCGTCGTTCGACCCGGTGGTCGCCGCCGTCAGCGTGCTGCTGCTCGCGCTGAGCGTCGCGGTCGCGTTCACCACCGAGCGCGTCGCCGGCTTCACCCGCGTCTTCGGCCGCTAAGGAGAACCCATGACCCCTGTCGTTGAACTCGACCGCGTCGGGCTCCGCTACGGCGGCCGGCGCGGCGGTACCGACGCCGTCGCCGACCTGGACCTCCAGGTCGAGCGGGGCCGCTTCACCACGCTGCTGGGGCCCAGCGGCTGCGGCAAGACCACCACCCTGCGGATGATCGCCGGGTTCCTCACCCCCACCTCCGGGCGGATCCTGCTGGAGGGCGAGGACGCCACCCGCACACCGCCCGAGCAGCGCAACATCGGCATGGTCTTCCAGTCCTACGCCCTGTTCCCGCACCTCACGCTGCTGGACAACGTCGGCTACGGCCTGCGCATGCGCAGGCGGCCCGCAACGGAGGTGCGCGAGCGCGCCGGCGCGGCGCTGGAGCTCGTCGGCCTGTCCCACCTGGCCGACCGCAAGCCGGGCGCGCTCTCCGGCGGACAGCAGCAGCGGGTGGCGCTGGCCCGCGCCGTGGCCATCCGCCCCTCCGTGCTGCTGCTGGACGAGCCGCTGTCCAACCTGGACGCGCAGCTGCGCGTGCAGATGCGCCGCGAGCTGCTCGACGTGCAGCGGGAGACCGGGCTGACGGCCATCCTGGTCACCCACGACCAGCAGGAGGCACTGGAGCTCTCCGACACCATGGTCATCCTCAACGCCGGCCGGCTGGAGCAGCAGGGCGCACCGCGCGCGGTGTTCCCCGCGCCGGCCACCCGGTTCGTCGCCGACTTCCTCGGCTATGACGCCGTGCCCGCGCTGCCCGGCCGCGGGCCGGCCGCGGTGCGCCCCGAACACGTGCGGCTGCTGCCGGCGGGCGAGCGGGAGCCCGAAGCCGACACCGGCCTCGACGGAACCGTCCGCACGGTCACCTACCAGGGCGCGGGCTGCCTGGTCGAGGTCGGTGTGGACGGGGCCGCAGAGCCGGACGCTGCGGTGCGCGCACTGCACCCCGGCGACGACCTGCGGCCCGGCGACCGCGTCCGGGCCGTCCTTCCGGCGCGCCACCTCGTCGAGCTGGCCGAAGGCAGCGCCGCCGCGCCGGCCGCCCGAGCGGGCGGGGGCGCACGATGACCGGGGCCCGGGCACGCGCGGCGGCCGCCTGCACGGCCGGCGCGGCAGTCCTGCTGGCGGGGGCCTGCGCACCGGTGCGCGAGGACGACCCCGGCACGCTGGTCGTCAGCACCTTCGCCTTCGCCACTGAAGAGTTCATGGAGGTCGTGGGCGAACCCTTCGAGGAAGAGACCGGAATCGAGGTGGTGCTGGACACCGGCACCAACGCCGGACGGCTGACCAAGCTCCGCATCAACGCCGAGACCCCGGACACCGACGTGGTCCTCATCTCCGACTACTACGCGCGGATCGGCACCGACATGGGCCTGTTCGCGCAGATCGACCCGGCCGACGTGCCCGCAATGGCCGGAATCCAGCCCTGGGCCGCCGACCCCGAGGGGTACGGGCCCGCCTACACCTTCCAGCTGCTCGGCCTGATGTACCGGACCGACCTGGTGCAGCGCCCGCCGGAGTCCTGGGACGACCTGTGGGCCCGCCCCGCGGGCGGCTACGCGCTGCCGGACATCTCGGTGTCGGCCGGCCCGATGATGGTGGCCGCGGCCGGCGAGCACTTCGGCACCGGGGTGGACGACGCCGACGCGGCCTTCGACGCGCTCGCCGAGATCGGCCCCGGCGCGATGCAGCTCTACACCGGCTCCACCGAGGTGACCAGCCTGCTGGAGCGCGGCGAGGTCGCCGTAGCCGCGGGCCTGGACAACTTCGCCATGGACTCGGTGGAGGCGGGCCGTCCCGTCGCGTTCGCCGCTCCGGAGGAGGGCCGCGTCATGACCGCCAACACCGTGCAGGTGGTCCGGGGCGCGCCGAACGAGGCGGGCGCGCTGGCCTTCGCCGACTTCCTGCTCCGCCCCGAGGTGCAGGAGGGCATGGCCGCGGCGCTGTTCGACAAGCCCGTCGCGCTGGACGCCGAACCGACCCCGCTGATGGAGGACGTCTCCGGCCAGGCCGCGCACGACCCCGCGGCGGCCGGGTACCGCCAGGGCGATCTCGACCAGATCGCCCGAGAGCGCTCGGCCTGGCTGGACCGCTACACCGAGGAGGTGGCCCGGTGAGCCGGCCCGTGGTGATCGACTGCGACCCCGGAGTCGACGACGCGCTGGCGCTGCTGCTGGCACTCGCCTCGCCGGAGCTGGACGTGCACGGGGTGACCGCGGTGGCGGGCAACACCGGCCTAGAGGCCGTGACCCGCAACGCCGCACACGTGCTCGACCTGGCCGGCGCGCCCGCCGGGCTGCCGCTGCTGGCGGGGCTGGACGGCCCGATCGCCGGCGGCGCGCGCATCCCCGACGAGCCCATGCACGGCGCGGGCGGCCTCGGCGGGCTGGTGCCGGCCGCACCGCCGCGCTCCCCCGCCCCGGGCGACGCGGTCGACTGGATCGCCGAGCAGGCACTCGCCGCACCGGGCACCCTCACCCTGCTCGCCCTGGGGCCGCTGTCCAACGCGGCCGCGCTGCTCGACCGCCACCCGGCGGCGGCCCGGGCGCTGCGCGGCATCACCCTGATGGGCGGCGCCGCCTTCGCCCAGGGCAACACCACCCCCGCGGCCGAGTTCAACTTCCACGCCGACCCGGAGGCGGCGCACGCCGTCTGCACGTCCGGGCTGCCACTGCAGATCGTCGGCCTGGACGTGACCCGTGCGGCCCTCTTTCCCCGGGAGCGCGCCGCGGAGCTGGCCGGGCTCGGCGGCGCGGCCGCCGCGGCGGGCCGGCTGCTGCTCGACTACATCGCCCGCTACGAGGAGCGCTTCGGCGTCGCCGCGGCTCCGGTGCACGACGCCCTCGCCGTCGCAGCACTGGTCCGTCCGGCACTGCTGGAGTGGCACCGCGGGACGGCGCAGGTCGAATGCTCGGGCGCGCTGACGCGCGGGGCGCTCGTCGCCGACGTGCGCACCCCCGGACGCGACCGCGGCACCGCCATCGCCCGCTCCGTCGACGCCGGCGGCTTCGCCGCGCTGCTCGCCGAGCGCATCGCCCGGCACGGCGCGCCCCCGCGGGACTGACGGCCGGCGCCGCATCCGCGGCCCCCTGACGACGAAGGAAGGAAGCACCCGAATGCTCAACGCCGACCTGCTCATCCGAGGAGGCCGCGTCGTGTCCGTGCAGACCGGGGAGGTGTGGCCGGCCGACGTCGCCGTCACCGGCGAGCACATCCGCAGCCTGCTGCCGCCGGGAGCGCCGGTCGACGCCGGCCGGGTGATCGACGCCGCCGGCCTGATCGTGGCGCCCGGCTACGTGGACGCGCACATGCACGTGGAGAGCTCGCTGCTGGCGCCGGCCGAGTTCGCCCGGGTCAGCCTGGCCCGCGGCACGACCACCGTGCTGGCCGACGCGCACGAAATCGTCAACGTCGCCGGGCGCGCCGGCCAGGCGTGGATGATCGAGCAGGGCGCGCGGACCCGGCAGACCATGCGGTGGGCGGTGCCCTCCTGCGTGCCGGCGCTGGACGGCTTCGAAACGGCCGGGGCGCGGCTGGACGACTCCGACATCGCCGCCATGCTGGACTGGGACGGCGTCGACACGCTCGGCGAGGTGATGGACTACCGGGCCGTGGTCGGCGGCGACCAGCGGATGCACGCCGTCATCGCCGCGGCGCGGCGCCGCGGCGTCCGGCTGGACGGGCACTGCCCCGACCTGTCTGGCGCCGACCTCGCCACCTACATGTACGCCGGCATCGACTCCGACCACTGCAAGAACCGCCCCGAGGTCGCGGTGGAGAAGGCCCGCCTGGGCATGCTGCTGATGCTGCAGGAGAAATGCCTGACCCCCGAGGTGGTCGACGCCCTGCTGGACCTGCCGCATCTGCCGGACTTCTGCCTGGTCACCGACGACATCGCGGTGGACGCCCTGGTGCGCACCGGCCACCTGGACCGGGTGGCGTCGGTGGCGCTGGAGCGGGGGCTTCCGCCGCTGGCGGTGCTGCGCGCGCTCACCCTGCACCCGGCCCGCCGGCTGGGCCTGGACGACCGCGGACAGGTCTCCCCCGGCCGCCGCGCCGACCTGGTGCTGCTGCGCTCGCTCAGCGATCCGGCGCCGGAGCTGGTACTGGCCGGCGGCGCCGTGGCGGGGCGGGGCGGCAGCCCGGTGGAGGAGCCGGGCGCGGCGCCCGTGCACCCGTTCGGCGCGACCGTGCGCATCCCCGCGCCCGGCCCGGAAGCGGCGCAGTGGCGGGTGGACCTGCCCGACGGGGAGCACGCGTTCCGCGCGATCCGCGTCAACGGGGTCGACACCTCCACCCGCGCCGACACGGTGGTGCTGCCGGTACGCGGCGGCGCGGTGGGGTGGGTGGGCCGCACCGCGGTGGTCGCGGTGTTCGAACGGCACACCGGCGCCGGCGGCCCCGCGGCCTTCGCCCCGGTGGTCGGGCAGGAGCTGCAGCCCGGCGCCTTCGCCACCACCTACGCGCACGACAGCCACAACCTGACGGTGGTCGCCACGTCGGCCGGCGCGCTCGTGGAGGCGGCCCGGGGGGTGGTCGCGGCCGGCGGAGGCATGCGCCTGGTCCGCGACGGCGGGCCCGGCGCCGGCCTGGACCTGCCGATCGGCGGTGTGATGTCCGAGCGCCCCGCACCGGAGGTGGCCGCGGCGGCGGGGGCGGTCCGCGATGCGATCGCCGCCTGGGGGTGGACCAACCGCAACGCGTTCATGAGCCTGTCCACGCTGACCCTGGCCGTCTCTCCCGAGGTGAAGATCACCGACCGCGGTCTCGTGCGCGTCGTGGAGCGCGCGTGGGAGCCCGCGACCGTCGCCTCCGGCTGACCCCGGCCGCCGGCCGCCGGAAGGGCCGCGCCCGGCGGCGCTCTCAGTACCCGCGGTCGATCCACTCCTGCAGGTGCGGCTTCTCGTCGCCGATGGCGGTCGAGGGGCCGTGGCCGGTGAGGACGCGGGTGTCGCCGGGCAGTACCAGGAGCCGGTCCCGGATGGAGGCGATGATGGCCGGGAAGTCCGAGTAGGACCGCCCGGTCGCCCCGGGGCCGCCCTGGAACAGGGTGTCGCCGCTGAACAGCGCGGTCAGCTCGGGCGCGTGGAAGCAGACCGCGCCGGGCGAGTGGCCGGGCGTGTGCAGGACGCGCAGCGCGGTGCCGGCCGCGGGGACGGACTGGCCGTCGGCGAGGTCGCCGTCGGGCGCGCGCCCCGGGTGCTCCATGTCCCACAGCACGCGGTCGGCCGGATGCAGCAGGATCGGGGCGCCGGTGGCGTCGGCGACGTCCGGGGCCGCGCCGACGTGGTCGCTGTGCCCGTGGGTGCACAGGACCGCGGTGAGCCGCCGATCGCCCAGCGCCGCGAGGACGGCGCCGGCGTCGTGCGCGGGGTCGATGACGACGGCCTCGCGGTCGTCGCCGACGATCCAGACGTTGTTGTCGACCTCCCAGGCCCCGCCGTCCAGGCGGAAGTAGCCGGAGGTGGTGAGGTGCTCGATACGGGGCCCGTTCACAGCCGCACCACCGATCGCAGGACGTTGCCGCCCTTCATCCGCGCGAAGGCCGCCTCGACGTCGCCGATTCCGATCTCCTCGGTGACGAAGGCGTCCAGCGGCAGCCGGCCCTGCAGATAGAGGTCGACGAGCTGGGGGAAATCGCGCGAGGGCAGGCAGTCGCCGTACCAGGAGGACTTCAGTGCACCGCCGCGGCCGAAGACGTCCAGCAGCGGCAGCTCGATGCGCATGTCCGGGGTGGGCACGCCGACCAGGACGACGGTGCCGGCCAGGTCGCGCGCGTAGAACGCCTGCTCGTAGGTCTGCGGCAGGCCGACGGCCTCGATGACAACGTCGGCGCCGAACCCGCCGGTCAGCTCGCGGATCGCGGCGACCGGGTCGGTGGTGGAGGCGTCCACCGCGTGGGTGGCGCCGAGGCCGCGGGCGGTCTCCAGCTTCCGGTGGTCGGTGTCGACGGCGATGATCGTGCCGGCGGCGGCGAGGCGCGCGCCGGCCACCGCGGCGCAGCCCACTCCGCCGCAGCCGATGACGGCGACGGAGTCGCCGCGGGTGACGCCGCCGGTGTTGACGGCGGCGCCGATGCCCGCCATCACCCCGCAGCCGAGCAGCCCGGCGGCGGCCGGGTCGGCCGCCGCGGAGACCTTCGTGCACTGGCCGGCCGCGACCAGTGTCTTCTCGGCGAAGGCGCCGATGCCGAGGGCGGGGGTGAGCTCGGTGCCGTCCGCCAGGGTCATCCGCTGGGCGGCGTTGCGGGTGTCGAAGCAGTACTGCGGCCGGCCGCGGCGGCACGCCCGGCAGCGGCCGCACACCGCGCGCCAGTTGAGGACCACGAAGTCGCCCGGGGCGACCTCGTCGACGCCGGGGCCGACCGCCTCCACGGTACCGGCCGCCTCGTGGCCGAGCAGGAAGGGGAAGGCGTCCTCGATACCGCCGTCGCGGTAGTGCAGGTCGGTATGGCAGACGCCGCAGGTCTGCACCTGCACGACGGCCTCGCCCGGACCGGGGTCGGGGACGACGACGGTGGTGAGTTCGACGGGCTCGCCCTCGGCCCGCGCCACGACTCCCTGGACCCGTTGCGGCATGCACACTCCCTCGGTGGCGGCGTGTCCGGCTCTGCCGGGGCGGTGCGCCCGGCAGACAGGACCACCCTGCACGATCGGCGGCGGGCGGTCCACCACCGCGCGCGCCGACGGGCCCGCCGGCGCGGTGCCGGTCCGTCCGGCTCCGCGCCGCAGCGCCGCGCCGGTACGGCCCGGCGCGCTCGGCCGGCGCGCCCCGCCGCCTCACCCGCAGCCGCGGGACGGAACGGCATCCGGGGGGATATCGGGGCCGCAGGGTCCCGTGATAGGAACCCGTTCACCAGCACCGTTCGGCGCACTGTGCCGAGAATACGGAGGCCGCAGCCGCCCATCATCAGCGTTCCGATTGTGCAACGCCCGGTATGTCGGTATGTTCTGTCGTCGCCCGGGGGCGGCCGCAATCCGGTCAGACCTCCGGGCCCAGCGGGCCGCCCCCCGAGGGCGTGCGCAGCGGCGCACCCCTCCACTTGCACCATTGCCGACGCTGCGGAGGCCCTTCTTTGCAACCCCGTACCTCGTTCGAGGTCCCCCTGCCCGACCACGATGTGATCGAGTCGGTGCGCCAGACGTGCTCCCGCATCCCGGCCGGCTCCACGGAGCTGGCAGACCGGTTCTACGAACACCTGTTCGCGATGGCGCCGGAGCTGCGCACGATGTTCAGCGAGGACATGGCGCCCCAGCGCCAGCGCATGTCCGACGCCCTGCTCAAGGTGCTGCAGAACCTGGACCGGCCGGACCAGGTCGTGCCCTATCTGCGCAAGCTGGGCGCCTACCACGCCGGCCAGCTCAGCCTGGACGCCGAGCACTACCCGCCGGTGGGCCGCGCCCTGCTCCGCGCGGCCAGCGACGTCGCCCCCGAGTGGTCCTCCGCCGACAGCTCCTCGTGGGTGCTGGTCTACGAGTGGATCGCCGCGACCATGATCGCCGGCGCCGAAGAGCGCACCGCGAAGCGGCAGCCGCGCTCCCCCGATCCGGCGCAGCCGCCTCCCCGCGCCCACGCCCCCTCCTCCTCCCGAGAGGCCATCCGGTGAACGACGCCAGCGCGCACACGGCAGCCCCCGCCCCCGAGTCGCCCGGCATCGCGGGCTCCCGGCGGATGGGCGAGCGCCTCGCCCAGTCCCTCTACGGCACCGAGCAGCGGGCCGAGCGCTTCTACCGCGACCAGATGGGCGACCGGCTCAACGCGGCGATGCGCGAGTTCGTGGCCCGCCAGGACATGCTGTTCATCGCAACGGCGGACGCGCGCGGCGACTGCGACTCCTCGTTCCGCGCCGGCCCGCCCGGGTTCGTGCACGTCATCAACGACCGGACGCTGGCCTACCCCGAATACCGCGGCAACGGGGTCCTGGCCAGCGTCGGCAACATCACCGAGAACCCGCGCATCGGCCTGATGTTCCTCGACTTCACCGCGGACCGGATCGGCCTGCACGTCAACGGCCGCGCCCGGCTGGCCGACGACGCCGAGCTGCGCGCCGACGTCGTGGACCTGCCGGTGCCGGAGAACCCGGGGCAGCGGCCGGTGCTGTGGGTCATCGTGGCGGTGGACGAGGCCTACATCCACTGCCGCAAGCACATCCCGCGGCTGCGCCGGGTGGGCGAGGGCGACGACTGGGGCACCGACGACCCGCAGCGCAAGGGCGGCGACTTCTTCGGCGTGCGCGCCGACCGCTCCTGATCCGGCGGAGCCGGCGCACCGCTACTGCGGGATCGGGACGGTCATCATCGGATCGGTGGTGGGCTGCTCGGAACCCCCTTCGGGCTCCACACTGACGGCCACGGCCTCGGCGCCGCCGGTCCCGGTGCGCAGCGGGGCACTGGTCTGCCCCCCGGCCACGTCGAGCAGGCCCGCCGAGCGGACCGTACCCCCGGGGTCGGCCAGCCAGAGCTGGTAGTCCTCGCCGTCCAGCCGGTCCAGCCCGCCGGCGGTGAACACCAGGGAGCCGTGCGCCTCGGAGACGACGACCGTGCCGGTCGTGCCGTCCGCGCCGTCCGCGGTGGCCGTTTCGGCGTCGGGGGCCGACAGGACCGCCGCCACCGCCCGCTGCTCGTCCTGCAGCCGGTTGATCCGGTCCCACTGGGCCAGCGCGGTCGTCCCGAGCGCCAGGATGAGGGCGAGGCAGGCGGCGAGGGCCAGGCCGGAGGCGCCGCGCCACCAGCGTGCCGGGCGCACCGCGTCGGCTCCGGGCGGTGCGGGCGTGACCTGGCGGGTGCGCGCGACCTCGTCCAGGACCGCGCGGCGCAGCCGCTCCGGCGGGGTGCGTGCCGACGCCTCGCCGAGCCGCGCCGCCGTCTCGACCAGTCCGCGCACCTCCTCGGTGCAGGTGTCGCAGGTCGCGAGGTGGCGCTCGAAGCGCCGCATCTCCTCGCCGGAGAGCGCGTCCATCGCGTATGCGCCCGCCAGGGCGTGGACGTCCGGTCGCATCAGGCTCTTCACCAATCCACCCCCAGGCAGTCGCGCAGGCGGATCAGTCCGTCGCGCATGCGGGTCTTCACGGTTCCCAGGGGAGCAGACAGCAGCTTGGCCACTTCCTTGTAGGTGTACCCGCTGTAGTAGGCGAGCTGGACCGCCTGCCGCTGGAGCTCGGTGAGGGTGCCGAGACACCGGCGCACCCGCTCCCCTTCCAGCCGTGCGGTGGCCTCCTCCTCGACCTCGTCGAAAGGGCGCGACCCCATCCCGGCCGACGCGCGCTGCTCCCGGCGGGCGCCGGCCTCCTCCGAGCGCACCCGGTCCACGGCGCGGCGGTGCGCCAGGGTCATCACCCACGCCTTGGCGCTGCCGCGCTGCTGCTCGTAGCGGGAGGCGGTGCGCCAGACATCGACCAGCACCTCCTGGGCCACCTCCTCGGACTGCGCGGGGTCGCGGAGGATGCGCAGCACGAGCCCGTAGACCGACGGGCTCACCTCGTCGTAGACGCGCTCGAAGGCGCCCTCGTCGCCGCGGGCCGTCAACTGCAGCAGGCCGGCGAGGGCCTCCCCGCCGCCCCCGCCGTCCGGCTCCTCGGCGGACCGCGCCCGTTCCTGTCCGTTCATGCGTCTCGTTTCCGGTCCGTTGTCTGCTGGGGCGAGTCTCCCGCGGCCCGCCCGGGAAGCCGGGGGACGCGCTCTCCGCAGCATCCTCCTGCGCCGGCCTGCCGCGCGGGCCCGTTCGGCGCACAGCGCCCGGCGGTCCGGAACCGGACCGCCGGGCGTGCGCTCAGCGGCGCGGTGCGCTGCGCCCGGTCAGGACTGCGGCATCAGGACGCCGTCGATGATGTAGACGGTGGCGTTGGCGGTCTGCACGTTGCCGCAGACCACGCCGGCCTCGTCGTTCACCGTGAAGTCCTCGCCCGAGCCGGACGTGGTGACCTCGTCGCCCTGCAGCGAGGTGAACGTGCCGTCGGCCAGCTCGTCCGGGGCGTGCTTGCCCTCGACGACGTGGTAGGTCAGCACCTCGGTGAGCTGCTCCTTGTCCTCCAGCAGCGCGTTCAGGTCCTCCTCGGGAACCTTGTCGAACGCGGCGTTGGCCGGCGCGAAGACAGTGATGTCCTCGGCGTCGTTGAGCGTGTCGACGAGGTCGGCCTCGGTGACGGCGTCCACCAGCGTGGACAGCTCCGGGTTGTTGGAGGCGGCCGTCGCGACCGGGTCCTCCGCCATCCCGGAGAAGCTGCCGGCGCCGTCGTCGGGAACGTCGGCGCAGGCCGGGCCGAACGGCTCGTCGCCCATCGCTTCCTCGGTGGCCTCCTGGCTCTGCCCGCCCTCGGACGCGGCACCGGTCTCCTCCTCGGCGCCGCCTTCTCCTCCGCCGCCGCCCATGCCGCAGCCGGTAAGGCCGAGGGCGAGCAGTGCAGCCGCGGACAGGGTGGTGATCGCAGTGGGCTTCATGGTGCCGCTCCTTCTCATCGTGGTGCTCTGCATTGGTTCGGTCGCCGGTGCGCAGCCGCCGGGAGGCGGACGGCTCACTCGACCTGGACTTGGACTGTGTGGAGCCCGGAGGCTCCGTTGGGGATCGGTTCGGCGCGCTCGGCGGTCTGCACGGTGCCGGTGCCGTCGGTCGCGCGGACCTTGAGGGTGTGGCGGCCGGCGTCGAGGCCGACCACCGCCGACCACTGCCGCCAGGTGTCGATGCCCGGGACCTCGGCCAGGTCGGCCTCAGTCCAGTCGCCGCCGTCCACGGCGACCTCGACCGCCTGCACGCCGCGGTGCTGGGCCCAGGCGACGCCGGCGACGGTGGTCTCCCCCGCGTCGAGGCGGGCCAGCGGGCCGGGGACGTCGATCCGCGACATGGTCTTGATCGGGGCCTTCACCGCCCAGTCGCGTTCGGCCCAGTACGCCTTGCGGTCGGCGAAGCGGGTGAGCGTGATGCGCTCCAGCCACTTGGTGGAGCCGACGAAGCCGTAGATGCCGGGGGTGACCATGCGGACCGGGAACCCGTGGTCGAACGGGAGCGGCTCGCCGTCCATGGCAATCGCCAGAAGCGCGTCGCGGCCGTCGAGCACCAGCTCGGTGGGGGTGCCGCAGGTCCAGCCGTCCTGGGAGGTGCTGAGGATCTGGTCGGCCCCGGACTGCACGCCGGCCTCGCGGAGCAGGTCGCCCAGCCGGACGCCCAGCCAGCGCGTGTTGCCGGCCAGTTCGCCGCCGACCTGGTTGGAGACGCAGGTCAGCGTAATGTCGGCCTCGACCAGCGGGAGCCGCAGCAGGGCGGCGTAGTCCAGCTCGACGGGGTCGTCGACCATGCCGTCGATGGTGAGGCTCCAGTCGTCGGGGGCGATCCGCGGCACCGACAGCGCCGTGTCGATCCGGTAGAAGTCCCGGTTGGGGGTGGTGAACGGCGCGATACCGCGCACCGGCAGCTGCACGCCGCGGGGCAGCGGCGGAAGCGGGGCGTCCGCGGACGGCAGCCGCAGCGCCGACCGCGCCTGCTCGGCGCTTCCGCCGGAGCCGAGCTTCCAGCCGACGGCGCCGGCGGCCGCTCCGGCAGCGGTGACGGCCGCGCTGGTGGCCAGGAAGCGCCGCCGGTCGACGCCGTCCCGGGCGCCGCCGTCCGAAGGCGCCCCCCTCCCGGATCCGCCCGCTGAGGGCTCCGCGGC
Source organism: Nocardiopsis coralliicola (assembly GCF_054779695.1). Classification (NCBI taxonomy): domain Bacteria; kingdom Bacillati; phylum Actinomycetota; class Actinomycetes; order Streptosporangiales; family Nocardiopsidaceae; genus Nocardiopsis; species Nocardiopsis coralliicola. The sequence continues at coordinate 26,010 of NZ_BAAGXT010000050.1, read as the reverse complement.
CTCCGCCCGCCGGGGAGGTCCGGGCGGGACCACACGGGTGTTGCGCGCGGTCCGGGAGAGGAGCGCCAGCACCCCCGCCGCAGCGAGCGCCGCCGCGGCGACGGGCAGCAGAGACGGCAGGTCTCCGCTGCGCCGCAGCAGGGCAGCGAGGGCACCGATGAGGGCCAGACCGCCGATGGCGGCATAGCCCGCGCGGGGGCGGCGCAGCGCCGGCCCGCCCAGCAGGAGGGCGCCGCCGATCAGCACGGCGGCCATACCGATGAAGAGCGCGGCCTTGTCGTAGACGCCGAAGACCGCGATCGCGGTCTCCTTCAGCCACGGGGGACTGAAGTCCACGACCGCGTCGCCGACGGAGATCACCGGGGAGGCCGCACCGAGGGCGGCCGCGGCGACCTCGCCCGCGCCCCACGCCGCGGCGGCGACGGCCGCCCCGGTTGCGGGGCCGGCCGCGCGGGCGGCGGCTGCACTCAGCGTCCGTGTACTCACATCAGGGATTCGGTGCGGGTCCCCCGCGGGATTGGCGGAATCTTGATCGGACTGCGGACGGCCCCCGCCCGCCCCACCGGATCCGCCTTCACTGCTCGCTCCCATGGCCGTCCTCCTCTGCGTGCCGGATGGTTCAGCCGCAGTCTCCTCCGCGGAGCGGCCCGGTAGGCCGGGGCGCACTGGGGGCGCAGCGGAGCGGGAGAGCGGGGCCTGCTCCCGGAGCGGCCGCTCCGGGAGCCGCAGCGGCAGGTCCGGGCAGCCGCGCCGAGGGCGCTATCACCCCGGGGCCGCTGGCGGAGCCGCGGCGGTGCGGCGAGCGGCGCAGGGCGGCGCGCTCGGCGCCGCGGCCTGCGGTCCGGACGGGAGCCTGCACCGCCTGCCACGCAGGCCGGACCGCGGATCCCCGACGCTCCGCCGCGCCGCGCGGAGCACGGCACGGCGTGTGGCATAGCGCACAGGCATCCGGCCGGACCGGGGGGCGCGAGCGCGTTTACCGCACTGTTAGCATTGGGGCCGTCGCAAGGTTTTCACACCTCTCCATCGGAGGGGTGGGCCGAGCAGACTCTTTCTATTACTCGCAGTTCCCATCATTTTTCACACCGCGCGCGAGCGTCCTTTCCTGGCGCCCGTCTGCCCTGCCGGGCAGCAGCCAGGAATCCGGCCGCGGACTCCGGCGTGAACATTAGTCCCATCATCGGATGACAGCGACGTCTGTGCAGTTCGCGCACTGCCATCCGACCCAGGGGCGCCCACTCTCAGCCGAATACCTCATGCGGGCCCTGCCAGCTTTTTCCCCGCGTGCGCCAGCACGGCCCGAGCCGTGCCCAAGCGCAGCGGAAAAAGGAAACGGCGCCACGGGCTCTCTTCAGCAACCCCAAAAAATGCTTCCGGGGACTCCGGGAAATGCCGCACCTCGATTTCTCGCGCCATTTTCCGGCCGGTCGCAGAAACGTTCCGCAGAAGCACGTGCCACCGGCACGTCGAGTTCTCGGGCCGCCGCAGCGGCCCCGATCCTCGTTGGAGACGCGATGTCCGTCCGCATCCTCGCCCTCACCCTGGGCAGCTTCGCCGTGAACACCGGCGCCTACCTGGCCACCGGGATGCTCTCCGATATCGCGTCCAGTACCGGCGTCTCTACAGCGGCCGCGGGGCAGCTCGTCGCGGTCTACGCGCTCACCTACGCCGCGGCGGCCCCCGTGCTGTCGGCCCTGCTGGACCACCTGGACCGCCGCGCGCTGCTGCTGGCGGCGCTGGCGCTGTGCTGCGCGGGCAACCTGCTCACCGCCGCGGCACCGGGATTCGACCTGCTGCTCGCGGCCCGGGTGGTGGCGGCGGTCGGCGCCAGCCTGTTCACGCCGATCGCGGTGGTGATGGCGGCCGACCTGGTGCCGGTGCACCGGCGCGCCAGCGCGGTCGCGGCCGTCGTCACCGGTTCGACGCTGGCCACTGTCCTGGGCGTGCCGGCCGGCGTGCTGCTGGCCGACAGCGTCGGATTCCGCGGGGCCTATCTCGCGGTCGCAGCGGCCGGCGCCGCCGCTTCACTGGCCATGCTGGCGCTGCCCCGCACGTCGCGGATGCCGCGGATGCCGCTGCGCGGCCGGTTCACCGTGCTCGCCGACCCCGCGGTGCTCGCCGTCCTCGGCGTCGCCCTGCTGGCGTCCCTCAGCGACTTCACCCCCTACACCTTCGTCGTCCCGATGCTCGGCGACCACGGCGGCCTCGACGCTGCCTCCGTGTCGGGCCTCCTGGTCGCCTACGGCCTCGCGGGGCTGGTCGGCAACACCCTGTCCGGCTGGGCCGCCGACCGCTTCGGCACCGGGCGGGCCGCCAGCGCCGCTCTGGCCGCGCTGGTCCTGGGGCTGGCGCTGATGCCGCTCGCCGGCGGGTCGCTGGCGCTGACCGCGGCCGCCGCGGTGCTCTGGGGGCTGGGCGGCTGGGGTGTCCTGCCCCCGCTCCAGGCACGCCTCATCGAACTGGCACCCGCGGCGGCCGGCGCCGTGGTCGCGCTCAACGTGTCGGTCGTCTGGTTCGGCATGGGGCTGGGCGGCGTCCTCGGCGGCACGGTGATCGACACCGCCGGCCTCGGCGGGCTCGCCCCGGCGGGCGCGGGCCTCGCTGTCGCCGCGGGCGCGGTCCTGGCGGTCTCCGCCCGCCAGCGCCGCACCGCGCGCGCCGCCTCCGTCCCGGCCGCCCGCGCCGAGGCGGCGGCTCCGGCGGAAGCGGCCCCGGCACAGGTCTGAACTGCCGCGGCGGGCGGCGGGGGCGGGGCGCTGCTGCGTCCCCCGCCCCCGCCGCTACTGCGCCGGCTGCTCGGCCGGCTCCCGCTGCGGCGGCAGCGCCCTCCCGAGGGCGGCCGCGAACGGCGCGGCGAGAATCGACACGGCGATACCGGTCAGCGCGGGTACCCCCAGGTCGAGCGCTGTCGTGGCGGCAGCGGCCGCGGTTCCGGCGAGGTAGGCGGCGGCGCCGGGGATGCGCAGCACGGGCACCGGCGCCTGCGGGTCGAGCCGCCCGCGCCAGGCCAGGTAGTACTGGCCGATCACCGCCCCGCCGATCGGCGGGATCGCCACTCCGAGGAGCACGAGGAACCCCTCCAGCGACTGGTGCAGCCCGGCGAGCGCGATGCCGGTGCCGAGCACCACGCCGCCGATCACGAACGGGCGCTTGTCGGCGACGCGGAAGAGAGCAGCGCCGGCCACGCCGAAGGAGTAGGCCGCATTGTCGTTGGTGGTCCAGAGGTTGGTGACGAGCAGCAGCACGCCCGCGGACAGCAGCCCCATCTGGAGCAGCGCCGCAGCGAAGTCCGGCTCGCCGAACGCCGCGGCCCCGATACCGCCGAAGCCCAGCATGAGCAGCTGGCACGCGAGGACGGCGACCGCGGAGGCCGCGAACGCGGCCCGGCCGGTGCGGGCGAACCGGGTCCAGTTGCCGGCCTGGGTGCCGCCGCTGACGAACGTGCCGATCATGATCGTCAGCGCGGCTCCGGCGCTGATCCCCGCTCCTCCGCCCTCCGCGGCCAGCATCGGCTGCCAGCCGCCGACTTCGCCGAGCGCGCGCGAGGCCGCCCACACGCACAGCACCAGCATCAGCGGGACCGAGACCCAGCTGAGGATCTCCAGGCCGCGGTACCCGAAATAGGCGCTGACCCCCATGAGCAGTCCGAAGACCACCGTCAGCGGCCAAGTGGAGTCGAGCCCGAGCACGCGGCCGAGCATGTCGCCGAGCACGCCGACGGTGACGCCGTACCAGCCGATCTGGGTCCCGCCGAGCACGATCGAGGCCCATGTCCCGCCGGCCCGGCCGAGGCAGTGCCGCGCCAGCAGGACGGGGGTGAGCCCGGTGCGCGCGCTGATAGTGCCGAGCACGGCGACGTAGGCGGCGAGGATCGCCGCCGACACCGCCGCCCACATCAGGAACTCCCCGTAGGCGAAGTGCACCGCAACCTGCCCGCCGGCGACCATGGTCGGCCCGAAGAACAGGAAGCTCACCAGCATGACCAGCAGCGACGGCATCCCGCGCCGCTTGTGCACCGGCACCGGGTCCAGCGGATAGTCCCGGTCCTCTGCGCCGCCGCGCACCGTCTCCGCCATCAGCGGCCCCCTCACGTTTTCGCAGGCCGCCGCAGCAGCGGCCGGACCGACCGTAGGGACCGCAGGTTTCTTGTCTGCTATGTACGCATTTCGCTCTGGTCACGGCCGTGGCAGCGCCCCTCCTTCCCCCGGGGGCGGCCGCCACCGCCGCCTCTCCCGGGTGCGGATGGGCGCAGGCGCGAGGCGGCCCCGCCCTCCTCGGACCGGCGGCGCCGGCGCCCTCAGCCGCGGGTTCCGGCGGGCTGCTCCGCCGCCGGCGGCGCCGAGAGCAGGGTTGCGGCAGCGGCGCGGGCGTGGCGGGCCGGGGACGGGTCGCCGGTGATCCCGGCCGAGACCATGGCGCCTTCGGCGAGGAGGAAGACCGGTTCGGCGACGGGCGCCCCGGTGGCGCGCACCCACTCGGCGAGCTGGTCGTGGAACGCCTGCTTGTGCGCGCGGACTTCGGCCCGCACCGCCGGGGACGAGGCACCGAGCTCACCGTGGGCGTTGATCCAGGCGCAGCCGCGGAAACCGGGCTCGCCGAACCAGTCGGCGAGCCAGTCGAAGACCGCGCAGACCCGCTCGCGGGGGTCCGGAACCCGCTCGACGCGGGCCGCGAGGCTGGATCGCCACCGCTGGTCGCGGCGCCGGAGCATTCCGACCACGAGGTCTTCCTTCGACGGGAAGTAGGCGTAGATCCGCTTCAGCGGCAGTCCCGATTCCACCCGGACCCGGTCCATCCCCACCGCCTGGATTCCGTGCCCGTAGAAGAGCCGCTCCGCCGCGTCGAGCAGAGCGTCGCGGTCGCGGTGGTTCCGCTCCTCGGTGACCGGGGCAGGCATCGGGCTCCTTGACGTTGAGAACGACCGTTCTCTACCTTAAGGGCCACCATCGGAGAACGCACGTTCCCGCCGCAAGGAGGCGCACCATGCCGGACGACCGGCCGCCGTACCCGCCGTTCACGCAGGAGACGGCGGTGCAGAAGGTCCAGGCCGCAGAGGACGCGTGGAACACCCGCGACCCCGAGCGGGTGGCCGCGGCCTACACCCCCGACTCGGTCTGGCGGAACCGCGACGCGTTCATCAGCGGCAGGGCGGAGATCGCCGCGTTCCTGGCCCGCAAGTGGGAGCGCGAGCTGGACTACGCGCTGCGCAAGAGCCTGTGGGCGTTCCACGGAGACCGCATCGCCGTCCGCTTCCAGTACGAGTGCCGCGACACCGGAGGGCAGTGGTGGCGCAGCTACGGCAACGAGCTCTGGGAGTTCGACGAGCGGGGCCTCATGCGGCGCCGCGAGGCGAGCATCAACGACGTCCCCATCGCCGAAGGCGACCGCCGCATCCGCGGCCCCCGGCCGCACAGCGAGCACGGGGCCGGCATTCCGCTGCAGTAGCGTCCGGCATGTGCCTCCGGCGAGCTCGCGGAGGAGCACCGAAGAGCCTCGACGCCACCACCCGCGGCAGTGGCCCGGCCCGCCGCCGAGCACGCCGCGGTGCACCGGACGAGCCGGCATCGGGCGGAGCCGCCCCGCCGTCCGATCCGGCACAGGGTCCGCGCCGCTCCGGCCGCACCGGCGCTGCCGCGCAGAGGCCGGCGGCAGGGCCCTGGGCCTGCACGGCGGCGCCGGGCCGCTTCCGCATGCCCCGAATCCGGCTGCCGCCGCCGCGCACCGCCGGAACGAGCGCGGCCGGAAGCGCGTCCCACCTCCGGCGGCCGCGCCGGAACCGATCAGGCCGCCGGTGGGGGCGTGATGAACGACAGCGGACCCGCTCAGGGGGCGCTGGACCGCAGGGAGCGGGCGGCGCTGCTGGCCATGCCGACCGACGGCTTCGACCTGCGCGTGCGGGTGCTGGAGCGGCTCCGCGGACGGGGGCTCGCCGAAGTGCACCCCGACGGGGACCTCTGGGTGCTCACCGCCGCGGGGCGCAGGCTCCGCCGGAGCCTGCCCGAGGCCGCCCGCCGGCCGGCCGCAGAGGCCCCGCCCCCCGCGGGCGGCGCGGAGCGCCCGGCGCTCTCCCCCGACCTCGACGGGCTCGACCGGCTCCGCATCACCGCGGCACTCCGCTCGGGCGCCCCCTCCCCCGCCCCCGTCCCGGAACCGCCCGCGGCGCGGCCGCTGCGGCCCCTGCTCAGCGCCCGCACCGCCGTCCGCCTGACCGCTCTGCTCGTACTCTCCGGGCTGCTGCTGATGGCCGCGGCGCCGCCGATCGGAGTGCTGGTCCTGGCCGGCTCGGCCGTCCCGGTCGGAGTGTCCGCCGCCGTCCGCTTCCGCCGCCTCCGGCGCGGCACCGGCGGCCGGCCGGAGCCGGGCCCGCACGGGCGGAGCGCGGACGGCTCAGCAGAGCTGCACCGCTACCGCGGCCGCATCATCGGACCCGCCGGCCTCGGACCCGCCGAGGCCGACCTCCTCCGCCGCTGCATCCACGCCGTCGACGCCGTCCTCGGATCCTCCCTGCACCGCGACGGCCTCCTGCTGGACGCCGCCCGCAACCGGGCCGTCCTCGAAGACCTGGAGTGGTCGGTTGCGCAGAGCCTGCAGCGGCACGCCCGGATCAGAGCCGAGATCGCCGCGCTCACCGACGGCGGCCGCCGGCCCGACCCCGGGGCCGACCGGGCCCGGGCCGAGCTCGAAGCCGACGCCGGACGCGTGCGCGCCCGCGTCGAGCGCATCGGCGGCTACGCCCGCGCCGTGCTCGCCGCCGAAGGCCCCGGCGCCGGGGACCACCGCACCGCCCGCCTGGACGGCCTCGCCCACGACCTCGCCGCTTCCGGCGCGGCCCACCGCCACGACCAGGAAGCCCTGAACGACCTCGCCGAGGCCCAGCGGTCCGCCCTGTCCCTCGAAGCCGACGCCGGCCCCGCACATGAGTGACCCGCCCGGACGGCAGCGCCGCCCCTCCCGCTGACCGCGTCTCGGCGGCGAGCTCCTACACCGGGCTGCGGTCAGGCCTGCGCCGTGCGGCCGACCAGGGATCGACCGGCACGGTGCCGGTCGCGCGGCCGGTGTGCGGATCGAGCAGGCGGCCGTAGATCTTGGTGCTGCGCAGCACCACGCGCCGGTCGGCGACACGGATACCGGGAAAGCCGCCGGTGACCCGGCCGCACAGCTCGTCCAGCTCTGACAGCTGGTGCAGGCTCGCGATCAGGACGATGTTGGCCGCGCCCACCACCCGCGCACACAGGCGCGTCTCCCGCCAGGCGCCGATCTCGGTGACGGCCCGTTCGGCCGCGGTGTCGCCGGCCTCCAGCAGCAGGAACACGCCGAGCGGCAGGTCGAACAGCGGCCGGGCCACGTCGCAGCGCCAGATCAGCTCGCCCGACGCGGCCAGCGCCGCGACCCGGCGGCGCGCCGTATGCTCGGGCACACCCGCCGCCCGCGCCACTTCGCGCATGGACGCCCGGCCGCGCGCGTTGAGGTGGCGGAAGAGGGCGGCGTCACCGGGGCCCAGCGGCCGCACCCGGGCGGGCGGCTGGCCGGGCGCAGGCGCGACCGCGCGCGACTCGCCGTCCGACAGGATCCCCTGCCGCCAGTGCACCCCGCCGTGCAGCGCACCGAAGACGCTGTGCCGCACCTGCAGTGCACCCGGCACCGCGGAGAGCTCGTCCGCGAGCACGTCCGTCAGCGCCGCCAGGCCGTCGGCGAGGACCACGGCGAAGAGCTGGAAGTCGCCGGTGGTCAGCCCGACGGTGATGATGTCGGGCCGCCGGGCCAGCTCCGCCGCGATACGCGCGGCGTCCCCTGGAGCGCAGCGCACCTCCAGCACCGCCCCCAGCGAGCGGTGCTGCCCGATCGCCGCGCTCACCCAGGCGAGGCCGCACTCCTCCAGCCGCCGCCACCGCCGCGCCGCCGTCACCGGCGCCACGCCGAGCGCGGCGCCCAGCTCGTCCCAGGTGGCGCGGGGGTTCACCTGGAGCGCATCCACCAGTTCGAGGTCGGCCTCATGGACCCGGTGTGTCATGAACGGGAACTATATCCCCGATACCCGTCGGAAAACTTCACCGGGTGATTCCCCGAGTCAATTCCCGTCGCATCCGGGTGTTCTGCGGCTCCGTCCCTAGGGTTACCGGCCAGGCCCTGCCGACGCCGTCCAAGGAGTGCCCCCCGTGTCCGATTCCCCGCGGACCTCCGCCGCCCCCGCCCGCCCGGGCGAAGAGGACCAGGTCTACAAGAAGGTCGGGCGGCGCCTGCTGCCGTTCCTCCTGCTCTGCTACACGTTCGCCTACCTCGACCGGGTGAACATCGGCTTCGCGAAGCTGCACATGCAGGAGGAGATCGCGCTCACCGAGGCCGCCTTCGGCCTCGGCGCCGGCCTGTTCTTCCTCGCCTACGCCGTCTTCGAAGTGCCCAGCAACCTGCTGATGGAGAAGATCGGCGCCAAGCGCACCATCACCCGCATCATGGTGCTGTGGGGCCTGGCCTCGGCGTCCATGGCCTTCGTGCAGAGCGAGGCCATGTTCTATGCGCTCCGCATCCTGCTGGGCGTCTTCGAGGCCGGCTTCGCGCCGGGCATCATCCTCTACCTCACCTACTGGTACTCCGCTCGCCGGATGGCCGCCGCCATGGGCATCTACATGCTCGCCGGGCCGATCGGCTCCATCTTCGGCTCCGGAGTGTCCGCGCTGATCATCACCGGCACCGACGGCGTCGCCGGCCTGTCCGGCTGGCAGTGGATGTTCCTCGTCGAGGGCCTGCCCTGCGTGGTGCTGGGCTACCTGTTCTGGCGGATGATGGCCGACCGCCCGCAGGACGCCCACTGGCTCTCCGCCCGGGAGAAGGAGGTCATCGCGGCCGCAGTGGCCCGCAACCGGTCGGCCGGCACGCACAGCTTCGCCGCGGCGCTGAAGAACGGCCAGATCTACATCATGTCGGCGGCCTACTTCGGCATCATGTGCGGCATCTACGCCATCAGCTTCTGGCTGCCCACCATCCTCCAGGAGAACGGCGTGGAGGGGACGCTGGCCATCGGCTTCCTCACCGCCGTGCCCTACCTCTTCGCGATCGCGGCGATGGTGGTGCTGGGCCGCACATCCGACCGCTACCAGGACCGGCGCTGGCACACCATCGTGCCGACTGCGGTGGGCTGCGCGGCCCTGCTCGCCTCATCATTGACCGGCCACGTGTTCGCCGCCTCCTTCAGCGCGATGATCGTGGCGACGGCGGCGGTATGGGCGGCCTACACCGTGTTCTGGGCGGTGCCGGCCGAGCACTTCGCCGGGACGGCGGCGGCCGGCGGGATCGCATTCATCAACACCATCGGCATCCTGGGCGGTTTCGTCAGCCCCTACCTGATCGGACTGGTCAAGGACACCACCGGCAGCACCCAGCTGGGGCTGACGGCGATGGTGGCGCTGCTGGCGCTGTCCACGGCGGCGCTCTTCCTCATCCGCCACCCCGGCCGGACCGGCGCCGGCACCTGACCGCCGCCGCTGCCGGAGCCCCCGGCGGCGGCACCGCCCGGCCGCTCCGCACTTCCACCGCACCCGCCGCGCCTTTCGGGAGGACGCTCCGCCATGGCACCGAGGATCCTGGTCGCCGGATTCCTGCACGAGACCAACACGTTCGCCCGCACCCCGGCCGACTACGCCAACTTCGTGAACGGCGAGGGCTTCCCGCGAATGCACCGCGGCGCGGAGGTGCTCGACCTGGCCGGAGTCAACGTGCCCGTCGGCGGGTTCGTCCAGGCGGCCCGGGAGCGCGGCGCGGACCTGCTGCCGGTCGTCTGGTGCGCGGCGTCGCCGTCCGCTCCGGTCACCGGCCCGGCGTTCGAGCGCATCTGCGGCGACATCGTCGGCGCCTGCCGCGAACTGCGCCCCGACGCCGTCTACCTCGACCTGCACGGCGCCATGGTGACCGCCGCACACGAGGACGGCGACGGCGAGATCCTCGCCCGGGTGCGGGCCGCGGTCGGCCCGGACGTCCCGGTCTCGGTCAGCCTCGACCTGCATGCCAACATGACCGACGCAATGTTCGCGCACGCCGACGCCATGACCGCCTACCGCACCTACCCGCACGTCGACATGGCCGAGACCGGCCGGCGCGCCGCCGACCTGCTCTTCCGGCTGCTCGGCGGGGAGCGGCTGGTGCTGCACCGGGCCCGCATCCCGTTCCTCGTGCCGATCAATTCCGGCAGCACCCTGCTGGAGCCTGCCGGGGAGGTCTACCGCCGGGTCGCCGCGGTGCCGGACAGCGAAGCCGCACTCACCTTCGCGGCCGGCTTCCCTGCCGCCGACGTACCCGGCTGCGGCCCGGAGGTGTTCGGCTACGGGCCCGGCGACTCCGCGGTCGCAGCGGCGGTGGCGGAGCTGCGGGACCTGGTCCTGGCGCGCGAGGAGGCGTTCGCGCTCGACGTGCTCGGCGCCTCCGCCGCGCTGGACGCCGCCGCGGCCGCCGCAGCGGGGCCGGTGGTCGTCGCCGACACCCAGGACAACCCGGGCGCCGGCGGCGACGCGACGACGACGGGGCTGCTGCGGCTGCTCCTCGAACGCGACCTCCCCGGGTCGGCCCTCGCCGCGATGTGGGATCCGGCGATCGCGCACCGCGCCGCCGAGGCCGGCGCCGGCGCGGTGCTGGACGTCGAGTTCCCCGGGTCGGGCGTACCCGGCGACGCCCCGCTCGCCGGCCGCTTCGAGGTCGCCGCGGTCACCGACGGCCGCGTGGTGTTCGACGGGCCGATGATGCACGGAAACGTCCTCGACGTCGGCCCGTCCTGCCTGCTGCGCTCGGGCAACGTCGCCGTGGTGGTCAACGCCCGCAAGGCGCAGATCATGGACCGCAACCAGGTCCGCGCGGCGGGCCTGGCACCGGAGGACGCGTCGGTCCTGGTGCTGAAGAGCTCGGTGCACTTCCGCGGCGACTTCCAGCCGATCGCTGCGGCCGTCCTCGTCGCCACCGCGCCCGGCCCCATGGCGGCCGACCCCGCCGCCCTGCCCTGGACCCGCCTCCCCGCCGGGCTGCGCACCTCCCCGGGCGGCCGCCCCTTCGCGGGGTAGCCGCCCGGCCCGGCCCCGCACCCGTGCCGCGGGCGCGGGGCCGGTCGGCGTCACACGAACACCGACAGCCCCAGGATGAGGGGCAGCGAGATCAGCGACGCCAGGGTCATCGGGATGGCGTGCGTCTTCACGGTGCCGCGGGTGGTGAAGCCGAGCAGCGACTGGAACATCCAGAAGAAGTTGCTGCTCACGTGCGGCAGGAACAGGGCACCCGAGCCGGCGGCCAGGGCCACCAGCACCAGCGGGACGTCGAGGGTGGCGGCGATGGGGGCGAGGATGCCGGCGGCGGTGATGCCCGCCACCGAGATCGACCCGAGGGCCACGTGCAGGACCGCCGCGACGAGCCAGACCAGCAGCAGCGGCGGGAGGAACCCCGCCGAGAACGCCCCGCCCAGGACCTCGGCCATGCCGGACTTCTCGATCACCATGCCCAGCGAGCCGCTGATGCCGCTCAGGACCAGGATGGGCCCGGCCTGGCCGAGGGCCGTGCCCACGGCGCCGCCGATCTCCTCGGTCGAGCGCACCCGGGCGGCGAGCGCGTAGGCCAGCGCCGCCCCCAGCAGGAGCGCCACGACGGGGTCGGTGAGGAACACGACCGCGGGGGCGTCCACCGACAGGTTCTCCGCGACAGCGCTGCCGGCCACCAGCACCAGGGCCAGCAGCACCGGGGAGACGGACACGGGCAGCGGCCACTCCCGCCGGGCGGCCGCCGCCGGCGCGGAGGCGTGGGCGGTCGCCGTCTGCGGGCTCCCCGAACCGGCCTCCGGCGCATCCGTCCGGCCGCCGCCGGCATCGGCGGGGTCCGCGCCGGTGCCGCGGGGCTCGCCGGCATCGGCCTCCTCCAGCTCGTCGAGCGCGGGCCGCCACTTCACCACGCGCAGCAGCGCGGCGAAGGCCAGCATCGTCAGCAGCGCGGTGGGCACCCCGACGGCGATCCCGAAGACGAACATCTGCCCCAGGGGGACCCCGAGGATGGCGGCGATCGCGACAGCGGCGACCCCGGGGACCACGAAGACCAGGCCCACCTCGATACCGGCGGTGAGCGCACCGCCCATCAGGGCGCGGCCGTCGCGGCCCAAGCGCGGGCTGAGCCGCCGCGCCAGCGGCGCGGAGAGCACCAGCGCCACGTCGGAGTAGATCGAGGTGAACAGGGTGCTGAGCGCACCGGCGAACACGTAGGGGACACTCCGCCTGCTGAACACCCGAAGGATGGCCTGCACCAGGCGCTCCATGGTGTCGGTGACGGTCAGCAGCGCGCCGAGGATGACCCCGAACGCGATGAGGATGCCGATCTCGCCCATCACGTCGGCGAACCCCGCGGCGACCGCCTCCGTGGTCCCCTCCGGCCCGGTCGCGGTGGTCAGCCCAAGGAACAGGGTGCCGAAGAGCAGTGCGAACACCGGTGGGATCTTGAGCCACGTGATGGCGAGGACGATGCCGAGGATGGCGGCGGCCGTCGTGGCGAACAGCGCGATCTGGTCAGGCACGGAACAGCTCCACGTCGTGGTCGGGGGGCACCGCGCCGCGCCGCCGGCAGCGGTGATGTGGAGCACATCCTGACGACCCGGAATGATTCCTGTCCAAGACGCATATGCAGCCGAACCGATAGCCTCCGCCTATCGGCTGCGGCGGCCGCTCCCCGCCGCCGCGCTGCGAGGGAGGGCACCAGTGGACGTCCGGCAGCTCCGCGCCTTCCTCGCCGTCGTCGACTACGGCGGCGTCCGCCGCGCCGCCGACCACCTCTTCGTCGCCCAGCCGTCGCTGACGCAGACGATCCGGCGCCTCGAAGCGGAGCTGGGCACCGAGCTCTTCATCCGCAAGGGCCGGGGCCTGGTCCTGAGCCCCTCGGGCGAGGCGCTCGTAGACCCCGCGCGCGCCGTCGTGCGCGCCCGCGACGTGGCGCGGGAGACCGTCGCCGCGGTCGACGGCCTCCGCGGCGGGCGGCTGCGCATCGTGTCCATGCCCTCGCAGGCGATCAGCCCGCTGACCGGGCTCATCGCCGCGTTCGCCGCCCGCTACCCGCTGGTCGACGTGGCGGTCGCCGCCGCGGACCGGCCCGACGACGTCCGCGATGCGCTGCACCGGGGCGTCGCCGAGATCGGCGTGCTCGCCTCGCCCCGGATGGCCCGGGACGCCGCCGGACTGCACCGGGTCCCGCTGGAATCGCAGTCGTTCGTGCTGATGGCCCGGGACGACGCTGCGCTGCCCCCGGGCGCCGGCCCGCTGGCCCTGGGCGAACTCCGCGGACTGCGCCTGATCGCCGGCCAGCCGGGCACCGGCATGCGCCGGGTGGCCGACGCGATCGTGGCGGCGGCGGAGGACTGCCGGATCGCGGTGGAGGTCGAGCACCGCGAAGGGCTGCTTCCGCTGGTCCTGAGCGGCGTCGGCGCCGCCGTGGTGGCCGACTCCTGGCGCCCGCTCGCCGACGCCGTCGGCCTGCGCGTCCGGCGGCTGTCAGTGGAGGACCGGCTCGACGTGGCACTCGTCTGGCCGCACCAGCAACTCAGCCCGGCGGCCGCCGCCTTCGCCGACAGCGCCGGCCCCGGCGGCACCGCCCCTCAGCGCGGCAGCGCCCGGTAGCGCGGACCCCGTCAGCGCTGCGCGGGCGCCGCGCCCGCACCGCCGGTCCTGTCAGCGCCACCACCCCCCTGCTCGGCGCGGAGGAAGCCGCCGCTCTGCGAAAAGGCCCGGTGCCGGCCGCAGCCGCCGTCCCCGGCGGCGCGCCGCCGCAGCGGCCCCGGCGCCGCCGGGCGGTCAGCTCCGGGGCGCCGCCAGCGAGAACCGCGGGGCGGGCGGGGCGGCGCCCTGGGCGAGGTCCGCGGTCCAGGCGCCGACGAGGGGCGCATACTTGGCGCCGTGGCCGGAGCAGGGCGAGGCGATGACGAGCGGGCCGGAGCGGTCGAGAAGGAACTCGTCGTCGGCAGTGGAGGTGTAGAGGCAGGTGGCCTCGTTGAACGGGACCGGTTCCAGGCCGGGCAGCCAGCGCCGGACGTAACCGGTGACGCGGTCGCGGGCCCGCGGGTCGACCGTGCCGGAGCGGTCCCGGGGCGTGGTCGGGCGGGCCAGCGGGTCGCGGTACTCGGCGATCTTGCGGGCGTCGCCCGGCCCGCCGTCGCGGCCGCCGGCCAGGCTGTAGACCGCCGCACCGCCGTGGTGGATCACCGAAGGGGCGTCCGCCGCCAGTCCGGAGCGCGGGAAGTGGAAGACCTGCTGCTGGGTGACGGTCAGCGCGGGCAGCGGCAGCAGTCCGCCCAGCAGTCCCGGCAGCCAGGCGCCCGCCGCGACCACGGCCCGGCGTGCCCGCACGGTACCGCGCGCCGTGTGCAGGACAGCCGCATCCGGTTCGACGGTGATGCGCTCGACGGGCGTGTGCGCGTGCACCTGGGCGCCGTGCGCACCGGCCCGGTCGGTGAAGGCCTCGACCGCCGCGCCGGCGTCGACGGTGCCGGCCTCGGCGTGGAACAGGACGCCGCCGTCGAAGCGGAATCCGGGCCAGCGCTGCTCGGCAGCCGCGGGGCTGAGCCGCTCGAAAGGCACCCCCTCGCCCTGCAGCGCTGCCGCGGTCGCCGCGAGCTCCGCCGCGCCGCCGTGGTCGATACCGCCGGTCAGGCGGAGCAGCGGCCGCCCGGCGTCGTCCTCCAGCTCGCGCCAGAGCTCCATCGCCCGGCCGGTCGCGCGCACGTGGAACGGGTCGGTGTAGGCGCGCCGCACGATGCGCGCACTGCCGTGCGAGCTCCCCTCGCGGTGCCCGGCCGCACTGCGCTCCAGCAGCAGCGGCTCCCGCCCGCGGCGGGCCAGCTCCCACGCCGCAGCGGCACCCGTCAGCCCGCCGCCGACGACCGCGGCCTCCACCTCTCCCGGCAGTTCCGCCACGGCGCTCCTCCCGCTCTCGCCCGCATCCGGCGCGCACGGCGCCGCTCCGGAGGCCATTCTCCCGACCGCCCGCCGCCGTGCGCCACGCGCCCCGGGCGCACCCGCCCGAGCTCCGCCCCTCAGAACTCCTCGTAGACCGCGGGGTCCTGGTCCTTGAGCCGCCCGTCGGCGCGCGCGAGGGAGGCGATCGCGGCCATCTGGCTGTCGTCGAGCGCGAAGTCGAACAGGTCCAGGTTCTGCCGCTGCCGCTCCGGCGAGGCCGCCTTGGGGATGGGCACCGCGCCGAGCTGGTGGTGCCAGCGCAGGACCACCTGCCCGGGCGTGCGCCCGGTCTGCTCGGCGATGCGGGTGAGCGCCGGCTCCTCCAGAACCGCGCTGCCGCGGCCCAGCGGGCTCCAGGACTGCGTGCAGATCCCGTGCTCCGCGTCCCACGCGCGCTGCTCGTCCTGCGGGAAGTAGGGGTGCAGCTCGACCTGGTTGACGACGGGCGCCACGCCGGTGGCCTCGGTGATCCGCTCCAGGTGCTCGGGCAGGAAGTTGCACACCCCGATCGAGGCGATGAGGCCGTCGCGCTGCGCGTCCACCAGCGCCTGCCACGCCTCGGTGTACAGGCCCTGCGCAGGGTTGGGCCAGTGGATGAGGTACAGGTCGATGAAGTCCAGGCCGGCGCGGAAGACGGACTCCTCCACGGTGCGGCGCGCCTTGTCGTAGGACTGGAAGCGCCCGGGGAGCTTGGAGGTGACCCGCACGTCGGCGCGCGGCACCCCGGAGCGGCGCAGGCCCTCCCCCACGGCGCCCTCGTTGCCGTAGTTGAACGCCGAGTCCAGCAGCCGGTAGCCGGTGCGCAGCGCCGACGCGATCGCGTCGGCGCCGGAGGCTCCGTTCAGCCGGTAGGTGCCGAAGCCGACGGCGGGCAGCGGCGTGCCGTCGGCGAGCGTGGTGGTCGGGATGGTGGCGGGCATGGCGCTCGGCCTCCGGTCGTCGGTGCGGCATCGGTGTCGCGGCGGGGGTGCATCCGCCCGCCGCAGGCGCTGCGCGGCCGGGTGCATCCGGTGACCGACCCTAGTCCGGCGCCCGGGCGCGGCAAAGGACGCGGCGGGGGCGCGCGGCGGCCCGCGCCGCCGACCAGCGGGAGCGCTCCCAGCGCCGCAACTGCGGGCCCACTGCTGCGCCGCCTGAGCGCCGCGCCATGATGAGGGCACTGCCAGCTCCGCAGCGCCGCCCGGCGGGCCGCGGGACAGCGCCGGCCGGGGGGACTTCCGGCCCGCATCGGGCGATCCTTCGCCTCTAACCGCAGTTCGCGCGGGCGGGTGTGGTGGAGGCGGGGGGAGACCGGGCAGCGGAGGGGAGCGGACTGCGGAGGATGGACGTCGACCAGGTGGCCGATGAGCAGCTCAGCGGCGCGTGGCGCGCGGCCGAGGACGCCGCGCGGCGCGCCCCGTCGGTATGCGGCACACGGCCGTGGACGGTTGCGGTGCGCGGGTCCCGCATGCGGGTGGGTACCGACGACGCCCGGCGTCTGGCCGGCGCCGCCCCCGGCGGCCGCGAACTGGTACTGAGCTGCGGCGCCGCGGTGTTCAACGCCCGTCTGGCGCTCCGGGCGAGCGGCGTGGTCCACCGCGTCGCGCTACTCCCGGACCCGTCCAGCCCGGGCCTGCTGGCCGAGATCGCCGCCGGCCCCCCGGAGCGCGGCACCGCCGGTGCAGCGCCCGGCGACGGCGACCTGCGCCTGTTCCGCGCACTGCCGCTGCGGCGCACCCACCGCGGCCCGTTCCTGACCGACATCGACGACGTGGCAGCCGTGCGCGCACTCATCGCGGCGGCCGCCGGCGAAGGCGCCCGCCTGGAGCCGGTGACCGGTCCGGGCCGGATCCGCGCTCTGGCCGGCCTGGTGTCGGCGGCCGAGCTGCTGCAGCGCGAAGACGATCAGCGCTGCGCTGAGCTGGCATCCTGGGTGCGCGGCCCCAGCGACCTGCGTCCGGACGGGGTGAACGCGGCCGACTTCCCGGCCGAGGGCGGCGCCGGCGCCGCCGCGGCGGGCTTCCCGGGGCGCGACTACGGCGCCTCCGGGCGCACCGGGATCCTGCCGGTGCGCGGCGACGCAACCGGGACGGTCGCCCTGCTGAGCACGCCCGGCGACGACCGCGCCGACTGGCTGGCAGCCGGCCACGCACTGCAGCGCGTCCTGCTCACCGCCGCGGCCGAAGGGATCGCCGCGGCCTTCCACACCCAGCCGCTCGAGGAACCGCACCTCCGCCGCTTCATCGCGGAGGGCTTCTGCGACGGGGCCCACCCCCAGATGCTCCTGCGCCTGGGCCGCCTGCTCCCCTACGGCACCCAGCCCGCCGCACCCTAGACCGTGCCGGCGGCCTGCCGCCCGGCCGCCGGCACGCCGAGCAAGCGGAATCTCCCCCGCGGCGCCGTGCCGCCCGGCGAGGTGCCCGCATCCCCGGCCGGACGGACCGGCACCAGCGCTCCCGTGCACAGCCGACCCCCCTCCGGGAAACCCGGCCCTGGTGCACTGCGGCTGCCGCTGCCCGGCAGCCGCGTGCGGCTCGGGCCGATGTTCACGCGCGGGCCCCGGCCCCTCACCGTGCGGCGCCCGGCCGGCCCCCGCCCAGGACCGTCCCGGCAGCCTGCTCCCCGGTGGGCGGCGCACTGCCGGGACGTCTGGGGGCACAACGTCCCGGGCAGCCACCCGCACCGGGACCCTGTGCCGGTGGATGCGGTGGGCCGCCGCGACGCGGGCGCCCGCCGCGCGATCGGATCGGCGGTCCAGGACGCACGGCAGCGCGCGCAGCGGCCGGCCCGGCGGACTGCGGGGGGCGGCTCCCGGTCAGGGCCGATCGCCCCCGGGAGGGCGGCGCACGGCATCTGCTTCGGCGCAATTGCGTTTGGGACCGGTTATGCCCGGAGATCCGCTCGGCCCGACACAGCGCGTAGCGGTTCCGATCGGCCGGGCGGGGCCAGGTCAGCGGAGGGGACTGCGGAGAAGGTCCACGGATTCCCGCATTCGCCCCTCACCCCGCGTCTGTGTCCTCTAGACTCCCGGTGAGAATCCGCCCCGGTTCTGCACGGTCGGTTTTGCACGGCCTGGCTTGCACGACGATGCCTGCGATCGGGGAGACCAGAACATGGCCGCACGACGGATCCCGGACGCCCCCTCCGCGTCCGAGCCGCCCTCCGCCGCGACCCGGCTCGACCTCCTCTCCAACGCGCTCTCCGCCTCGGGCACACTGCAGGGGGTCGGCGAGCTGCTCACCCACACCGCCGGCGCCGCCGCCGGAGTGGCCGGCGCCCGGCACGGCGTCGTCGGTGTCACCGCCGCGCTCGACGGAGTCGAGCGCTACGTCGCCGACGACGGTTCCGCGCACCTCGCTGCCGCCCTCGGCCATGGCCCGGGAGCCCTCTCCCTGCTGGCGGCCGGCAGCGGCCCCTGTTCCGTGCCCGTCCCGGCCGAGGACCCGGCGTGGCGCGCCGCAGGCCCGCTCCCCGACCTGGTCGCGGTGCCGCTCGAAGTGCGCGGCGAGTATCTGGGCGCGCTGTTCGCCCTCGGGCTGCGCGGCGCGGCACCGCAGAGCGGAACCACTCCGCTGTCGGCGCTGGCCGCCAGCTGCGCCGTGGCGCTGGACAACGCACGGCACCGGGCCGAAGCAGAGCGCCGCCGCCGCTGCCAGCAGGCGTGCGACGAACTGTCCGCATTCACCGGCGCCGGACCGGCCGAACTCCTGGAGCGCACGGCCGCCGGGGCGCGCCGGCTGTGCGGCGCGCAGGTCGCCGCCATCGCCGTACCCGCCCCGGGCGGCGACGAGCTCGTCGTCGCCTGCACCGACGACGGCGGAGCCGCCGCACCCGCCGACGGCACCCCTACTCCCGCCATCCGCACTGCGCTCAGCGCCGTCGCCGGGCGGCGGACGCCCCTGGACGCCGGGCCGGCCGGGCGGGTGCACCGGTCCGGCGAGCAGGTGGAGCTGGCCGAAGCGGCAACCGAGCCGCTCCTGCGCGGACTGGACCTGGGCTCAGCGATGCTGCTCCCGCTGTCCGGGCGCCGCCCCGACCGCGGCGTCCTGCTGCTGGGCCTTCCGGCCGGCGCAGGGTGCCCGGCGGGCGCCGCGGAATCCCTCGCGGTCTTCACCAAGCACGCGGCCCTGGTCCTGGAGGCCGCCGAGACACGCGCCGACGCCGGCCGCGTCAGCGTCCTGCGCGACCGCGAGCGCATCGCCGAGGAGCTGCACGACGCCGCGATACGCCCGATGTCCTCCGTCGCGATGTCGCTGTCGGGCACCGTGCACCGCATCGCCGACCCGGACCCGGCGCGCCGCGTACAGCGCGCCGTGGACGACCTCGACGCGACGATCCGCCGCACCCGGGACGCGGTCTTCGCGTTCAACGGCGCCGACGCGGGGCAGCGGTCGCTGCGCGGCGGAGTACTCGACGTCATCGACTCCGCCACCTCCGACGCGACCGACGGTGCGCCCCGGGTGACCGTCGGCCTGCGGTTCGACGGCCCGCTGGACGCCGTGCCGGACCCCGTCGTCGGCGACGTACTCGCGGTACTGCGGGACGCCCTGTCGGGCGCCGCCCGGCACGCCTCCCGCGCCGAGGTCAGCGTCGCCGTCACCACCGAGGAAGGCAGCGCGGCCCAGGGCGCTGCGGAGCGCCGCCGCCGCCGCGGCGGCGGACACACCCTGCAGCACCGGATCCCGGCCGCTCCGCAGCAGCGCCGATGGCTGACCGTGGAGGTCGTCGACGACTGGGCCCGCCCGGCGGGCCTGGTGCCGCTGCCGCTGGAGCGCTCCGCAGCCCGCCTCGACGGCGCCTGCACCGCCACCCCCACCGCCGGCGGTGGAACCCGCCTCGTCTGGCGCGTCCCCCTCCCCGCCTGACCCTCCCCCGGCTGCTCCCCGCACGCCCCTGCAGAGACCGCGCGCCTCAGCGGGCGATGGCGACCGGGATCTGTGCGTGGTGCAGCAGCGAGCGGCCGACCGAGCCGAGGAGGAGACCGGTGAAGCCGCCGCGGCCGCGGGAGCCGACGACGAGGAGGTCGGTGCCGCGGCTGGCCTGCAGCAGGGCGTTCGCCGCCTGGTCCTCGACCACCGAGATTTCGACCGGGACGCTCTCCGTGGCGGCCGTGCGGGCCCCGTCCACTGCGGCCTGGGCCCGCTCCAGCGCGGCCGCGGCGAACGCATCGCGGTCGAAAGCCGGCTCGTCGGCGGCAACGGGCGGCACGGTGAACGGCACCGGCAGCTGCCAGGCGTACACCGCCGCGACGGCCGCGCCGGACGCCGCGGCCTCGGCCAGCGCAAACCGCAGCGCCGCTGCCGCGTGCTCGGAACCGTCCACGCCGACGGTGATCCGACCGGCACGCGGAGTGTCGAACGCGGCACCCGGCGGCACGACGACCACCGGTACCGCGGCGTGTGCGGCGACCCGGTCGCCGACCGAGCCGAGGAAGAGCGAGCCCACACCGCCCAGGCCGCGCGAACCGACGACCGCCATCGCGGCGCCCTCAGCGGCGCCGATCAGCGCCGGCGCCGGATCCTGCAGTGAGTACTCCGAGCGCATCCGCACCCCCGGATGCCGCTCGGCGACCCGCTCGGCCGCCGCGGTGAGCAGCACCGACACCCGGTCGGTGATCTCTTGCGACGGGTTGATCCGGACCGCGGCCGCGAACGGCATCGCGACCTCCGGCATGCTCAGGGCGTGCACCGCCGCCAGCCGCATCCCCCTGCGCTGCGCCGCGTCCGCCGCCCAGTCCAGCGCCGCCCTGCTCGTCTCCGACCCGTCGATCCCCACCACGATCTCCGGCCCGTCCGCCGCCCCGCCGTACTCGCCCATCGCACCGTCCTCTCGTCTCCCACCAGTGTCACCGCGCAGCCGCCGCTCCACCTCGGCCAGAGGGCCGTGTCGCGCCGTCCGGATGGCCTCCGGGGGAGCGCGGCCCGCCAACCGTGCGCCCTGAACCGGGGCAAGGAGGCACCAAGCGCGGCGGCGGCTCCGCCCGCAGCGGCGGTGCACTCACCAGTCCGGCCCGGGGCAGCCGCGGCCGCGCCCCGCCGGATCGAAGCGGAGGCGGCCGCCGGTGGACGCGGCGACCTGGGCGGACAGCTCCGCCCAGCCCGCCGCGGTCAGCCCGCCGGAGTCGAGGATGTGCCGCCGGCTGCCCGGCGCGCTCCCCCACACGCGCAGTGACGGGACCGGGTCGTGGCGGTCGGTGCAGAAGGCGATATGAGTGACGTCGTCCCACCGGACCCGCGTCCGCACCCGCCACTCCGGGCCTCGAAAGGTCCGCCACTCGATCTTCACCACCAGCACGGCCGGGTCGGCTTCGATCCGGACTCCGTTCCCTTCGACGGTGCCGCTGCGCCCGCGCTGCAGCCGGCGCCGCGGCTGCTCCGTACGCGCGGCGCGCCCGGGATCCCCCGTCCGGTCGGCCGCGTCCGGGCGGCGCCGGTCTGGCGGCGGCCGCCGCAGCCGCAGCCACCTGCGGAAGCGCTCTCTGAGCTTCACTCCGATCACCTCGGCCGGAGGCTACGCCGCACCGGCCCGGCGCACGCGGAAAGTCCGCATCCGGCCGCGAGCCGTGCGGCAGGGCCGGACCTGCCGGTTCACTGCGCTCCGCGGGCGGCGTCGAGGACCTTGCGCGCGTCGCGCTCGAACGTCCGCCGGCAGGCCGCCATGAGCAGGCCGCCGGCGGCCATCGGCCCGATCAGCCACCAGAACCCCGCGACGAGCGACCCGGTGGCATCGGAAGCGGCGCCCACCGCGAGCGGGCCGGCAGCGCCGCCCGCGGTGAGCAGGAAGTTGAGGAAGGCGAAGCCGATCCCGCGGGACTCGGCGCCCACCACGTCGGCGACCGACGCGGTGATACACGGGATGGCGATCGAACTCAGGGTGGAGGCGAGGGCCAGCGCAGCCGCCAGCACCGGCAGGGTGTCCGCGGTGACCGCCAGGCCGAGGCCGATCGAGCCGGCCACCACACCGAGCCCGCCGACGAGGACCCGGCCGCCGCGGAGCGCACCGTGCACCCGCCGCCCCAGCCAGGATCCGATCAGGGTGCCCAGCACGACGCCGAAGACCGAGGTGGCACCGGAGACCGTGCCGGCCAGCCCCACCCCGGCGCCGAAGTCGCGGCTGATCAGCGACGGCAGCCAGAAGTGGATCCCGGTGATCCCGGCGGTGAGCAGCATGAGCCCGACGGACAGCAGGACCAGCGTGGGGGTGCGCAGCACGTCGGCCGCCTGCTGCGCGAACGGCGGTGCGGCCGGCGCCGGCGCTGCCGGGTCGGCGGCGTCAGGGCCGGCAGCCCTCTGGCCGCGCGCCGCGGCACCGGTCACGGGGCCGCTCCTGCCGCTGGCCGCTCCGCCGCCTCCGGGTCCCGCTCCGAGCTCGTCCTCCGCTTCGGCGCGGGCGATGACGGCGTCGATGTGGCCGCGGCGCGGCTCGCGCAGCCGCAGCACGAGCAGCGCGCCGATGAGCCCCGGCACAGCCATCACGGCGAACGCCAGCCGCCAGCCGGCGATCTCGCCGAGGAGCCCGGCGAGGATCAGCCCGATCCCGCCGAGGTAGGTGGTCATCCGGACCAGGCCGTAGACCTTCGGCCGGTTGGCCGGCGGGTAGTAGTCGGCGAGCAGGCTGCTGGCCGCCGGGTTGTCGATCTGCTCGGCGGCGGCCAGCAGCACGCGCATCGCGTACAGCATCGCGAAGCCGACGGCCAGCCCCGAGCCGAGCGTGGCCAGCGCCCAGACGAAGACCACGACGGCGATGATCCGGGTGCGGCTGCGGCGGTCGGCCAGATATCCGGCCGGGATGGCGAGCAGCGCCGACGCGATCGCCGCGGCGGTCGGGATACTGCCGGCGGCGGCGTCGCTGACCGCCCATTCCGCCTGGATCAGCGGGAGGAGACCGCCCAGCAGGGCGTGTTCGACCCGGTCGATGAGGCCGACGGAGAACAGCACCAGCAGCGGCGCCCACCCGTAGGGCGCGGGGTCGGCGGCGCGCACACCGCCGGCCGGCGGATCGCCCCACCTCCGCCGGGCCGGCCGCGTCTGGTTCGCCGTCTCCCGCT
This sequence comes from Nocardiopsis coralliicola, assembly GCF_054779695.1. Lineage (NCBI taxonomy): Bacteria > Bacillati > Actinomycetota > Actinomycetes > Streptosporangiales > Nocardiopsidaceae > Nocardiopsis > Nocardiopsis coralliicola. The sequence continues at coordinate 3,027 of NZ_BAAGXT010000050.1, read as the reverse complement.
GCGGCCCGGCCATGGCACCTCCGGCAATCCCGTTCCCAGATCTGGATGGCGTGCGGCAGGGCCCGCGGGACCGGGGCAGCGCCGGTGCTGCCGGGGCGCGGGGCGCAGGGGCCTATTCGCGGGCGGCGTCGAGCACCCTGCGCGCGTCGCGGTCGAAGGTCCACCAGCAGGCCAGCATCGCCAGACCGCCGATCACCTTGGGCACGGTGAGGATGTAGAAGGCGACGTGCAGCGACCCGGTGGCGTCGGAGGCGTACCCGACGGCCATCGGGCCGACCGCGGCGCCGATCGTGAGCAGGAAGTTGAGGAAGGCGAAGCCCAGACCGCGCGTATCGGCGCCCACCACGTCGGCAACCGAAGCCATGACGCAGGGGATCGCCAGCGCACTGAGCACCGAGGTGAGTGTGAGCAGGACGGTGAACAGCACCGTCGATTCCGTCATCAGGGCGCCAACCAGCAGCAGCGACCCCGAGACCACGCCGGACCCCGCCACGACGACCCGCCCGCCGCGGATGGCGCCGTGCGCCCGCCGGCCGAGCCAGGAGCCGATGAGCGTACCGATGATGACGCCGACCACGGAGGACAGGCCGGCGATGGAGCCGGCGGCGCCGGTTCCCACGTCGTAGGAGCGGGCGATCAGCGACGGCATCCAGAAGGTGGTCCCGGCGAGGCCGGCGGTGAGCATCATCAGCCCGAGGGAGAGCAGCACCAGTGTCGGATTGCGCAGGACGGCGGAGAGCTGGCGGCCGAACCGCGGCGTCTCGGTGACCCCGGCCGGCGTCCCGGCCTCCGCCGGCGCCCCGTCGGCTCCCGCCTGCGCCGGACCGGCCTCCTCGGAAGCCTCCGCCGCCTGCTCGCGGGCAGCGATGGCGTCGAGGACACCGCGCGGCGGCTCGCGCAGCCGCCACACGACCAGCGCGGTGATCAGGCCGGGGATCGCCATGACGACGAAGGCGCCGCGCCAGCCCAGCGCTTCGCCGAGCACCCCGCCCAGCAGGGTGCCGATCCCGCCGAGGTAGGTGGTCATCCGCACCAGGCCGTACACCTTGGGGCGGCTGACCTGCGGATAGTAGTCGGCGAGCAGGCTGGAGGAAGCGGGGTTGTCGATCTGCTCGGCGGCGGCCAGCAGCACGCGCATCGCGTAGAACATCGCGAAGCCGACGGCCAGCCCAGAACCGAGTGCGGCCAGCGCCCAGCAGAAGACGACGACGGTGATGATGCGGGTGCGGCTGCGGCGGTCGGCGAGGAAGCCGGCGGGCAGCGCGACCAGTGCGGAGGCGACGGCGGCCGCCGTGGGGATGCTGCCGGCGAGCGTGTCGCTGATCCCCCACTCCGCCTGGATGAGCGGAAGCACGCCGGACAGCATCTGGTGCTCGATCCGGTCGACCAGTCCGACGAGGAACAGCACGGCGAGGGGCGCCCATCCGAACGGTGCCGGGTCCGCTGCCCGGATTCCCGCGGCCGGCGGCGCGCCCCACCGTGGGCGCGAGGGGGTCGTCGCGGCCATTGCGCTCCATTCCTAGAAACTTCTTCTAGTAATGGGATGCAGGGTGCCATGCGTCACAGCGCGGCGCTAGAGGAGCAGCGGCGGTTCTCTGCGCGGTCGGCCGGGGGCGCAGCCTCGCGCCGGGAGCCTGCGCGCCCGCGGAGCGGTTCAGCGGAAGCTGTCGATGTATCCGCCCCAGCCCATCCCCTCCCAGCTGATGGTCAGGGTGAGCCCGTCCACCTCCACCGTGCCCTTCTGGCGCATCTCGGCGCCGACCGCCTGCAGGGCCGCGTCATCGCAGTCGAGTTCGATGGTGGCGGGGCCGCCGTCCGAGGCGGTGATGCTCCCCGGGCAGGACATCTCCCCCCGGGTCTGGACCTCGCTGCCGTCGATGGTGAGCACCTCGATCGGGTTCTCCTCTGATGCCGCTTCCCATTCGCCGTCCACCCCGCCGCAGCCGGCGAGCAGCAGTGCGACCCCCACCGCGGTCCCCGCCCAGCGCACCGCATTCGCAACCCTCATCGGCCCTCCCCATCGTCCGCGTGCCGCACCGGCACGGCACAGTCCTCCGAAGCGAAAGGAATCTATCGGCATTCGCGGACGATTCCGCGCTCTTCGCCGCCACTGCCCTCCCGAAGTGGTGTCTCCACCCACTCCCCGGTGGCATCGCGGCACCTGACGACTGGCCCCGAACCGGACTGGACCGTCTATCCGCGGGGCGCGTCGGGGTGGGCCGCCTCGACCTGGGCGAGGGGGTCCATGCGGCGGAGGAGGTCCAGCGCGGCCTCGGTGACGGTGTCCGCTTCCGCCGCGCTCGGGCAGACGGCCACCTCGCGGGCCGCCTCTCCGATCACCACGGTCAGCACCGAGACGGTGAGGCGGGCGACCGCACCGCCTCCGGCCTCGAGGAGGACGGTGTTCTGCCGGACCCAGTCGGCGCCGCGGCTGCGGCGCAGCGGCGCGAAACCGGGCGGGCCGTCCATGGCGGCGAACAGCCGGACCAGGTCCCGGCGCTCCCAGGACTTGCGCAGGTAGGCGCGGGCGCCGGCGGAGAACTGCTCGAAGCGGTCGGCCTCGCCTGCGGCGCGGGCGTCCGCCACTGCGGCGGAGGACGCCTGCTCCAGGTCTTCCTGGTGCAGCTCCCACAGGGCGAGGTAGAGCTCGGTCTTTCCGCCGAAGTGGTGGTAGAGGCTGCCGACGCTCTGCCCCGATCCCTCCACGATGTCGGCCACCGTCGCCTCGGCGAACCCCTTCGCGGCGAACACCGACCGGCCGGCGTCCAGGAACGCCCGGCGCGTCTCGGCGGTGCGGCTCCACACCCAGGCCCCGCTGCCGCGCGTCCGCTCGCCGGCCCTGCGCACCATCGCCCGCTCCTCCTCGGTTCGGCACCCTCCGTGGGGTTCAAGGATGCCACCGCGCACCGCGGCCCGCCCGGATCAGGCCGGAGCGGGCCGAGCGGGCGCGGGCGCGCGGTCAGGGCCGCGCGGCCGGTTCCGCGGCGTCGGCCTCCCCCTCGCCGCCGCCGGCGCCCTCGGCCGCTG